>CAIWTN010000015.1 GCA_903915625.1 uncultured Pseudomonadota bacterium | reverse complement strand
GGTTACGGCTGTACGACCTGTATCGGCAACAGTGGTCCCCTGCATGACTCCATCGCTGCGGCTGTTCACGCCAAAGATCTAGTTTGTGCCTCGGTGCTGTCTGGTAACCGCAACTTCGAAGGTCGAATCGGCCCAGATGTTAAAGCGAACTACCTCGCATCGCCGCCTCTAGTCGTTGCGTATGCGATCGCTGGTAATATCAAAGTCGATCTGACCAAAGATGCACTCGGCACCGGTAAAGATGGTAAGCCTGTATACTTGAAGGACATCTGGCCGACTAACTCCGAGATTCAAGCTGCGATCACCAAGGGGCTAAGTCCCGAGATGTTCCGCAAGCGATACGCTAACGTCGCTAAGGGCCCAACACAGTGGCAAGCCGTTAAAGTTAGCGGCGGCTTCTCCTTTAAATGGGACGAGAAGAGCACGTATGTTCGTAATCCGCCTTATTTCGTCGGTATGGCGAAGCAGCCAGCTGAGCTGGTTGACGTAAAAGGCGCTCGTCCACTTGCCATTCTTGGCGATAGCGTCACTACAGACCACATTTCACCGGCCGGCTCGATCAAAGAGTCTAGCCCAGCTGGTCAGTACTTGGTGAGTCACGGTGTAAAGAAGGCCGACTTCAACTCTTACGGCGCCCGTCGCGGTAACCACGAAGTCATGATGCGCGGTACCTTTGCTAACATCCGTCTGCGCAACGAGATGCTAGCTGGGATCGAAGGCGGCGTGACCAAGCATATGCCGGACGGAAAACAGCTTTCTATTTACGACGCATCGATGCAGTACCAGGTAGAGAAGACTCCGCTAGTTATCGTTGCCGGTAAAGAATACGGCACCGGCTCGTCGCGCGACTGGGCTGCGAAGGGGACCATGTTGCTAGGTGTCAAAGCCGTCTTGGCAGAAAGCTTTGAGCGGATTCACCGGTCCAACCTGATCGGCATGGGCGTTCTGCCGCTGCAGTTCCTTGCGGATCAAAGCCGGGTCACCCTAAAGCTAGTGGGTACAGAGACCTTCGATATTTTGGGTGTTAGCAAGCTGGCTCCTCGCTCAGAAGTAGAAGTTGTGATCCATCGTGCCGATGGCTCAACAGACAAAGTGCGTGCTACGTGCCGCATCGATACTGCTGACGAGCTTGAGTACTACCGTAACGGCGGCATCTTGCATTACACCGTGAGGAAGTTGAGTGGTCACTGAGTTGTGCATTCGTGACGCTACGCTTAAAGATCTGCCTGTGCTGGTCCGTTTCAACGCCGCTTTGGCGTGGGACACGGAACAGCGCAGGCTAAGTCCACAGACGCTAAGCGCTGGGATTACCCGCGCTTTGGCGGCTCCGGAACTCTGTCGTTATTACGTGGCCGAAGTCGATGGCAAAGTGATCGGACAGACCATGGTCACCTTTGAGGTCACCGATTGGGAGGATGGTTTGGTCCATTGGATCCAAAGCGTCTTTGTCGATCCCGAGCATCGCGGCCGGGGTGTCTTCCGTCAGCTTTATCAGCACGTAGTGAACACGGCGACTGCTGCCGGTGATGGCCGCCGTGTTCGGCTCTATGTCGAAAAAGATAACGACACGGCAATCGCTACTTATAAGCGACTCGGAATGCATCAGGCTCACTTTCACATTTACGAAACCAAACTTTAGGACCGGATGTTAATCCATCTACTTTACGACTGGATGGTCCGCGCCGATGTGCTCGTGGCTATTCACGTTATCATCGCGCTAGCAGCATCCGCTCATATTGTCCTGACTAAAGACGAGCCCCATGCTGCGGTGGGCTGGGTTGGCCTGGTGTGGTTGTCACCGATTATTGGCTCAGGGTTATATTACACTCTGGGGATCAATAGGATCAGGCGCTCTGCCGCCAGTATTATGGGCCATGAAGAGGCCAAGGCGCTCGATCATGTCGCACTTAAGCAGCTAAGTCAGGCTGGCATTTTGCCCGATCCTGGCATGCGACAACTTGCCCATGTCGGCAATCATGTTGGCGGTCTGCCCATACTTTCTAGCAATGAAATTCAGCCGCTGATCAATGGTGATGAGGCCTATCCGGCCATGCTCGCAGCGATTGCTAGTGCAAAGCAGAGCGTCATGCTCTCAAGTTATATTTTTGACAACGATGCGATTGGCGCTGAGTTTGTGGCGGCACTAAAAAAAGCTAAGCAGCGTGGCGTTGAAGTGCGGGTGCTTGTCGATGCAACGGGATCCAGATATTCGTTCCCGTCGATCATTCGGCCGCTGCGGCAGGCGGGCATAAAGTGTGCTCGCTTCATGCCTAATCTGCAGCCTACGCGCATCTCTACCATAAATCTGCGTAGCCACCGCAAGATCATGGTGGTTGATGGTGTCATCGGATTCACTGGCGGTATGAATATCCGCCAGGGTAACTGTATCAAGCGTAATTTTCCCAGTCCGGTTCAAGATCTTCACTTTCGTGTGGTTGGGCCGGTGGTGGCGCATTTGCGCCAAGCCTTCATCGAGGACTGGGTATTTACGACGCGCGAGCAGCTAGCTGGTGAGATGTGGGCACCTAAGATTGTCGAATTGCAGGAGCAACAAAAAGGCATTTTGGCGCGCGGAGTTCTCGACGGACCGGATCGCGATTTTGAAAAGACGCTGTGGACTATATTGGGTGCGGTCGGCGCTGCGCGGCGACGCATCAGAATCCTGACACCCTATTTTCTTCCAGATGCCACGACGATCCGATTTCTTTGTGTGGCTGCGATGTCCGGTGTTGAGATTGATATCATCTTGCCCGAGCAAAATAATATTTTGCCAGTGCAGTGGGCTGCTATGGCTACGTTGACACCACTGCTGCAAAAGGGGTGCCGCGTTTATTTGTCGCCCCCACCATTTGATCATTCTAAGGTCATGCTAGTGGATGATGCCTGGACTATGATTGGCTCTGCAAATTGGGATGCGCGCAGCTTGCGCCTCAATTTTGAATTTAATATTGAATGTTTTAGTCATGATTTTGCAGCTCAGATGCATGATATTTTTGCAGCCAAACTGGTGAATGCAAGGCCGCTAACTTTAGCAGATATCCAGGCTCGACCTATGCCCGTTAAATTGCGTGATGGGGTCATGCGGTTGATGGCCCCTTATCTTTGATCCAGTGGTCAGGGGTCGGTGACTGGAACCCAGCTTTGATTTGCCGCCTCATGTGCGTCAATAGCCTGGACCCATCCCCCAGATTGAATTTTTAACTTGTTACCACGCCAATTGATGTGGCGGCTGAACGCTGCATGCAGCCAGTTCAGCGGTAACAGGAATTCTTTGAGGAGCCAGAGCACGGGATCAAGCTTTGCTCCTTCGATAGCCTTAAGCACGCTCATATCGCACAGCATCCATAGTAATGCTGTGGCTAGAGCTGCGAACAGTGAGCAGCCGGGGCCAAATTTTGCAAGGCCGATACCGCCGAGTGCAGCTACGATGAACATCGAATGTTGCCATTCGATATAGAATACGCCCGGTGCCGCATATTTGCGCAGCGCACTCCAGCGGCGATGGCGCTGCCAAAATTCGCTTAGAGATTTTTCACCGATATATTGCGTCACGGGTGTTCGCGTCATTCCCACTTTCTTGCCATGCCGTTTAGTGGCGAGGCCAAAAGCATAATCCTCAGAACCGTGATCCGCCAGGGCCCTCAGCCCACCGAACTTGTCGGCAAACGACTTTCGAAAAAGCATGGATGATCCAATGACAAAATCCATGCGGAATAGCTGAGCTAGCAGTTGCCACCTGATGTAAAAACAGTTGATGTGCAGTTCTTCTAGCCGGCCTCCCAATCCCTGGCCTTCACGACCTCTTCTTAAGCCGGTGACTACGCCTACATTAGGGCGTGATGGTTGAAGGAGATGCTGTATGTAGTCGGGGGAGGCGCGGATGTAGCTGTCACTGATGAGAATTTGGTCGTAGCTCGCCATGTCCAGCGGTCTGATGAGATTATTTACCTTAGGATTAGCGCCAACTATCTCTTCCCCTATAATGAGCCTGGCGGGTGCATTCGGATAGCGGGAGAGCAATTCGGTCACCACTTTAACGGCGGGATCTCGAGCATCAGCTATAGAGAAAATAACTTCATATTTCGGATATTCAAGATTTAGGAAGCTCTCCAAGCTAGACTCCAAGCCTGGATCGACGCCTTTCAGTGGCTTAAGGATCGACACTGGTGGCTGATCTATGAGGTCGACTGGCGGTGCTTTACGCACCCACCACCAAGCCCAAACACTACCCGATAAAAGCAGTACCAAATTTAGGAGCCAAAGACAGAGCGCTGCGGTCTGGATCCAGATCATGAGTTGCCCTCGCGTTTTGCTCTTAAGTAATGATCTATGGTATCAGGGAGCGTTCATTCGGTCATTAATTGAGGCAGTAGATTAATCCGGCATTAATATAGGCTCGGGATTTTCTGCTTGCGGGAGTAGGTATGACAGTTTTGGATCGCGCAAAAAAGATCCTGCCCGAGACTTTGATCGACACCACGTTGCTACGAGTTTTTGGCTTAGTAAAGGTGCCATTGATTGGATTTGTGCGACCAAGGGTTTTGCACGTGAGTGCTGAATCTATGAGTATGCTGATACCGCTGACGCGTCGCTCTCGCAATCATCTCAAGTCCATGTACATGGGGGCCCTGATGATTGGTGCCGATGTTGCCGCTGGTTATTACGCAGCCAAATTAATTATCGAGAAGCGCTATAAAATAGACTTTGTCTTTCGCACCGCATCGGCGCGCTTCTTGAAACGCCCGTTAGGAGATGTGGTCTTTTCCTGTGCACAAGGCGGAGATATTGAGCGCCTGGTCGAAGCAGCTCAACAGTCTGGGGAGCGGGTTGAGGCGAAGCTCAAGATCATCGCGACGGTTCCATCCATTTCCGACGAGGTTGTCGCAGATATGGACATGGTCCTGTCACTTAAACGTCGTAAACCCAAAGGCACTATAGTTGCCGGTTGATTCAGCCTGCCGATAACCAATCAGGTTTGGCCTCTGTCTGTTCCTGTGCCGTCTGCACGCGACCACCCCCGAGCAGGCGCAACTTATTGCCTCGCCACGTTACTTGGCGGGTGACGACTGCACTTAACCAAATAAAGGGCACGGTTAGTTCACGCAAAGCCCAAATTCCCAAGTTAAAGCGACCACCGAGCTGGCGCGAAAGGGCCAAGTCCCCGAGGATCCAAATCAAAGCTGTGGCTACTACACTGGCTACACTGTAGGCAGTCCCTAGTTGTGACCATCCCACCCAAGCAAAAAGCAGTGTAAGGATTCCGTGATGAGCCCACTCGATGAAAAATAATCCAGGTGCCGAATATTTGCGCAGCGTACTCCAACGACTATGTCGAAGAAAAAAGTTTTGAAAACTGCGGGCGCCTACGTGTTGAGTGACCGGAGCTGATACGAGTGCGATATCTCGCCCCACTCGTCTCGTGGCCATGCCGAAGGCATAATCTTCTGCACCTTGATTACCAAAGCGGTTGAATCCACCCAGGCGATCGGAAAAAGAGCGTTTAAACATCATCGTTTTGCCGAGCACTAACCCAGTTCCTAATGCGTGCGACACCAACATAGAGCGTATGTAGAAACTATTCAGATGCATTTCTTCTAGGCGGCCGCCAATACCCTCACCACCAAGGCCGCGGACAGGGGCAGTGACTGCACCGATATTTGCACCTGTTTCGCGCACAAGGTCTCTTAGGTAAGTTGGAGTCGCGCGAATGTTGCTGTCGCTGATGACTACGTAATCATAGCGAGCCATTTTAAGCGGCCGCACTAAGTTATTGACCTTGGGGTTAGCACCCACTTGCTCGTCGCCCACTACGAGTCGGGCCTGCGCGTTGGGATAGCGAGCGAGGAGTTTAGTGACTACAGCTATAGCTGGATCTTCGGCCTCTGCCACAGCAAAAATAACTTCATAGCGAGGGTAGTCCTGGCAGAGAAAAGTCTCCAAGCTATCTGCTAGACCTGGGTCTACTCCTTTAAGCGGTTTCAGTATTGAAACCGGAGGTAACTGAGCATTGTTTTTTGACGGGGCCTTGCGTAGCCAGCGCCACACATAGACGCTACTACTTATGGATATCGCCGTGCTGAACACCCACAAGCACAGCGCAACATTTGAAACTGAAATCATAGCTCTGATCCTCTGTCCGAGAGTGGCGTTGGCTGGGTGACGTGTTGAGTGGTTGCTCCGCTCACAGCACCTGATCGGTAAATCCCGTGGCGGACTTTAGGTTTGTGCCAAGAATCTATTTTATATCAATTAATACGAGTGGTTATTGGTTTTGCTTTGGGGCTAAATAAACTTACTAACGAACTAGATGTGAGTCAGTCATACTCGGGATGTCACTCAGCGTGTAAAGTTCTAAGATGCCGATGAGTTGTAGAGAGCGGTTTGGATTTGCCAGCCATGAACTTAAGAACAGGTGATTGAAATGACCCAGCAGCATTCGTTTCTTACCCAGCACTTAGGTATTGAGCACCCGATCATCTGCGGCGCCATGTACCCATGTAGTAATCCGGAGCTAGTGGCAGCAGTGTCTGAAGCCGGTGGTGTTGGCGTGGTCCAGCCAATCTCTCTCACATTTGTGCACAAGCATCAGTTTCGTGAGGGGCTGCGTTACATTAGAACTCTGACGCAAAAGCCGATCGGCCTCAACCTGCTCATCGAAAAGTCCTCGAAGAAGTATCTGGAGAAAAACAAAGAGTGGTTGGGTATTGCCCTAGAAGAGGGGGTGAAGTTTTTCATCACCGCATTGGGAAATCCAGACTGGGTCGTGCGTCGGGTGGAAGGCAGTGGCGCTCTGGTATTCCACGACACCACCGATAAGATCTGGGCGAAAAAAGCGGTCGATGCAGGAGTTCACGGCCTAATCTGTGTGAATAATCGGGCCGGGGGTCATGCCGGACAGATCTCACCGGAGAAGCTCTATAATGACCTGGCTCCCCTGGGTCTACCCCTGGTCTGTGCTGGTGGTATTGGCGACGCCGAAAGCTACCGCGCAGCGTTAAAACTGGGCTATCAGGGCGTGCAGTTGGGTACTCGATTTATCGCCTCCACGGAATGCAGTGCGCACTCAGATTACAAGCAAGCTATCGTGAACGCTGAGGCCGCAGATATCATCCTGACACGCAAACTTACCGGCGTACCGGTGGCTGTGATTAACACTAAATTTATGCGTGAACGTGGCTCGGAAGTCGGTGGAGTGGCCAAGTTCTTGCTCGATAATCCCCGCACCAAACACTTCGCACGCATGTTTTACAGCGTGCGTTCCCTTTTTGAGCTGAAACAAAGTCTCAATAAAGGCGCTGACTATAAAGAATACTTCCAGGCGGGTAAGAGCGTTGCAGGGATAGACCGCGTCGAATCCGTTGCATCCATTATCCAGGGCCTGGTTAGATAGGTTTGAGCCAAAATGTCTTTTTGCTAGCCGCTGGTCGTTCATTGCTGTTAAAAAAGACCATCCTCAAAAGACTCATGACCCAGTTCAGGAGCTAATCATGGTGCGTTTACGGTGTACTTTAGCGGCAATTGCTTTGGCTTTGACCGCGCATCCTGTGCTCGCAGCCGATAAGCTCAAAGTTGGGGCTGTTTTTGCTCTGAGCGGTGGTCAGTCCACTTATGGTGAGGAATCCATTAACGGCCTCGACTTGGCCCTCAGTAATCTTGCCAAGACCGATCCTGCTCTTGCGGCTAAGATTAGTGTCATCCGCGAGGATGAGAAGTCGAATCCGGTTGATGCTGCCACAGCGGTTAAAAAAGTACTAAACGTCGACCAGGTCGACATCGTATTCGGTACCGTGGCTAGTTCAAACACGTTGGCGATGGTTGCTGCTGCCGTCGCTGCGGGTAAGCCACTGGTAACCCCGGCATCGACCAACCCCGAAGTGACGAAGAAGAGCCCTCTGGTCTTTCGGACCTGCTTTATCGACCCTTTCCAAGGATCTGTGTTAGCGGACTTCGCTTTACATAACCTCAGCAAGAAAAAAGCAGCCATCCTGCTCGATCACAAGTCCGACTACTCTATGGGTCTAGCCCAATATTTCGAAGAGGCATTCAAAGCCGGCGGTGGTGAGATTGTAGCTAATGAAGCTTACGAGGCGGGTAAGAAGGACTTTAAGACGCAGCTCACCAAGATTCGCGCTCGCAGGCCCGATGTGCTGCTGGTTCCCGGCTACTATCAAGAAGTGGGTCTGATCATGAAGCAAGCCAGACAAATGGGCTTTCAAGTCACGATGCTAGGTGGTGATGGTTGGGATAGTCCTACCTTGTTTGAACTTGCTGGCGCCGAGGCTGCAAAAGACCACTACTTCTCCAGTCACTTTGCTCCCGATGATAAAGATCCAGCGGTGCAAAAGTTTGTCAGTGATTATAAGGCGCGGTTTGGTAAGCAACCAGGAGCGATGGCGTCGCTTGGTTATGACGGTATCTTAATTATCGCTGATGCTTTTAAGCGCGCCGGAACAAATTCTGCTCCAGCTCTACAAAAAGCATTGGCCGAGACGGTAAATTTCCGCGGTGTCAGTGGAACCACAACCATCAATGCGCAGCATGATGCGGTAAAAGACATTGTTGTCCTTAAGACAGGGTCCACGGGTGCTACTTTCGCAGCTAAAATCGGTGTCGCTACCGGTAAGAAATCGCACTGAGACAGTATGAGCGAATTCCTTCAATTTCTAATCAATGGTGTGGCAGTCGGTAGCATGTATGCACTGATTGCTCTCGGCTATACGATGGTCTACGGGATCGTCTCGCTGATCAATTTCGCCCATGGTGAATTCATGATGATGGGCGCCTTTATCGGTGCCTTAGTTTTGAATCGACTACAAGGGACGCCGCTTGTAGTGGCTTTGCTGATCGCTATGCTGGCCTCTGGCTTAATCGCCGTGGTGACGGAACTTGTGGCGTACAGACCACTGAGAAATCAGCCTAAGATTTTTGTCCTGACAGCGGCAATTGCTGTGTCGGTGCTGCTCCAAAATGTCGCGCGCCTGGTTTTTGGTGCCTCGGCAGTGGCCTTTCCGGCGAGTTTTCCTGAGGGTAGTATCGCCTTTGACAGCCTTGGCATTTGGATCGAATATTCTCAGCTCATCGTGCTTTGTCTTAGTTTGGTCCTGATGGTTGGGCTTTGGCTGGTGGTCAACAAAACCAAGATCGGGATGGCGATGCGAGCGACGTCTCAGGATCTTGAAGCGGCGCGTCTTATGGGCATTGATACGAATGTGATCATTTCTTTTACGTTCTTCGTGGGGGCGAGTCTTGCGGGAGCGGTGGGTGTCCTTTACGGGATGCAGTACTCGGTAGATCCTCTGATGGGCGTACAGCCAGGCTTGGCAGCGTTTGTAGCCGCTGTATTGGGCGGGATCGGGTCTCTGCCTGGTGCCATGATCGGTGGCGTATTGATCGGGGTGATTGAGAACTTAGTCGCGGGTTATCTGTCGAGCACCTATCAAAGTGCGATCACCTTTTTGATTTTGATCTTAGTGTTGTCCGTCAAGCCAAGTGGTCTGTTAGGCAGGATGACAGTGGTCAAGGTCTGAGAGGCTCCGGCAGGAGCTTCATGAGGAGAGCAGTTGAATTTGATCTTAAATTTTCTGAGCGAACTCGGTCCCACCGTCTACTCTTCGTTAGAGCTGATTGGCGTTTATGTCATTCTCGCGCTTAGCTTAAATATGATCAATGGCATGGCCGGCATGTTTTCTATAGGACACGCTGGATTCTGGGCCGTGGGCGCCTATAGCGCTGCCGCAGTAACTGTGCACGATCCATTTGGATTGGCGGGTCCAGCGATCTTACTGGTTAGTATCTTAGTGGCGATGGTAGTTGCTGGCATTGCCGGTTTTATTTTGGCTGTGCCCTGTTTGCGATTAGCCGGAGATTACCTGGCGATCGCTACCCTGGGATTCTCGATCATTATTGTCACCTTACTCTACAACTTTGATTACATGGGTGCGGCGACAGGAATCAGCACGCCAACGCATGGGGGTAAAGCCTTCGTCTGGCTTATGGTGCTGGTGACTTTGGTCGTGTATTACCGACTGCAGTTTTCAAATTTGGGCAGAACGATCCAGGCCCTGCGCGAGGACGAGATCGCAGCACAGGCTGTGGGTATTAACCGTGTGCGTCTTAAGACTTTGGTCTTTGTGATTGGCGCCTCGATGGCCGGATTAGCCGGGGCGCTCTATGCTAATTCTGCGACCTACTTGAATCCCTCGGGCTTTGAGTTCGATCAAAGTATTAAGTTGCTGACCATGGTGGTCCTTGGTGGGCTAGGTTCGATCACGGGGGTCACTTTAGCCGCGATCCTGCTGACCTTGCTGCCTGAGGTTTTACGGCTATTCAGTCTCGAGTCTTACCAGATGATCGTGTTTTCTGGACTGCTCTTGGCGATGGTGCTGCTGCGCCCACAGGGCTTAATGGGGCGTTTCGAGATTTGGGATTTACCGTTTCTAAAACGGTGGTGGCGGCCTCACGGTGCGGAGACACATGCATGAGTGAACGTTCCGCATCACTGTTGGTGACTGACTCTCTCGGTATCCAGTTTGGTGGACTTCGCGCTGTCGACGGGGTGCAGTTGCGCGTCGGTAGTGGTGAAGTGGTTGGACTTATAGGCCCAAACGGCGCCGGTAAAACCACCTGTTTTAATATGATTACGGGTGTCTACAAGCCGACCTCAGGTTCTATTAGCTTGGGTGGTGAGCGCATAGACGGGATGGCGACGACTGAGATCAATCGTCGAGGGATTGCGCGTACCTTTCAGAATATCCGGCTTTTCCGCAGCATGACGGTGCTTGATAACGTGCGTGTCGCTTTGCACCGGCAAGCAGACTACGGGATTTTCAGCTCAGTTCTACGCCTGCCTAGTTACCGTCGTGCCGAGGCACAATTACGCAAGCGGGCCCTGGAGTTGCTGGACGTTTTTAGTTTAGTCGGGCGCTCAAACGATATCGCGTCTGGATTACCCTACGGTGAGCAGAGAAAGCTGGAGATTGTTCGGGCGCTCGCTACCAATCCAAAGCTACTGCTGCTGG
Source organism: uncultured Pseudomonadota bacterium (assembly GCA_903915625.1). Classification (GTDB taxonomy): domain Bacteria; phylum Bdellovibrionota_B; class Oligoflexia; order Oligoflexales; family CAIYRB01; genus CAIYRB01. Next base: position 84,101 of record CAIWTN010000015.1, on the reverse strand, counting down.
ACGAACCTGCAGCGGGGATGAACCCCCAGGAAACAGCGCAACTCACTGAATTGATCGGTCGCCTGCGGCGGGAATTTGGTGTCAGCATCTTATTGATCGAACATGATATGAGCCTGGTCATGAAAATTTGTGAACACATTTATGTGCTCGATTACGGCAAGGAGATCGCTCAGGGCGAGCCCACTGCCATTCAAAACAATCAACAGGTCATCAAGGCCTATCTTGGGGAGGCATGAGTAACTGCATGCTTGAAGCCCATGGCGTTAATGTTTACTACGGTGCGATTCATGCGCTTAAGGATGTGTCCTTGCGAGTGGAGGCCGGTTCGATCGTAACGCTGATTGGTGCCAACGGGGCTGGTAAATCAACCACGCTGCGTGCACTGTCCGGGCTGCGTCGTGCGAGTTCAGGGTCAGTTAAATTTAGCGGCCAGGAACTGAACTCCATGCCGGCGCATCGGATTGTGCGGCTGGGGCTAAGTCATTGCCCAGAGGGGCGCCATGTATTTCCTCGGCTGAGCGTCAAAGAGAACCTTGAGCTTGGTGCCTTTATTATCAAAGATAAGGCGGCCATCAAGGCTAGTTTGTCCCATGTTTTTGAGTTGTTTCCCCGATTGAAGGAGCGCCTTAATCAGGCTGCCGGGACCTTGTCTGGTGGAGAACAGCAGATGCTTGCAATTGGTCGTGCGTTTATGGCGCAGCCCAGGTTGTTGATGTTAGATGAACCAAGTCTGGGCATTGCTCCCATTCTAGTGCAGGAAATTTTCCGCACGATTAAGCAGATTAGCGTCAGCCAGAACATGACGATTCTGTTGGTGGAGCAGAACGCCAACCTAGCCTTGAAGATAGCCGATTATGCTTACGTGCTGGAAACGGGACGGATTGTGCTACATGGCAAGGCGAGTGAGCTAGCTGCTGATCCTCGGATCAAAGCAGCTTATCTAGGACATTAAGAATTACGGATGGACAAGGGCGCTGTCCCTTTGTTACTCCTGAATCTAATGCGGGAATAGCTCAGTTGGTAGAGCGTCAGCTTCCCAAGCTGAAGGCCGCGGGTTCGAGACCCGTTTCCCGCTCCAAACGCTTTCCTTCCCAAGGGAGATAGCAATGAGCTACGTGGGAAAGTTTGGCCGCCTCGGGCTTCTGGTTTGCCTGATGTCTAGCTGTGGTAGCCAAAGCTCCAGCGTTAAGGACTTCGGACCATTAGACCCTTGCAAGTATGAGCCGGCTGCTCTGACAGTTCGTTACCGCGGACAAGTCGAGGAGCATACTTTTAATCCCCCTTATGGTCGCGGTCGCTGCAATAAGGTCGTAGTCGATATTTATAACCTACCCCTATTGGGTGGCGTTGACGTTTGGATGATTCCCGCTGCCGGTACCTTCGAGAGCTTTTATGCTTATGGACGGCGTCTTGGTGATTTTGAATGGTTTCCGATCTACTATCCAACCGCTCCACTCGCTACAGTGGATGGTCCTGTGCTCAATCGCTTTGTTCGCTTTTATGGGCAACAGTTTGCCGCAGGCCGTTTAGTGGTCGGTGCCTTCACGAACGGTCAGCAGGGACAGATTACGGTGCGAGTGGCACCTCCTGGCTTGGTTTACCCACGGCTATAGTCTGCGGCTATTTTGCTTTGAGTTCACATTCCTGTGTCATCCTGACGCATTGCAAATCTATTAGTTGCGGCGTATTTGTTGGAAATGTGCATTGCAACACAGGGAGGCAATTATGCTTACTAATCAAATAAGAAAAATTTCCACAGGTCTGAGCTTGCTGGTTGGCTTAACGGTAGCTTCCGGTGCATTTGCTAGTGAGCCCGCTCGCTCCGGAGACCGTGCAGAGCTGACGTTGGCAGGTTTTGTCTGTGTGGCACGTAATCTCCGCGGCGCTGAGTACTTCGGCCGCAGTTATGGTTACGGCCCATACGCACGCGATCAGGCATGTAACGATGCACTAGTGCAGTGCTACCGAGACTCAATCTTGCCGCGCACTTGTCATGTGATCAATTCTTGGCCGGAATAGTCCAAAACAAATCAGAGGTTAGAGTCTAGAAGTAGCGATTTAATACTTTTTAGATTGTCTGCATCAGCACCGCTGGTGATGCTCACCAAGTCAAATGGAGCCCATTCATGGAATGAGCTTTGACTTGGTGTAGCTTCAGGACTATCGACTTTTACTACTTTAAAGGTTGGCTCTGCTGCCGGTCTGCCGCAGTTGTTTCTACCAGCAAACCCAATGTGGCTCTCTGCCGCCGTAAAGTACCCATTGGTGAGCGACATTAGTTGTTTTTGAGCATAGGGCTCACCGACGTGACTATGCTGTGGTCCTGCCCAATTGCAAATCATCTTCCGTATGGATTTAGCGCTATCAGACACGGTTTCGTCTTTCACATCTTGACGGAAGTCTGCAAGCTTTGGGCCGAATCCGAAGTATCCCCACCCAGTCTTAGTAGCGCCGCTACTGATAACTTTCGCGTGTAGAGTGCGCTGCTCCTCGGTAGATTTGCCAGCCGTCCACATATAAATCATTTCGCCGTCGTTAGCGTTGGTGTCGACTTTAGCTAGGATATGGTCATAGCCGGAATCTTGCTGAGGATCGACGCGGACGCGCCGATCGGTGTCGAACAAGGATTCTTTATTAGCTGCCAACGCAGCCTTATCAAGGTCAGACTTAGCTCGTGACTTGGTCGCATCGTAAGCCACTGTGTCGCCATCTTTAGAATAAAGCACTGAGAACATATGTGGATCACCGTCCTGGCCGCTAAGGTCAGGTTTGAAGACGCCCCATACGTAACCAGTGTCTTTTACCCCCTCGCGTTTGTTCACGACGCGCGTCCAAACAGATCCGCGCTTAGTTGTGGCGTCGACGTCGGTTTGATAGGTAGCGATATCGCCGGTCCTCGCCATCAACTTGATCTTGATCACGCCGTAGCTGAGTCGCCCGCGTCTATCGACCTCAGAACTATTTGCTGCCAGTGCATCCGATACATCTTTGGTTAAATCTATTTCGCTGCCAATAGCAGTAGGAAGGGTCTTGCCAAGTACCCGTGCGAAACAGAGTGCACGCTTACTTGTTTCTACCGCCTCTGACACAAAGCCGCGAACTCGGCCGATCATCTCGTTCATCTTAGCGGCTACGCAGGCCTCGTTGTTGGCACCTTCTGATTCTTCAAATACTCCTAAGTCGCCACGCGGTAAGTAGTCAAATGGTCCGGAGCCGTCAGGATGCCCAGTAAATTTCACGACTGGTCCGTAGCAGCTTGTGCTTCGGTCTGGTGCTTGAGTGCGTCCTGCGCCAGCAAGGCAGCCGCGTATGTCGGCTGCGTTGGCGAAGAGATCATCGAGAGCTTTGGCCGCTCTTTTGGGATCAGGGCGATCGAGTGCACTTTCGGGGTCGTCCAGTAGTTGGGCGCCTTCGGCACTAGCTCCGGTTACGGACGCTAACACGAGTGTTGGCACCAGACTTATTTCGACCGTACCAGCGGTGGATTTGGCTGCGTCTGGATTTGGTAGCGTGCCTTCATTGCTCTTGGGGGCAGATTTCTTGGCGCAGGCAGATAGCAGTTCGAGTGCGATTACTGTGCTGCAAGTCACTATTAAATTTAGTTTATTGATTTTCTTGTGGTGGCGCATTGCGTGCTCCAATTTGCCCTAACGCAGGGCTCTTTCTGGCCCATCGGCAAAATTAGGCCTCTTCTTTAATCATTTCGTGGCTTTCGATCTGTCCTGGTTTTTGTCCTGGTTTTTGCCCTGGTAGCGTCCGGAGTTGGCGGTAATTTCCTGGTATTTACCGAAGTTTATCTTTTTTGCCTAAATATCTCTGGGCAACTGCCGACAAGAGGCAAAACCCCGAGGAGACATCTGCGATGAACTACGCCTTGAGTTGGTTAAATCGTGCAGGTTCAGTCAGACGTGTGCTACGCCGCGGTGACCAGCATGTTTGTGGCCTCTGTCGTAGTGAGTACGGCGCGCTGCCACTGGCACATAGTTGCGTGGTGCGCTGTTGGTCTGAGTTCCTTGCACTTCGACCAGTGATCGTGCGGGCGAAGGGTAAGCATCTCAGTTACCGGTGTCGTTTCTGCGCGCGTGACCATCAAGAAAAAGTCGCGGCAGTGAGCTGTGCGGAAGCTTGTCGCAGCCGACTTGTTGAGGCGTTTGAGGTTGAATTGAGTCTTAGCGACTTAGCAGAAGGCATACCGTCGCAGCCGCCCAAGCGAACTAAACCAATACTGCGGCTTGTGGTGATCTCAGCTCCTAGGCCGAAAAAGCGCCTGGAACAGCCACATCCGGTCTCAGAAACTACGACTACAGTGGTCGCTGATGAAGGAGGGAAAGTTGTTTCTGCCACTGCCCATCATGATGACGCATCGCTGCAGCACGATGGCCACGCTAAGCCAGATGCGGTGACTGTCGCAGAGGCCAAAGTAGCTAAGGCTGGTTGATTTGCAGCAAGTTAAACACCAAGTAAAGCTGTGAGATTCACAACGATGCTGTACCCAGAGAGGCTGCCGTGCTCACGGATCACTTCGTTAGTGCCCCTGGTGTAGGAGGTATTATAAGTTGCTGCGATCGGCGTCGCTGCACCAATCAGTAGGACGAGCCCCTCGATGCGGGTCATCAAAAGTTCAGGGGTATTACCTGCCGGCCTGGCCTGATCAAGCCAAGTGAAAAACAGACCCGGTATGATGGATAGTTTACTCACATGGCTTGTGTAAGAATCGATTAATGCGCGATCAGTAGTAGTGCCTTGACCGTCGTCTCGACGATTGCGGCCCATCATTTGCCCCGTCAGGGCTCCGTAGCTCAGACCAAGGGCAAAACCATATCCGCCCTCTGGACTCCTCACATTTGTGTTTTGTGCGCTCAACCCTGTCCAGGCAGTAAATCCGAAACCTGAATGATCAACCTGCAACTGGCTGTCATAGGTGGGTTGATACGGCCCTTGCAAGATATCAACGCTGAAATTAGCTAGCCAGTCGCGCGCGATGTGCCCATAGCCAATTTGAACTGCGGCACTAGTGCCGATCAATTGATTGTTGCCGGCAGCCTTTAGGTTTTCCTGAGCACCAGTGATGCCAAAACTCCAGACGGTTGTTTTTATCGTTCCGTCTGTGGCTACTATTCCGTTTTTTTCAGCAGATAATGCGTAAGAGCTGACGAGTGCGGTCCCGAACCCCAGGGCTGCTAATTGGAGGAGTTGTCGCCAGCAATATTTCATCCACTTTGACCAGCGTCACGACGCTTTAATGCGCGGATGACTACAATCGATAGTTCGTACATGGCGTATACGGGGATGGCTAGAGCCACCAGCGATATCGGATCCGGCGGCACTATGACCGCCGAAATGAGTAGAATCGCGAGTATAATAAAGCGCCGATATGCAGTGAGAGCCTCGACGGAAATGATGTCGAGCATGGCTAAGAGCACAATAAGTACCGGAATCTCAAACACTACCCCGAAGCCAAAAGTCAGCACGGTTAGCAGCGAGACGTAGTCCTTGATGGTAATCAGGGGTTCGCCGACTTCCATTCCCAAACCGATCAAATATTTCAGCGATAACGGGAGAATCAAAAAGTAGCAGAAGGCTATGCCGACACAGAACACCACCACGGATGCAACCATGAATGGCAAGATGAAGCGCCGCTCACGGGGGTATAAAGCCGGCTCAAAGAATTTCCAAAATTGATAAAGCCAAAATGGGCAAGCGCATACGACGCCCACTAGAAATGCAACCTTCATGTCGACCATGAAGACGTCTAAAGGTCCGGTAAAGTGCAGGCCCTTAGACCCGGCAGGCAGCACGGCCAGCAAGGGTTGCTTCAAAATATTAATGATGGGATCGACAAAGGCCAGAGCCAGTCCGAATGAGACAAACACCGTCAGCAAGGCGCGGGTGACTCGCGACCGTAGCTCCGAAAGGTGGTCCCAAATCGACATCACTTTACCACCGGCGATTAGTTCCTCGGCGGAATTGGCGCCAGTACCGGATGGTGGCAGTTGTGGATCACTCATGTTAATGCGCCTCTAACCAGTTGTTGCCGATGCCCACTGATACGGCCAGAGGGACTGATAATGTCATGGCCTGCTCCATCGAGCTTTTAATCATCGGCACTACGATATCAATTTCTGAGCAAGGACTCTCAAAAACTAATTCATCATGCACTTGCAGCAGCATCTTAGTCTGCAGTTTAGACTGGGTTAAGCGGTGATCAATCTCGATCATAGCTATTTTGATGAGGTCCGCAGCGCTGCCTTGGATCCTCGTGTTCACGGCGATGTTTTCCGCGGCGACCACATTCCTTTGATTACTGTCAGATAGTCCCAACACCGGTCTCTGGCGGCCAGTGACGGTACGAGTCATGCCAGTGGCGCGGGCCTCACGAATAGTCGTATCTATAAAGGCGTTGATGCCAGGATAGGAGGCGAAATAGCGGTCAATAAAGGCCGTCGCTTCTGCGACGGAAGTGCCCGTTTCCGCAGCTAGCCGCCTAGCCCCCATGCCATAAAGTATACCGAAGTTGATGGCCTTGGCCCGCGACCTCTGGGTGTCGGTGACCGCCTCTGGGTCTACCCCGAAGACTTTGGCTGCAGTGCTGCGGTGAATGTCTGCGCCGCTGGCGAAGGCCTGTGCGAGGGCTTCTTCATTCGCCAGATGGGCTAGCAGTCGTAGCTCAATTTGAGAGTAATCTGCCGCAATAATGCGGTGATTAGTGGTGCTGGCGGTAAAGGCTTTGCGGACCTCTCGACCTAAGTCTGAACGGATCGGGATATTCTGCAAATTTGGTGCGGACGAGCTCAGACGACCAGTGGCAGTACCTGTTTGATGAAACGAGGTATGAACTCGTCCAGTCACGGGCTCAATTAGCTCAGGCAGAGCGTTGACATAAGTGCCCTGGAGTTTGGTGATGCTGCGGTATTCAAGCAGTGCTCGCGGCAGTGGGTGAGCCGTTAGACGGCTAAGCACGGACTCATCGGTAGAGAAGCCACTCTTAGTTTTCTTGAGATTCTTGATGCCGAGTTGCTCATGGATCTTGAGCTTATTGAATAAAATCTCGGCTAGTTGTTTAGTCGAGTTGAGATTGAAGTCCTCACCTGCTAACTTTTGCACCTCATCCACTAGCTGGTCACTCATGGCTCCAAGCTCACGAGACAGACGCTGTAATTCGCCACGATCGATATGGACACCGTTTTGTTCCACAGTCGCAAGTACTGGTACCAGCGGCATCTCTATGTCGATTAGCACTTGTTTTAAGCCAGCTGCTTCGACCAGAGGGAGTAGATGTTTGTAAAGCTGCAGAGTCAAATCAGCATCTTCGCAGGCATAACGTGTCAGTTCTTTGATGTCTGCGGCCAGCATCGGTAATTGACCGCGGTCGCCGATCAGGCTGGAAGTCTTGATTTTTTCGTAATTGAGATGGCGTAAACAGCAGGCATCAAGCCCATGTTGGCGACTGCCAGTATCGAGTAGCCAATCACAGATCATGGTGTCGACAAACGGACCCTTGACCTTAAGTCCGATGTTGCTGAGCATCTGGAGGTCGAACTTAATATTGTGGCCAACTTTTACATGATCCGTCGCGTTTAACACGGGTGCTAACTGTTCAATGACATCTTCGGGTACGAGGCCGACTAGCTGCTTTGCATTTAGGGTCACGTAAAAGGCTGCGCCACTTTGCGCCGAAAAGCTGATGCCGATAGGCCGATCTGAGTTGATGTTGAGCCCAGTGGTCTCGGTGTCGAAGCTAAATACGGTAGCCTGATCTAGAATCTTAATCAGTTCCGAAAGTCCGCTCTGAGTGTTGACCAATTGGTAACCTGGGACCGTATCGAGTGCACGCTGAGGCTCTGCTTTGCTGGACGTGCTTGGCTCGCTGGAGTCAGTGCGCGGTGCCTGCGTCGCCATTGTGGGTGCGGCGGAGTCCGTATGGTGATTGGCATCACCGGTAACGGCTTGCTTGGCTTGCTCTAGAAGTAAGGTGTCAATTTTTTTGCTTAGGCCCGTGAATTCTAGCTCTACATAGAGGTCGCGAAGCTCCTGCCTGGTCACGGCAGTGAAGGGGTCGCAAGCCGCGTCTGCCAATTCAAGTGGGATCTCGACGTCGGTGCGGATCGTCACCAATTTCTTCGATAAATAAGCAAGATCGCGGCCGTTAAGGAGGGCTTCGCGCATCTTCTTGTTATTGATGAGAGGGATGTTATCCAAGATATTGTCGAGGCTCCCATACTCGGCAATTAGCTTGCTCGCGCCTTTGTCACCGATGCCCGGCACTCCGGGTACATTGTCTGAGGCATCTCCGATCATGGCGAGGCAGTCGATCACTTGTTCGGGGGTACAGCTAAATTTATCGTAGACTCCCTGCCGACCGATGATCGTTGCCTCTTCACCCTTTTTGGGTGTGTAGAGAAAGGTGTGGTCGTCGATCAGCTGCATGAAGTCTTTGTCACCAGAGACGATGTAGACGTGCAGGTCTGGGCTGGCCCAGCGGCGCGCCAATGTGCCGATAAGATCATCGGCTTCAAAGCCAGGCTGGCCCAGCATGGGGCAGCCGAAGGCCTTGAGGAGCCGCTCAAGGTGCGGCATCTGTGCTGCCAGGTCTTCTGGCATCGCGGTGCGGTTGGCTTTATACTTTGGGTACATCTCGTGGCGAAAGGTCGGCTGGCGCACATCGCGAGCGATCACCATATAGTCTGGACGCTGCTCTGTGAGCAGCTTCTGGATGAATAAAGCGGTCCCGAACAGAGCCGAAACGGGTTGGCCTGCGGAGGTGGTCAGGGGCCTGCCTACGCCGAAGGCGTAATAAGCCCGGAAGGCGATAGCCATGGCATCGACAAGAAAAAGCCGCTGCGGTGTCATTGAGTCCTCGAATGCCTAATTTTTCACAGTTAATTCATTGTTAATCGGAAAGCAAAAGCTATTTCAGTGGTTTGCCTTACGGTGGGTATTTATGTACCATATCCCGTAACTAAGTCGTACTGGAGAGGAAGCAACATGAGTGACTTCGCGGAACTTAAACTGGAAGGCAAGACCTACCAACTGCCAATAGTTGTTGGCTCTGAGAATGAAAAAGCTATCGATATACGCAAATTACGCGCTGAAACCAACTACGTCACCCTAGATTCGGGTTACGGTAACACCGGCGCTTGCAAGAGTGAAATTACCTTTATTGACGGCGAAAAGGGCATCCTGCGCTACCGCGGCTACCCAATTGAGCAATTGGCTGAAAAATCGACCTTCGTCGAGACCGCCTACCTGCTCATGAACAACAAGTTGCCGAATCAGGTCGAGCTGAATGATTTCCGCGAAATGCTGACCCGTCACTCCCTGATCCACGAAGATATGCTGCACTTCTACGACGGCTATCCATCGACGGCTCACCCTATGGCGATTCTGTCATCGATGGTGTGTTCGCTGTCCAGCTACTACCCAGAGTGGCTCGATCCGCATGACAATGCTCAAGTGGCGCAATTGATGCCGCGCGTACTGTCGAAAATCCGCACGATTGCGGCATATTCCTACAAAAAATCCATCGGTCAGCCCGTCATCTACCCGAAAAACTCGCTCGATTACTGCGCCAACTTCCTTTACATGATGTTCGCCGTCCCTTCAGAGCCGTACGAAGTCGACGAAGAGATGGTGAAGACCCTCAACATGCTGCTCATTCTGCATGCTGACCACGAGCAGAACTGCTCCACCTCGACCGTACGCATGGTCGGCTCGTCTGATGCCAACTTGTTTGCCTCCATTGCTGCCGGGATTCTAGCGCTTTGGGGACCAAAACACGGCGGTGCCAACCAAGAAGTGATGGAGATGTTGGAAGAGATCAATCGCAATGGCGGCGATGTAAAAAAAGCCATAGCGATGGCCAAAGACAAGAATTCAGGCTTCCGTTTGATGGGCTTCGGTCACCGGGTCTACAAAAACTACGATCCACGAGCTAAAGTGATCAAAAAGGCTTGTGACCAAATCCTCGCCAAAATGAACCGCAAGGATCCGTTGCTCGAGATCGCCAAGCGCCTGGAAGAGGCAGCTCTCAGTGACCCATATTTCGTCGATCGCAAGCTCTACCCGAACGTCGACTTCTATTCCGGCGTAATCTACCGTGCTATGGGTATCCCAACTCCAATGTTCACAGTGATGTTTGCACTCGGTCGTCTACCTGGTTGGTTGGCCCAGTGGATGGAAATGCATCGCGACGGCGAAGGCCGCATCGATCGCCCACGTCAGATCTATACGGGCGAGCGTGAGCGTATCTATGTTCCTATGAATCAGAGAACCTAATGGCAGCGGCTGCCGCCGCTGTGAGGTCACCGCGCTTCTGGTTGATGAAGACGGAGCCGGTGACCTTCAGCCTAGATGACTTGCTCGCATCCCCCGCCCAGACTTCGTCTTGGGAGGGGGTGCGTAATTATCAAGCGCGCAATCTCATGCGTGATGAATTCAAGCTGGGTGACCGGTGTTTCATCTACCACAGTAGCTGCGCCGAGCCGGGTATTGTAGGCCTGGCTGAAGTCGTTAGGGAGGCTCATCCTGACGAAACTGCGCTAGATCCAAGTAGTGCCTACTACGATGAGAAATCTTTCAAAGACGGCGTCTCACGCTGGTGCATGGTGGCCGTTCAGGCTAGGGCTCGCTTCCGGAACCCGGTCTTGCTCAGTCAGATGCGTGAAGAGCCAGGCTTACTTGGTTTGATGGTATTGCAGCGCGGCGCGCGGCTCTCCATCCAGCCTGTGAGTCCGGCACATGGAGCACTTATCTTGAAGCTGGGTAAGCCGCAAAAGGTGTGAACAGCTTCGCAAGAATCTCTCCCTAGCGATCGCCGGTGGTCTGCTCGGCCCTCAATCGCACTCAACACTTTGAGCCGTATCTGCCGATCTCATAAATCTCACCGCAATCAATTCCCCATACCCATTTTCGTCCAGATCGTGTTTATACTCGGGTCGATAGGTCGCTGCCTCCGATAAATATTTTTCTGGGGAGATTAGGCCATGCTGAAAATTTTTGCCTGCCACCGTTGTCTGGCTTACGGCATCACTCTCACGCTGCTAAGTGGCTGCAGCTATTTTAAATCTAAAAAGTCACCAATGAGCGAGTCTGATAATCCAGCTGCCGGTCTACCTTTAATCGCTTTTTACCAGGGTCCTCTCGGTAATAAGCCTTTTATCGCTTTAGACGAAGTAAATAATGTGATTGCTACTTTGAGCGGAGCTAAACAGGGACGTGTTAGTAAGCTCGAATATTCCAGACTTGCCGATATTGAAGTCGATTCTACTTGGGACAAACTGAGTAAGATCAGAGCTCCTTCTTATGCCGCTGCCCTGCAGATGCTTGCGGAATATGGCAGCGACCGACCAGTCTTAATCTCTGCGAGCATGATCGATGGTTATCTCAAGTATCAGAACGACCTTTGGTACGCGGCGTTGGAGCTAGCTCTGGATCAGAAGATCCCTGGGATGGATGTTGGGCGCGCTAGTACGGCACGACTGATTTTGGAAGCCATGAAGGACTCGTCACTGGATGCTCCGACGATAGGACGTGTTCTCACTCAGAATCGTGATATTGCGGCGGCAGACGCGACTGCACTACAGGCGCTTTGGTCTAGTGATCCTTTTCAGTTTAAGCCGATATCTTTCTATTCAGAAGATGACACTCTAAAACGCATTTGGACGAGCGACCGAGTCCTGTTGAATAACGTCGTGCTAAGCGACGCGGAAATTAACTCGTTTAATAATTGGTGGTCGCAGCACAAAAGCGAAGGTAAAAAAGCCTTAGCTGGCATACGAGCTGTCTTCGCAAAGGTCACCAATAAGCCCGATCCCGCCCTATACTCAGATGATGGGTTTTCGGTATTGGTCAATGCCGATCGCCGTGCCTACGAATGTGACGGACAGCCCTGCGGTAAACTGTGGCCGGCATCTAGCCCCGGAATTTTAGAGCGTCTAGCGGCAGGCGAGCGCAAAAAATACGACGCAGCAGCTAAAGCACAGCCTGACATGGATGTGATTGTTGCTGCCATCAAAGCCGGAAGCCTAAGTCTTAAGCCGGCCGATGACGAAGGTTACTTTATCTATCAACGCTACGCTTTGGAGCCGCTGCTGCGGCGCAGCAATCTGCCAGAGGATGCTGTCGTAAGCGTCGAGGAAAAGATGCAGGACGTTTGGACTGAGGTCTATAAGGCTGGCTCGGCAAAAGCTTTGGAGACGCATCAAAAAGTGATCGATACTGGGGGGATCAAATCAACCTCAGCTCCCATAAGTTCCACGGTGAAAGTATCCGAACGTCTAATCCTAGAACCTTTGCCTACAGTCTATAAACGTTATGCCCAGGGATATGGCTTCCTGATTAACTATGTGGCGACCTTGCCCGCTGAATTCAAAGCCAACTGGCTGATCAACGGGGTAGGAATAGAATCTTTCATCGCCACACTTGAGCGGCATATGTACGGGTTGTATTTATTGTCGGCAAAACAACTCGGTTTACCCATCGATATGGATGTGAGAGATAAAGTTGCGGCCCTCAGTGAACAGAAGCTGCTAGCTGATGCGCAGCAATTTCTGGCCAATCTCACGTCTGAGCCTGCCATGGCGGCAGATCAACGCTTTCTGGCTGTGCAGGGTCGTCCAGGAGGTCCCAAGTCGGATCACTGCTCGGAAAAGCCCGCTACTTTTTGGTCCACTCTTGGGATCGAAGCCTTGCCTGTGACCGTCGCTGGTGCCATTGACGATGGTAATTCCGCAGAATCGAGGTCCTTCAGGTCTGACATGGTCGTGTTGATCGATCAGTTCGCCGAGCTCAAGGCCTGTGTGAATGAGCCGCTGTCGCGCAAAGAGTGGCGCAAGCTCCTTGAGGGGTCTAAAGACACTGCCGAAGCCGCGGCGAAATTGCTGCAGCAGTATTAGAACTCGCTTGAAAGTGAGCGAATCTTGGGTCAGCTAATTCAGGTAACTATATGATTTTAATAATATTTATGGATGGCGATTTTGGTTGCGTCGCAAGTGAATGAATAAGGCCTAAAGTAAACTGCGGGTCACCCGACAGTGTCATAGGGGGGCGTTGCTGGTTCAGCTCATCTGGGTAATTTTTTCCTCATAAACTGCTGAATTTATTGCCCCTATCTTGACAGCCCTAAGGTCTGCGTTTGAATATTAATAAAGCTCGTGTTATCCGCACGGTCATGGTCGTCATCTGACCGTCGCAACAATTCCCTAATGAACCAGGAAGGTGGCTCGCAGTGTGGAAGGTTTATCACATCCAATCTGGACGTATCGTTAAAGCCGGCTTTGATTCCGACGACCAAGCCAAAGAATGGCTCGAGCGCCGCAAGGATTTGGCTGAAGATGAACACGACATCGACGAGATGGACGAAGAAGAAGAAGAGGAATTCCTCGAGCGCGAAGGCGACGAGGAGGACGAAGTCTACGAGGCTGATTTCGACGATGACGATTCCGATCGCGAAATTCCCTTCCCCGAAGGTGCGGCTGGCCTGGGGGCGGACTTGGACGATGATGATGACCAGCCCGAAAGCGACGACGAAGACGAAGAAGATCACGACGACGACGATGTCGGCGATGAAGAAGACGAAGACGACTACTAACTATGCGGTTTCAAATTTTGGTTGATCGCGGCGAGCGTATCAACAAGTGCACTATTCTGCCCTTAGCCGGGCACCCAGATCTGGATATCGTACGGTATCATCGTGGCAAGCCCCTTCCGGCCTTGGCAGGTGAGATGCTCTTGCATCCCGAGGGTGCGTCGCTGGACGCACTGCCTCGGCGTGAGAGCCCCGTGCTTACCCTTTCAGCCATCGACTGCACCTGGAAGCGTCTTGCCGCAGTGCTCCGTCAGGTGGCCGAGCCTATGCCGCAATTAGTGAAGATACCCCCGGGTTTTGTGACGGCCTACCCGCGCCGCAATAAGCAGAATCGCGATCCTGACGCTGGTTTGGCGACGATCGAGGCAGTATTCATTGCAGCGGCCTTCCTCGGTCATTGGGATGAGAGTTTGCTCAGTCAGTATGCTTTCGCTGCCGACTTTCTTACCCTCAATCGCCAGGTCTTTGCGGATTATGGCGTCCGAGTTTAGCCCCCAGCCAGCACGCCCATCCGATCTCTGCTGTTAGTCACTGTTACTGCCGGTTTTTTTCGGTTATAGTTGCAGTTAAGCGGATTCATCTATCAAGAGGTGGTGTGGCCATGCGGTATTGCGCTCGCCGAGTATTGTTTTGGTTATTCTGTGCGCTGGTGTGGAGTGCGGCTGTGCCGTCTCCTGGCGCTTTGACCTCTCAGTCGGTGGCGATGGCTGCAGGCACTGAGCCTAATGTTGCGACCATGGAGCCAGCGCCTAATCTACAGGCAGCCAATGCGGCACAGGTGGTTACTGAGGCTGATACAGGTAGCACAAGTATTTTTGGGCGCGCCCTTCAGGGCGGATTTATCGTGTTCGTCTGTCTATTGATTCTGCTCTCGATGTCAGTTGTGACTTGGGCTGTTATCGTCGCCAAATACGTCTATTTGCAACGCTTGGCTAAGAGTGGCGAAAGCTTTACCAAGAGCTTTTGGGATTCCCGCTCGCTCAATGACCTCAATAGTCGACTGGCTGAGTATCCCTATAGTCCGGTGCGGGAAGTATTTAGAAGCGGCTACGCTGAATTGGTGCGAGGCAGTCAACTTCTTGGCCAGGTCGCATCGCAAGAGATCGCCATCAACGCGGCGCTTGATAACATTAATCGTGCTCTAGCCAAGGCCAAGCTGTTCGAGCGGCGCCGTTTAGAGAAATTCATGTCGTTGCTTGCGATCAGCGCGTCGGCTTGCCCCTTTATCGGTCTTTTCGGAACGGTTTGGGGGATCATGGGCGCGTTTGAGGGCATCGCTAAAACGGGGAGTGCTAGTTTAGCGGCTGTTGCACCGGGTATCTCCGAGGCCCTGGTGTCGACGGCTTTCGGCCTTGCCGCCGCCATTCCAGCTGTAGTCGGTTACAATATGTTTGCCGCCCGCGTGCGCTACCTGGTTGGCAGCATCGATGGGTTCACCGCCGACTTTCTGAATATCGTTGAGCGCTACTTGGTGTCGGATAAGCCGCGAGCAATCAATAATCCGCCAACCGCTGGGTCGCAGTCGCCGCTTGATAGCCGCATTTGAGCTAAAGTGAGGCATTATGGCATTCGGAAAGATTGGACAGGGTAGTTCCGGTGATGAGGCTGAAGCTCTCGCCGAGATCAACATTATCCCCCTTGTGGACGTGATGTTGGTGCTGCTGATCATTTTCATGGTGACGGCACCGCTAAGCATTGGCGGGATCAAGGTGGACTTGCCGATGAGCAAAGCCCGCGGCACGGCCATCGACGAGGACCGCATCATCCTGACGATCAATAAGGCGGGTGCTTATTATCTCGATAAGCAGCAAATTGCCGATGTGGCTCTTGAGCCAAAATTTAAGGCTATTTATGAGTCTCGGCAAAAGAAGGAGCTATATATCCGCGCTGACACCGGTGTTGCCTATGGCCGTGTCGTCAGTGCAATGAGTGCGGCTAGGTTAGCGGGCGTGACGAAACTAGCTATGCTAACTAACTCGCAAGCACAACAAACTGCGAAGCATCATCATTAAGCGGCGGCAAGCGTGAGCCAAGCCAAAACATCAAGAATTGACTCGGAACTCGTGGCATCACGACCGAACTTCGCTGTTTTTCGCAAAATTAACGGCCAAGACCGTTTGTTTTGGTGGTTCGTTGGTATTTCGATTGTTGTGCACACTCTGGTTTTAGTGATCAGTTCCTTCCAGATGCTAAACAAGGCTCCACCGATCAACATGGACGAATGGTCGATGGATGCCGAGGTTGTTTCTGACTTTGACGCTCCGCAACCAACTAAGGCGGCACTTCCGCAAGCTGAGATTAAAGCGGAAGCAAAAGTTCCAGTGCAGATGCTGCCCCAGCTGCCGCAAAAGTTTTCCGTCAAGGAAGAACCAAAGCCTGAAGATCTCGTGCCTGAGGTTAAGGCGGTGACGCCGCCACCAAAACCGGCTGAGGGGAAGGTGGCAAAGCCGGAAGAGAAGGCACCTGAGGTTCCAGTAAAGACTGAAAACAAGACGGATAATCAATTAGCCGCCGCCGAGATTTTGAAACGAGCTGCCTTAGAACGGCTCAGAGCCGAGCAAAAGACGGCCAAAACCATGCAGGCTCCAGAAAAAGATGCGCTTGCCCGACTAGGTGAAGCGTTGCGCAAGGACGGACCTACTGCAGGCTCGGCAGTCGCTAAGGGTAAAATGAACGCTTACCGTTCGAGATTAACTCAGGCGATCCGGCGCAATTATGCTGTACCTGAGGCTTTAGGCATTAAGGGTACGGCCCTGTCTGTGGTGCTAGTCATAGCTGTAGCCGAAAATGGTGATCTGACAGACCTACGGGTGAAAGAACCTTCTGGTAACCAGGCCTATGATGACGATACAGTGCGAGCAGTCCGCGCATCGGTCCCGCTGCCGCGGCCGCCAACTGAGTTTGTCGGCCAACCGATTGCTGTGGCATTCTCGCCCAAGGGTGCTTAGGGAGGCACGTACAAATCATGATTAGAGTTAGCAATTGGTTGCGTAGCCGGAGTCGTTTTTTTAGCCTTTCCCTTACTATCATGACGGCATTGACTGTCGCGGGTGGGGCGGTGGCGCAGGCAGGTGTACCTGTATTCACGGTGAATATAGACAATCCCAGTTTTCGGCGCTTAGTTGCTGCAGTCCCAGCCCTAAGTGGCGCTGCTGATCCAGAACTAGCAAAAATTGCGAACGAAGCATCTGCCGAATTAACTCGACTGCTCGATTTTTCTGGCCTGTTTAACGTCATGGCCAGCGCTGGTTACCAGGAAATTATTAAAAAGAGTCTCAAGACCCAATCTGGATCATTAGGGCTATCGCAAGGCCTGGATGGCATCGATCTGAATGCATGGAAAGCGAACGGTATTGAATCGCTGACCGTTGGCGACGTCGCTCGGGATGGTCGTGATTTTGTGATTACGCTGCGTACCGTCGATATCACGATGCGTAAACTCATGGTTGGTAAGAAGTACTCCAAGGTTACTGCTGTCCAAGTCAAAAAGGTCATGGCGCGCTATGCCGACAGAGTTTTGGCAGCGTATACCGGTAAGCCAGGAATTTTTTCCTCCCGCTTGCTCTTCGTTGGTAAAGCAGTCAGGTCGTCCTATAAACAAGTTTATCTAGCAGATTTCGACGGCTCTAACGCAGAGGCAATCACGTCGGCTCAGGCTCCTCATATTTCGCCTGCATTCAGTCGCGACGGCCGCTTTGTGACTTTTACGTCCTTTGAAGACGGTAATCCGGATTTATTCATCTACGAGATTGCTACCGGTAAAAAGCGTAAGTTGTCCGGCCGTAAAGGTCTCAATAGTGGTGGGAATTGGTCTGCTAATAATAAGCTAGTGGCATTCACCGGCTCTACCGAGGGCGATGCAGATATCTACTCCATCACTTCCGACGGGAAAAGATCTAGAGCATTAATTCGTGGTCCCGGCCTCGATGTGGATCCGGCCTTTTCTCCGGATGGAAAATGGTTAGCTTTTGTTTCAGGCCGTTTCGGCAATCCCCACATTTTTCGCGCTGAATTAAAATGGGACGGTGACACTGATGTGCGAGTGCTCAGTGACAAGCGGTTGACTTATGCAGGATGGTGGAATGCGACGCCAGCCTGGTCGCCCGATTCTTCTAAGATTGCTTTTGCCGGTTTTGACCGCGACATCAATCGCTTCGACATGTTTATGATGAATCCAGATGGCACCGGCTTGGAGCGGTTGACGCTGCGAGCGGGCGACAATGAACATCCAGCTTGGTCGCCTAATGGCCAACTTATTGTCTTTGAATCTAGTCGCGTTGGTACCAAGGATATCAAAGGAACTCGGCAGCTCTTTGTCATGAATCGGGACGGCAGCAATCAGCGTCCCTTGAATACAGGACTTTACGAGACCCAAGCTCCGGTCTGGGGTCCGCCGCAGGAACAGTAGGCTATGGAAACCTTGGAATCTTCAGCTCTTTCAGCAATTTCCGTTGGTCCGCACGAGACGCAGGTCTTATCACCCCTTTGGATGGTGACGCGGCAGCCTCTGCTGAATGAGTTTGTCCATTATTTGACGAAGATCCTTGCGCATCTTAGGGCTCGGCCTGCGGATCAACACGACATTATTTTTTCTAGGCAAAAGTTGCATGAGGTGCGTCGCGCATTTAGTGCGATGATTTTGCGCGGCGAGCAGGATTTACATAAGCTCAGTGAGCTTGTGTGCTTAAAGCATCTGAGCAACTATCAGCTGAGTAGCGTGGTTGTAGGTGAAATCGACGCAACCAAAGAACGGTTCGTACTGTCACAGGGTCTTTCACCAAAAGATCTCTATTCAACCTCTGACTTGGATCTAGGAACTCGTCAGCTAGCGAAGCTGCGTTTTATCGATAAAGGTGTTTGGAGTCCGGCGTCCCTCGTCGCAAATTTTGTCGAGTATCAGCCGACGGAACCGAATAGCTTACGGATTCAAAAGATCATTAGTCGGATTAAGGCGGAAGAAGAGATCTGGAACAAAGTCGTCGACGAAATTTTTGACCTGGACGGCATGGTTCGGCGCGATAAGCAGATGAGCCACTTGAGTCAGTTTGTTAAGGATGTATTCGGCCTTAAGATTGTCGTGGGTGCGCCAGCCGATGTGATGCCGATGTATCGGGCGCTGCTGGATTCGACTTGGGATGACGATATGCTTTCTGCCCTTGGCCTTGAACCAGGTGCTGAGCGGGCAAAATTAGAGCATTTGGAAACCAAGAATTATCTGACCCAAGATGGCCGAAAAAACAGCGGCTGGGCGGCTATGAAATCGGTCGTGCGCTGGGGTGGCAGAACATTTGAGGTTCAGATTCAGCCCTTGCGTAACTATTTCAACGAACAAGAGTATCTGACGAAAGAGAGCCATGCCGGCTTCAAGGCGCGGCGTGAGCTACTTCGCGATGAGATAGCGAGGAAGATTCCGCTATTTGGATTTTATCAGGCGCTGCTGCGCTGGCTCTTCCTTGGTGAGGCTGAGCCAGAGCAGGCACCGAACTATCCGGGTGTGAACATCGTACTGTCCGAGTAAAGCAAAAGCAGAGTGCATTAAGCTCAGTTGCCCAGAGGCAATCAGACCACCTGCAGCAAGGCTGCTGCCCAGGTCAAACCAGAGCCAACGACGGCCACGACAATCTTGTCGCCTACTTTGAATCTGTCCCAGTTTAGAGACAGGACAGCTGGAGCGCCTGCACCACCTTGGTTGCCAAAGCGATCAACATTGTAGAGGTGCTGCTCGGGGCTGAAGCCTAGTTTATCGCAGGCTGACATGAGCATTCGGTAGTTGGCCTGATGCGCGATAAAATAGTTGATATCAGCGGTAGCTAGTTGATTACGGGCGAGGATTTCGCGCGTAATTGCGACGGTCTTGGTCACGGCAAATTTCTGCACAGCAGCACCATTTTGGTCAAAATGGCCGCCATCCGGTATGCGGACGTGTAGATAACCAGCGGGTGACGATGTGACTATCGTGTCTAAAACCGCGAGTCCGCGGGCACCTGCGGACGTGCTAAGTAAGGTAGCCGCTGCACCGTCACCAAATAAGACGCAGCTGGAGCGATCACTGAAATTCATGCGCAGCGAATAACGCTCTGCGTTGAAGATCGCCGCCTCGGCAGCTTGACCGCTGGTCAAAAGTGCCCGTGCCACGTGTAGATTGACAATAAAGCTGCTGCAAGCCGAGTTAACGTCAAATGCCGTACATTCTAGGCCTAGCTTGGCCGCAATGGCGCAGGCATTGGCCGGGATATCCCAGTCTGGGACGGAGAGTCCGGCTATGGCTACATGGGGATCCCTAAATGCATCGCCTGCACGTTGACGGGCCATGTCCCATGGTTCTTGGCACATCTCGCCAACGGACATAATTCTGCCCTGCTGTCGCAAGTTTTCCAGTGTGATCTCGCCGCGACGCAGGAGTCGAACATCGTCAGCAGCGAGTACGGTGCGCCTTTCGCGGATACCGACGCGCTCCGTAATCCATTCGGCAGAAGTACCGATGTCGAGCTCTTCAAAAAAACTATTAGTTAACACGGTGGACGGAAAGAAATGCCCCATGCCTGTGATGACTGGAGCATTGGCTGATAGATTAGAGGTCATAAGGTTTCTCCACCGGACTCCGCTGCTACACGAGGAGCCAGTGCTAAGCTGTTCGAATCCTAGAGTCTAGGTGGTGTACATCCCACCATTCACATGAATCGTAGTGCCAGTAATGTAGTTGGCCCGATCTGACGCTAGGAATTCGACCGCATTGGCGATGTCCTCTGGAGTGCCCAAACGTTTGAGCGGGACGCGCGCCAGGATCGACTGCTTGACCTCTTCCTTAAGGTCCTTGGTCATGTCGGTGGCAATAAAGCCGGGTGCCACGCAGTTGCAAAGAATGCCAGCTGCCGCGAGCTCTTGGGCGATGCTTTGAGTAAAACCTGTGATCGCTGCTTTGGTAGCAGCATAAAGGCTTTGCCCAGCATTGCCGGTGTGGCCGACGACTGAGGACAGATTGATGATGCGGCCACTTCGTTGCCGGATCATCACTTTTGCAGCGTGCTTGGATAGCAAAAATACAGGGCGCAAATTCGTCGCGATGAGGGTGTCGAAGTCATCAGGTTTTGCAAAAGCAAGAACCTGATCGATTGCGACACCGGCGTTATTGACTAGAACATCGAGAGAGCCGAGTTGTTCTTTAACAGCCTTCACCAGGTCCTGACACGCGGCGGGATCACTGAGGTCAGCTTTGAAAGCTACGGCTTGGCCGCTCGGCAGCTCGGAGACCACGGCGCGCGCACCCTCTTCACCAGAGCGGTAATGAACTGCTACTTTGTAGCCAGCACGTCCCAGTGCTAGAGCACACGCTGCGCCAATACCCCTCGATCCTCCAGTGACTAACGCTACTTTTTGACTCACCTGCGCCCTCGCTATTTGCGACTGATGTTCTGTTTTGTTTGACGATCAGTGCCGCAGAAGTTAGCACTAAAGCGGCAGCTGCACAATCTCAAGAAAGTCGTGTATAAGGCAGAATAACCCCTAAATGTCCCTGAAATCTTGGAAACTTTTACTGATTGTCTGGTGCCTCTTCGGAGGCTGGGCGTGTCAGACTGCGAGACCACGGGGCCTAGCATCGCCTCCCCTTCAGGGGGCTGGTATGGTTGGCGTGGGACCTGCCGACGTCGAGCTCGACGGTGGCCGTACCGTAGCTCCCCAGATGCGATATGTAGCTATCCGCGATGGTCGATCGATTTACAATCATGTGGTCGAGCCGCATCTTGGCTCTGAATTGGCACCATTGCCGCCGGTGCCGCCTTTGGCGATGGCGTTGCTGGCGCGGTACTCAGAGTTAGTGGGTTGGGGATACCCCCTGATCGTTTCTTACCTACCGCAAGACGCGGAGCTGCCGCACGTTATTGAGCTCAGTGCCGGAGCTGTAGGCCCCTACAAGTCGCATTCTCCTGTACTCGGATTTTCGATTGATACTCCTGCCCAGACTCTAGACCTGACATGGACGCGCTTGATCACGCAGCTTTATATGTCTGGACTCATTAACTGGGCAGATACTGAGTTGTCGTCGCTAGGCCTTAATGTCGCCGCCGCAGTTGAGGCAGAATCAGTCCGCTCTGTTCAGGACTTGAATAAGCATTTGCTCACGGCTGTGTGGCGTGATGGTATGGCAACGTATGTCTCGGCGCACGGGAGTCGATTAACCGAGGATGGCGTCGACAGGATGGCGTGGCAGCGTCGGAGCGAGGTCAGCCCCCATTTTATGGAGATGCGCGCTATGTTGCGCTCCGAAGGAGTGCCGCGCGAGATGTGGCAGGATCTGCTGCGAGTAAATGCAAACCAGCGGATTTTTGCCCTCACCGGCGCGCACATGGCTTATCGCCTAGAGCGTGAACTTGGCCTTAGCGGACTTGTGGCTGCTGTCGGGCGTGGCCCGTTTGCGTTTTATGAGGCTTTCATGAGCCTAGAGCCAGGTGCTTTGGTTAGCTTCGAGTTGCCTCAGCCCCTCAGTCCCACAGAGCGCAGTCCACTGCCGCCGCGCGTCACGCACTAAATAAACCTGATAAGTGGTGGTTTCAGCCTAGAAAGGCTTTCATCGCTGCTACTGTTTCTACTGCTCGCTCACGCGGGAACATATGTCCGACGCCTTTAAATTGAATGAGCTCTGCACCTCTGATTTTTTGAGCGAGCAATGAAGAATTTTCGCAGTTGATCAGCTGATCACTTGTGCCCGTGATGATTAGGGTGGGGCACTTTATTGCCTCTACAGCCTCGGCTAGATCGAAATGAAGTATGGCGTTTAGCTGGTCTAAAAATACCTTAAAGCCCCCTGAGGCTAGCTTGATGTTGTCGACCATCTCGCGGACTCGGTCTGGCCGATTTTCAAGGTACTCGGGGGATACTAAAGCCCGAATGGCTATGTGTGGCGCTATGTAGAACAAAGTTCCTGCTAACACACCAAGGCGTGGCCGGATGAATTTAGCGGCGCAAGATGTGGCTCCTAACACGAGGCGGTCAATACGCTCGGGATGATTGACGGTTAGTTGTTGCGCAATCATGCCTCCCATTGACATGCCAAGAACGTGGACCCTTTCTAGTCCAAGATGTTCGATTAAGGCAGCTATGTCGGCGGCAAAGCTAGTCATGCTGATCGGACGCGGTCCACTGCTGCCGCCGATGCCCCGGTTGTCAAAGGTAATGACGCGGTAGTGCAGTGCTAGATTTGTGAGGAAAGACTCACTCCATAGATCCATGGTTGAGTTTATTCCTGTAATGCAAACCAGTGGAGAGCCGTGTCCCCTAACTGAGTAACGAATTCTTACGCCCCCACCGATGTCAGCGGTAGTTCGCTTGCTTTGCACTTAATTAGTCTCCACTTTGATCACGCTTTGGTGAACGCCTCAATAGATTCCGAGGGATCGCTTAGAGTTTTTAATTTAACTTTTTTACTCTGAGATTTCAGTTAAGTACGCTAAAATCTCCTTATGTTAAAAATCATAGCTCGTCAAAATTTGCCTCGATTTGCAGTGGTCCTGCTTCTAATTCTTTGGACCGTGGCAAGCTACGCTCCGTGCCTAAATGGGCCCTTCTTCTTTGACGACGAACACTTCATCCAAAAAAATAGCCTCATTCATTCATTAGACCATGTGCCTGAGCTTTATACCTCAACAGTGACGCAAGGTGCGGCGATCAAGGGGAATTTCTATAGGCCAAATCAGCAACTTGTTTATGCTTTGCTTTATCAGCACTACGGCCAATCCACGACATTACCGTATCACCTCGTATCGTTGATGTTACACATCGCATCGGGCATTTTGATTTTATTGTGGTTAGGTCGTTTAGGCCTTGGTCTATTCCCCGCTGCAACTGGTGCGGCACTATTTTTGTTGCATCCGGTCCAAACTGAAGCCGTATGCTATATTTCTGGCCTAGCCGATCCATTGGCGACATTTTTTATGTTGGTCGCTTTGGTTTTAGTGACCCCGCCAATGAGTGCTATTGCGTCGACTAACGCTAGCAGGCGACTATCTTGGAGACAGGTCAGTGCCGTGGTTTTATTCACGACTCTGGCGCTATTTACCAAAGAGAGTTCTGTGGTGTTGGCTCCGTTCGTACTACTAAGTGTTGGAACTCAATGCCTAGCGCGTAAAATGAAGCCAGACAGGTCACAAGTTGTGATCACTGGCACAGTGATTGTTCTTGCCATTTTAAGTGTGGTAGCTAAATTCACCATGTTTAAATTTGGTGACGCGGTAGGTCTGACGGATGCAGCGAATCCATATACACAGAGTTTAATCTTACGCCTGACCACCTTCGTGAGTGTATTGTGGGACTACGTATATCTGCTTTTTTGGCCGAAATACCTCTTTTATGAGAAGCCGTATACAGCTTATGAAGGACTGATGCATGCTCGTGGTGCATTCGGAAGTGCGATGATCCTTCTTGGTTTGTTGCCTCTACTCTGGGCGGCGCGAGTCCCTCGCCTAGCCTTGGGCGTCGGGATGGTGTTTGCGGCGCTCATCCCATTTAGTGGGATCGTGCCGTTGAATGCGATGTATCTCGAGCATTGGCTATATGTGCCGATGATCGGTGTCGCCTTACTGCTGGCGCTGATTGTTGAGGGTTTAACTAAGTGGGTGCATCGCCGCCGCTTTGCTAAGTCACTGTTTATTGGTGTGGTTGTAGTGGTGGCATGTAGTGCTGTGGCACGCACTCGCACACGTAGTGCCGAGTGGGCGAACATCGAGACCTTTTACTTAAATGAAATCGATCACGCCAAAAATCCGGGCCGGATCTATAATAACCTCGGTATGTACTATGCCGATCTTCGGGATGAAGCGCGGGCTATCAAATACTATGAATTAGCCGTTGGCAGCGACACGGGGCGCATCTTTGCTCAGCCTCATCATAATCTAGCATTAGCGTATGTGAATGCGGGTCGCATGCCAGAAGCCATGCGTGAGCTTCGCGCAGCATTGCAAGTAGATCGCGAATTTATTTATAGTCTCGGTGTATTACGAGATGTTTTTGCTCGGCAATCAGATAAGAGGCGGCAGCTTTTAGTGGAGTCGGCCATCGCGGATGTAAAAGCAGGGCAAGCCTATGATTTTCCAGCCTTTGAAGCAGCTGTCTTCGCTGACTGAGGACGTGCCATCAGATCGAGGCCTAGGTTACGCTTGAGGTTTAATTCTTCGCGCAAATTTGATTGCGGCCAACGACGCAGTGAAGTCCGCTAGCGCAGACTCCTCTATTGCTGACTGCAAAAAATTGACTCGCATATACCGACTCGTCATCGCATGGGCTCCCGGCGCTCAAAGGGGCGGCGCACTTGCCTGTCTGACTGGCTTGAGCCCCAATGCAGCTGTAGGGTTGTTGGCAGTCAATTGAGGATTCACATTTATCACCAACGGTTTTAGTTCCGGTCAATACCGACTGGCATGCTGTCAGAGTTGCCCCATTTGTCTGAGCTAAAAGGCATACAGAGGCTTGCGCGCGATCAAAACGGAACCGACCCTGGCTGACTCCTGAGTTGATCAGCTCAATACATTGTGCTGCAGCAGACGATGACGAACGCTTGGC
This sequence comes from uncultured Pseudomonadota bacterium, assembly GCA_903915625.1. Taxonomy (GTDB): domain Bacteria; phylum Bdellovibrionota_B; class Oligoflexia; order Oligoflexales; family CAIYRB01; genus CAIYRB01. The sequence continues at coordinate 58,963 of CAIWTN010000015.1, read as the reverse complement.
CGCGATTCCTTCAAATTGGTTGCAGAATGTTTTCACGCTAGTGACAAGATCTTTAGCCAGTGGATTATCGGCAGCTAGGCTAGTGCGTGCAGGTCCTGCGCATAAAATAGTGATCGCCAATAATAATTTAAAGGACATTTTTCCGTCTCCTCAATGCTTTTCATGACTGTCGGCTTAATTGCAGACTTCCGGACCTTTACCAGCGACTGGTCGTGGTAGTGGAAACGTTAAAATATCTTGCGACGTACAGTTGATGGCGTCCGGGTTCTTACAGCAGCAGTTCATGCGTTTAATGTGAGGTCCATAGGCGTCGTTCCATAGTTTGTTTAACTCGGCGTCGCTCTTACCCTTCCAGCTACTATCTGCCGGAGGCATCCAAACGCGGTGAAAAAAATCTTTCGCCGCGGTCACCGGGACGTTGGGTGGAACAGCCAACCCTATCGAGTATGCTAGGTCAGTTTTACAAGTAGCTTGGTTCCCGATGCGGTGACAAGTCGTGCAGATTTGCGGCTCAGACTTGCCATTGACAGTAACCGGAGCCGTTGAGATCGCGCGAATCGGATATTTTTCCTTCCAACTAGCCAGTGCACTGCCGACCACCAACATTGGAACTTGCACGGGATTAGATGGTATATCCATGACCAGGGAAATCCAGGGAGTCCCTTTGAGCGGACCAGTGTCATGACAAACAGTGCAGCTGTCGTTGGTACCGATATGGTCTGGAGATCGCCAGGTACCGCGTGCATTGCGCTTCCAGATCGAGTTTATGATGGATCCTGTAGCTAACTCGGTAGGAGGCTTTGGATCAGGGAGTTCCGTATAGTCAGGAACATGATCGTCATCTGGAGATGGTACGTAACCCCCATATACCATCCCTACATAGTCAAAAAAGCAGGTTTTACCTGTCTTGGTATTGGTCCAGATCATACCTAGGCTGTCGAAGGCATAATAACTGTTGAAGCTGTCGGCTCCAGATGATGCCTTGAGATCTGCCAGTCGCGTAGCCCTATCTTTGTATGTACTAAACTTTTGATCGCGGCAAATTAGATAAGCCTCAACATTCGGTGCCAAGGTGCGGTGGGTTACAAAGCCGTAATTTGCGCAAGGTTCGGCGCCAAGCCAAGACGGGTGATCGCATGCAATTTTATGGCTAGTTAGCAGGGCATAGTTACTGGCATTCAGCGGCTGATCTTGGATGGTGACGGGCAATTCCTTGCCTTCGAGACAATTCCAAGGTGGCAGTTTCGGTAGATGACTAATACCTAGTTCCTGTTTACAGAGTCGTGCATATTTGACGACGTCGTTAGCGTCTGTGCTGTTGTCGACTCTAGTTGCTGCCGTCCCGCTACTCGGTGACGGTCCAGCAATTGGCGACGGGTTTGATGCTGACCCACTGGTAGTTGGTGCAGGAGAGGGTTTTGTTGGTGCCGGATTTGTATTAGGAGAGGCCTCGGGACTCGGTGACTGTTCCTGCCGGATCGTTTGGACTGACCTAAGTATGCACGACGCGGTAGTGCCGCAAATTAGCAGCGCCCAGCAAAACTGCGCGTAAACTTTGGAAGGTCTCATGACACCTTTTTTTCTATTATGACTTGGCCGCGATCACGCGACTGTGCGCTGTCGCGTTGAGGCGGTAATTCGAGAGCTTTTTTCGTATGAAACACGATCTGGACGATTTCCGCAGTCATGCGCCAAATTCCGTCGATATCGTTAGCTGCATCTGGATGGAATCCTTCATGAGCAGCGCGATTACGGAAGTCTTGAAACACATGCAATGACTTACAGAATTGAAACACATCGGCATCCGATGGAAAGCCAAGTGGAAATAGATTACTTAGTCCGTATTGGCAGTCTTTGCGACTGAAGCATAGGAAGAATAGGGCAAATGCCTTCAAACCATCCAGAGTGAACCTGCGACCTGGACGGAATTGGCAGATGGCTCGTAGCATTTTTCTCAACTTGAAATTACTGAAGAAGGGAATTTCACGGACGACTGGGAGCGTTTCGATAAAATGCTCGAATTCATCCATGGCGCGTGGAATCGGACGTGCGTAACCGATGATGTCTAGTCGGCGCTGGAGTACACCGGCATGAATGAGAGCTGAGCAGGGTTCCTCGTACGTCTCACGAAATAGTAGTTCTAGAGATTTATATTGCATATCAATGACTGGGCTCAGATCGATGGACGATGGCGCGCTGGCTCCCGTCGTTTGAATATGAAAAAATTGAGCCGTGCGCAAAGCGCGCTTCACTTCACTCGAGAGTTCGCGGTAATTAGGTATCTTTCCGCCAAGTTCTTGGTCGAGTCGGGCATCGCTAACCTCTACCCTCGGTGCACTTGCACTCGCCTCTTTAACAGGTCGGTTGTCCAACGATGTCTGTAGTAGGCTGACTACCATCTCGCGCACTTCTTGCGCAATTTTTTCATCCTGATTTTGTGAGCTGAGGTCATTTATCGCGGCGTGTAATTCATTTTGAAGGTTAGTTAAATCTAACTTTTTCAGAGCGGTGCAGACTTCGATTTGCAGTGCCGCAGTGATATTTGGGCGGGTTAAACTTGCAATCAGTTCTTGGGCTGATCTTGGTGTACCGATGTCCCCAAGCGCGTGGATGACCGCTAGCAGGTAATTTCGATCCGGTGACCTAACGAAATCCATTAACTTAAGGACAGCAGCATCGTGTCCTTTAAACCGGCCAAGTGTATTGATGTAGCAAAGTTTTAGAATGCCATCGACTTGTCTTGAGACGGTTGAGAGCCGCGCCAATTTTTGTTCCGTAGGAGACTTCCAGGTTTCAGTCAGCAAGCTAAAGAAGTCGTCGCCACTGACCTGAGGCACCTCTTGTTGCAGATAGGCCAAACGGAAAAACTGCTTGCGTGCGATCAACTGCGTAGGATCTTCAAAGGTCCCGGACGAGGCTGAGGCAGTAGTACCGTCCTTTCTGCTGTAATCATGAAACTCAGATTTGAAGACAACTTTTTCGACATTTAGAGTGCCTTGTTGTTCTTTCTTTACGGCAGCGAATGGGATGTTTCCCGTTCTTTGCGGGCCTTCATCCGTCAAATCTAGGCGTAAACGAAGTGGTAGATTCGAAAGTAGCTGTGAAGGATCTGCGGCTTTAGTCAATCTCTGGCGGAGAACCTCTAGCATTTGCGGGCTAGCAGGAGATGGCATCAAGCCACTGAGACAGCTTAGGGCGTTGGCAAATATTTTGTCATCATCAATTAGTTCAAGAGCTTCTTGTAGCACCGTTGTCGAGATGCCGGCGAAATGATCCCAGTGGAACACGGTTTCGGACTTTCCATCTCTTGCTAGAAATTCAGAGATGTAAAGTCTAATTGCTGCCGCGATCGTCTTGGCCGTTAGCTCGCTGCGGTTCCACAGCGCCGGCCACAGCGCTTCAATCTGCTGCGCTTTAATTTCGTCTGACGAGTGCAGCAGCTTGTTGAGACGGGTAAGCGACTTAGATTGATTCTTGTTAGCAAACACGATGACGCGTGCGAAGTCACTCCAAGGCTCAGAGAAATCCCGCCGATTGATCAGGCCTTCTATGTCCTCTACATGAAAACGGCCGAGGTAGGCCATTGCAGATGGGATAGCTTTGTTATCTGGATGCAAACTGCTAAAAGCACTGTTCAAACAGTTGTGTGCCAAAGCATATAGGCGATCGTTTTGAATGTTCCACTGGCAAGCACGATGTAAAATAAGTCCGTGCAATGCGGTTGACATATCTTCAATGCCATCGACTTTTAGGGACGCATTGATGATCCGTTCTCCGCCAGTGTTCAAGGCTAAGTCGATGATGGTATAAAACAGGCGTTGAGATAGCAAAGGAGACTGGACGACTTGCAGCATCCTAAACCATAAAAGATTTTGTGTAGTCTGGCTCCAAAGTCGCAGAGCTGTAGCTGCTAATTCCTGGGGCGCATTGGCTACCTGGTGGGTGAGGAAATGTTCTAGCGCTAAATTGTCACGACTGCTAGTTCGTTCTAAAATTGCCAGTTTTTCATCGTGAGTGATGTCCAATACAAGGAGGTCTTCTGCCAGTGATATCGGCAGGTAGTTACCAACCTTGGCCATCGCAGAAAGCACACTTAAGCGCTCGTCCTTAGTACGCATTTGCAGGTATGTGACATAGTCTACGGATTGGTTATCATTGGCCAAGGGGATGCCTCGCAATGCCGAACGTGGTGGGGGCTGAAGTTTTTGACGTATGATCACATTATAGCAGCAGTGTTTGGAGCCTACAAAAAGACCTGCTCGCGGCATAATTGTTGGCCATTTCCAAAGTACCGGAAAGAGATAGAATGATTACAGTCATCAGAACTCAGGTTGCAAGAGTGTGCGCTCTAAAGTCTGGCTGGCTATCAGAAGCAAGGGTAATTACAGCAATTGCCAGTATCTTTTGCGCGACACAGCCATGTCACGGCGCTGAGATAAAAAACTTATCCGAGCCACCTGAGCAGCAGTCCCTGGAGAGCATAGCGCCCAATTTGAGCGGTCTCTTTGTTGGCCAAGATGTGCTGCTACTTGTTCCCGATTCGCAGTCATTTTTCGTGACTGCGCCCTATCGGCCGGATGCGACTAGCCACGTGCAAATGTTTGGCGACCTAAATAATCAATCTCGTCGGTATCTGCCGGCTGGTGCGGACGACGTTGATCTTGTGGCTGCAGAGTGGAGTAAGGACCGTATTCTATTATTTGACGGAACTGCAGCAACAGTTCATGAGATCGCGACGGTAGATTTTAAGGAAGTGACTAAGCGATCCATGCCGTGGGATTTGATTAAGCCACCCGCAGATCGCGGTGGCGAGCCAACTCGAGTGGAAACCGCTGCCCTTAGGTCTAGGTTCAAGATGCAGTGGTTGAAGACACTCGGTCGGAAGTTGGCTGGTGTGGCTCCTTTGCCGTTGTCTTTAAGTAAAGGTAGACACCATGTTTATCTAGCGGCAACAAGGATTGCGGGATTTCCTCTCGTCGAGATTACCTGTGGTGATGGCGAAGCACCTTCGGCATGTATGATCACTCGGCAGTGTTCCTTAGACGGAGCTAGCGGATTGACGGCATCGAGTATTTCGGGGATTGCAGTTAGCGAGGCTCGACGTATGGTTTTGATCGGTGATGCCCTGCGACAAAAGTTGGTCGGATTCCGCTACGATTCGTGTTTGCAGGTTGCAAAAGTTAAAGACTACAAGTTGCCGCCGAAGCTAAAGACTGTGAGCAACCTATTTATCGATAAGAAAGATCGTCTGTGGGTGACGACCCGCAGTCCGGATGATTACCGCAATGCTAATGTCTTTTTTTGGGCACCTGCATCTTGGTAGGAACTAGGTCGAGTCTGAGATTTGGGCTGAACGGGACCTGAGACCTGTGTTATACCCAGTGGCGCAGACATTCTGGCACCAGGGTATATATGGCGAACATTACATTGGAATTTGACAGCGGCACTCTTGTGCTCGACGGCTTGAACGATCCTGCCGCCGGTCAACTGCCGAGTGTCACCTGGGATCAGCGCACACAGCAGTGGCGTGCTCCAGGCCGTGCCTATCGTCAAATCGTGACTAGGTGCAAAGAACTCGGTCACGTTTTAGTCGATCACGCTCGTGCTTATGAGACGCTCAATTTGACCTTGGCAGAGCCCATAATCCCCCGCGAACACCAAACCCACGCACTGCGGGAATGGAGCAGCGCAGGGAAGGCTGGCTGCGTGGCCTTACCCACCGGTGCTGGCAAGACTATTATGGCAGTTCTGGCAATAGTCATGACAGGCAGGTCTACTCTGGTGGTGGTGCCTACGATCGATCTGATGCAGCAATGGGAACAGGTTCTTGGTAAGTTTCTCAAAGAAGCTGGGCATGCATGCAAGATCGGCTTACTCGGTGGCGGTGCTCACGATCCACAGCCAATTACTGTCGCAACCTATGACTCCGCACTCATTCATATCGAACGTTTAGGTAATAAATTTGGCCTTTTGATTTTCGATGAATGTCATCATTTGCCTGCTCCGCAATATCAAACGATCGCTGTTGGCTCTCTGGCTCCCTTCCGTCTTGGTTTGTCCGCGACGATGGAAAGGGTGGACGGTAGAGAGAGTGTGATTTTTGATCTGGTCGGTCCTTTAGTATACGAAGCTCAGATTCACCAAATGGTCGCCAAGGTCTTAGCGCCTTATGATGTCTACAGCATTCAGGTGCCAATGAGTGATGAAGAAAAAAATGCGTACCAAAAGGCACGCAGTGTTTATACAGATTTTTTGCGTCGGTCCGGCATTCGTTTTAATAATGGCGCTGACTGGATGCAGTTCGTACGCATGGCTGCGCGTTCGGCTGATGGTCGAGAGGCTATGCGCGCCTATCGCGAGCAAAAGCATCTTGCTCAAGCTGCTTCTGGTAAATTACATGCCACTTGGGAGATTTTGCAGCGTCACCGGGGTGAGCAAATGCTCATTTTTACGGATGACAATGCATTAGCATACCGTATCGGTCGGGAATATTTTGTGCCGGTATTGACGCATCAGACCAAGGTTAAAGAACGGAAAGCATTTCTCGATGGATTTCGCCGTGGTGAAATTTCTGTATTGGCTACGTCGCGCGTTCTAAACGAAGGTGTTGATGTTCCCGAGGCTAGTATCGGTATCGTGCTTTCTGGTAGTGGCACAGTACGCGAGCATGTTCAGCGCCTTGGTCGAATACTTAGGGCGAGGCCAGGCAAGAGGGCGGTTCTCTACGAAGTGATCTCGCAGGGAACTAGTGAATATTTCGTCAATCAACGGCGCAGGCAACACGATGCTTACCAAGGATCTTCTACGCTATCGTAGTCGCAAAGATCGGATTTATCCGACTTTGATCAAAGTCGATGATCCAGAGCTGCTGGCATTGGCAGCCGCTTTGATTCAGGTCTTTAAGTCAGCGCCTGGGTCGCGCCTGAGCGAGCTTGACGACGAGATTGAGAGTGGCCCGTGGTTAAACCACGTTTTGCTGCCAGCATTTAAAAAACTCTTGCTCGATCGCTGCGACGAGATTGAAGAAGACGGCGTCATTGCCGACCGTCGTACTGACTTATTGCAGGCTGCTGAGAAGCTGCGTCGGGACGGGGGATATCCCACTCTAGCCGATTTTCACTCAGCAATGATGAGTCACATCGGTGAAGACGTAGCCTCGATGCAGGAGAGGCTTTATGCTGATTTGCCTGAGTTTCGCAAAATTAAAACCTTTGAAGAATTGACTCCAGAAGCTCTCTTACACCGCTATAATTCAGCTCAAATTCAGGGTCTTCTGCTCGTGGCTCAGGAGGTGGAGGTCCGGATTGTTGACGCAAATTTGGCAGAAAAGCGGAAGTTTTTTCGCTGCCTGAAGTTTCAGCGCTTGCTCAGCAGCACTGTCATCGACGAGTCTGCCAAGGACACAGTCTGCAAACTTAGCGGTCCACTTAAGATTTTCCAGAATTCCCAAAGCTATGGGATGCGCCTGGCGCAGTTTTTTCCCTACATCCTGCAAATGCCTAAGTGGCAACTGAGCGCCGAGATCAAGATTGGTGGCAAGGTTTTAACCTTAGAACTTGATCATCGGGTTGGGATTCAGAGTCACTACAAGAAATTTACGCCTTTCGTGCCGCCCGAACTGACTGCTTTTATCAGCTCATTCAACGAGCGTAAGGGGCCATTTGCTGCGACTGTGGGTGAAGAGTTCCTGGCATTAGGGCAGCAGTCTTATTGCTTCCCAGATGTCACTTTTACTGGAGCAGATGGGGGCAAAGTTCATTTAGAAATCTTTCACCGTTGGCATGCCGGACAGTTAGCAAATCGTCTCAAAGTATTAGCGACAACTTCTAAGCAGCCACTAGTGATCGGTGTGGCTCAGGATGTTGCAAACGGCAAAGACACCGCGCCAATCCTTGAGGAATCAGCTTGGTTTTCGGTGCACGGCTTCATATTTAAAAACCTGCCGACACCTAAAAGTGTACAGCAGGTTTTAGTTCGTCATGCAGCGGCGTCTGCCGGATAAACACGCTTTTACTTAAGCACGCCACCAAAATGCGCTACATAAGCTAGGCCAAGCTTCGCAAAACCAGCGGCCAACGAGAATGCGCCGGAGTTCTCGATAGTGTCGTCAGCGGTATGGATGTGCGGGTTATGATTGTCCGGATTCTCGAAGGGAAATGCGGCTGCGAAGCCTTCACGGTGCCAAGCTGCGTGGTCACTGCTACCGCCACTTAAAGAACGTTTTTCCCAGGGTAGTCCGACATAAAGATCAATGAGATTACCCAGAGCATTGTTGAAGGCATCATTGGTGTTGTTTGTTACGAACCAGATTTTGTCCGTCTCAGATGCATCCTTGTAGAGGTCCATGTCAATTTGCATCATGGCGACGACATTAGTGCCCTTTGAACGGTAGGCTCTCGCCATGTTTTGGCTGCCGACAAGGCCTATTTCTTCGGCAGCGTAGGCGTGAATTTCTAAGGAGCGATCGAGCTCTACGCGGCCTTCCATCAAAATACGAAAGATTTCCAAGTTGGTGGCTGTGCCGCTGGCATTATCATCAGATCCAGGAGCCCTTTGACCGACACCGTCTTGCCAGTTGACACTGTCAAGGTGGCTGCCAAGGACGATGACTTCGTCTGGATGAACTTTACCTTTGATGCGTACAACTAGGCTCCTCTGCGCTGTGTCAGATCCGTGGTCGAAAGTGCTGACGGTGACATCCGACCTGTTGCCGCGTAATGCCCTATATTTTGCTAACAAGTAATCGGCGACGTTGCGACCGGTTGTAGACTTGTGAAACCTTGTCGGAATTGCTGAGAGTTCATCGATCCCGTTGCGGATGTTCTGTTCATTTACTCGACTGATTAGTGCGCTTGCGCGATGATCTTGTGCCCCGACCGGGATAATTGCTTTAGGTGCAGTGGCCATTTTCGGTTGGATGCTGCTACCGTCTAGTTTAAGCAGAACGCCGCAAGCAAGGCCCTCTGAGTGTAGGCGGCCTGAGAGTTCGGCTACTCTGCCTTCATCAAGATTCATAAGAGCAAAGCGCGCTGGCTCGAAGTGAACGACTTTACCAAATTGACTGATGTCATCTGGTAAAGCTGTCCGATGCGACATATTTACTACGTATAGATCATTAAAATCGAAAGAGGATGCAGCGTTGTCTCTGACGATGACCAAATCGTCTTCGTGATAGAGTACAGACTCCGGTGGTACCGAGTACACACTTGCTGCACCATGCAGCACCTTAACAGGTGTCGCCATCACAGCGGTTGTCATTAAATGAGATCCGAGACTCAAGCCAGCCCAGAGGATACCGTGGCGCATCAGCGGCCCCTTATTGCATGATAATGCAAGAGATTTATAAATTTTATGTAGTTTAGATTGAATTGGCCGGCTGGTCAAGTTGTCGAGATAGGCGTTGGTTTCGTGAGGTGGGAGTGACGCAGAGTTACCTCAGCCCTTTAGCTCTTAGAAAGTTCACTAAAGCTGCAGGATCATCGGTAATGATGCCGTCTACTCCGCATGCCATTAAGTAATTCCAGTCTTCCTCATGATTGGCAGAGTAGGGAATGACTCGGGCGCCAACGGCGTGAGCGGATTGCACAGCCTCAGCTGTCACCCAGTCCATATTAGGTGAAATAATGTCGGCTCTTGCCGCTGAGATAACTGCCTGCCAGTCTGGTAGATCTTCGCCTAATAATGCGGCGACTGGGATGTTTGGGTTTAAATGCTTGATGGCCAGAAGAGAACGGTGGTCAAAGGACTCAACCGTAATGCGGTCCAGCATTCCATGCTGTTTAGCCGTGTCGAGCAGCAGTTGCGCAAATTGTTCGGGGTGGGAACCTTCGCCAACAAAACGCGGCACTATCTTCATTTCGATGTTGAATTTAACTGATTTAGCGCTCGGAATAGTTGATTCGCTAACGAAACTAAAGACTTCCGCCAAACTGGGTATTGCAGTATGAGGCACTAATGCTTGCTTAGGAAATGCCTCTTGGTGAATGCTGCCACAGTCATAGGTTTTTAACTGTTTCAGAGTGAGGCTATGGATAGGTATTGGCTTTGAGATGACTTGGCCGTTACTGTAGCGGCATAATTTCGATGACACGTGACGATCATGCGAGACGACGAGTTGGTTGTCTTTAGTCAGTTGTAAATCGAGTTCTAGAGTGTCCGCCCCGCTTTCTAGGGCGTGTGCAAATGCTGGCAAGGTATTTTCAGGATGCGAGGCACGTGATCCCCTGTGCCCTTGAACGTCAATATTTTGCCGCTGACTGGCGATACTCGGTGTGGCGCTCATAAGGCATGCCGTCGCAGTAGAGATTAGCGCTAAGGTTTTCAGTTCCATGTTTGCTTGCCTCGTTTATGCTTTATCTCACTTAAGCATCGTTACCTTAACGGACTCGGCATCTTGTGGAGGAGACGTGAGTTATTTCTCGTCAAGTTTAAGGTAACCAAGTCTTTTTAAGCTCTTATAAAGAGCTGGCGGCACTGTTGACGAAAATGCTCAATATTTTGCTTTAATATTAATAGTTTACGATATTTTGGGAATATTTTGACTCAAGTTTTCGAGCAATTTTGCCGATACGTCCAAAACAGGAAGACAAAATTGCGGTATCGCACTTGGAGGAAACTATCGTGCAAGACTTCTTTCAGCGCACAAATGCGCTAGGTTTGCCTCTACGACTTCTCGCGATCGGCCTCACTCTTAGTGGATGTATGGTTGAGCCAGCGAGAAATCCCGGTGCAAAAGCAGCCGAAAAGCTGGCCCAAAGTCGCGGCGCAGGAAATGATGGAGCTATCATTGCGAGATCATCTGCGGTTTCTGTAGGTGACAGTTCGTCACGCCCATCAAAGTTGCAGTCGGGGCTGTCCTTGACTCTGCCGAAAATGATGCCAACTCAGGTGAAACAGGTGCTGGTTACGCTAGACCCAATGGTTGCCTTGCCCGAATACGATTGTAGCCAAGGGGTGGCAAGCCGCGTATTGGATCATCAAAGCGGCGACTATAGCACTTATATTCTGCCTAGCCGCGGACAAGACACTCTCGCGCTGAATCGTTATCTCGAGAGATTCGATGCGAAATCTAAAGATCTCAAGCTAACTGATTTAGCTCCAGGCCGTTATGTTCTTACCGTTGAATTATTGGATACGGTCAATGGTACTGTATTTCAGCGGGGGCAAATGGCAGTTGTTATAGCAGCAGGATCCTTTTCCGCAATAAGGATGGATTTTGAAAACGCGAATACTGCTTCTAGCCAAGGTAGCTTGGAAATCGCTATGGAACGTCCAGCTGTTCAAGGCCAAGAAAGTAGCAGTAAGCATTCCTTGATGGACCCAAAGCCTGATGCTGACCTTGCGCCCTATTCCAGTGTCTGCTCGGCTGCGGAGTTGTCGTCGAATGAAGTGGGCACCTAGTGCTCATTGGTTCGAGATAATTTCATCACCCATCAGCAAGGCACTAGGGGACCAGAACAGTGGCTTTATGACCTGTGCGTAGCTCAAAGCGATCTGCGATTCGCTTGGCGGCAGCAGCTGCGTCTTGTGCATTCGCTAAGGCAACTATCGAGCCGCCAAATCCTCCGCCGGTCAAGCGAGCGCCATACACCGCTGGGTCAGCGCAGGCGATCTCGACAAGTATGTCGATCTCGGGGATTGAGACTTCATAGTCATCTCGCATTGAGGCATGGGACTCTTTGAACAACGCTCCAAGGCGGGTTAGATCCCCGGCCTGAAGAGCGCTAACAGCGGCAACAACGCGGGCATTCTCAGTGATAACATGGTGTGCCCTCTTTGCTAGCAGTGGCGGTAGCAGCATCATCTTCCGCGTGTCGTCAATACTCACGTCTCGCAGAGCGCGCACGCCCATAAACTTGGCGCTTTCCTCGCAAGATTGCCGCCGCTCACTATAACCGCCGCCTATATTACTATGCTTAATGCCTGAGTTGATGACGATGAGCCCGAGGTGTTTTGGTAACTTGATTAATTTGAATTCTAGAGATCTAGTATCTAAAAAAAGTGCTTGGCCAGGTGCAGCCAAGCTAACTGCCATTTGGTCCATAATCCCAACGTGGGCGCCGACAAATTCATTCTCGACCCGTTGTGCTAGCAAGGCGATGGCCTTGTCAGTCAAGTCAAGTTGGTAGGCTAGTCTTAGTGCCTTGATTAAGCCAACAATTAGAGCAGCGCTTGAGGATAGGCCGGCGCCGGTTGGGACCGTTGATTGAATAAACGCGTCAAAGCCAGAGATTTTAAATCCTGATTTGGCTAGAACCTGCGTGACTCCCTGAATATAGGCTAGCCAGCCACCGTTGTTTACTTCCTCGCCGAGCATATAGGACTCTATGCCGCTCGCAGCCATATTTAGGCTAGCCACACGTACTCGTGAGCCGCCTCGCCCGGACAGTTCAATCTTGGTTGACTGCGGAATCACAGTTGGCAATACAAAACCGTCATTATAGTCCGTGTGCTCACCGATTAGATTCACGCGTCCGGGGGTGGTGAGTACTATGCTAGGCGAACTATTGAAGGATTTCTCAAAAGACATTCTAGACCTTCCTAAGCTTCCAAGTTGATGAGGATCGCCTTCAGCTCTTGCGCCTTTTCTTCGGGCAAACTGTCTGATGCAAAGAATCCTGCTCCGATTTCAGTACCAGCCAGATACTTAAGTTTATTTTGTGTCCGGTAAGGAGGATAGATCTCGATGTGCACATGAGCTTCAGGATGGTCATTGCCGTCCGTTGGCGCTTGATGGATTACCATGAGATAGGGGAATGGCTTGTTCCATAGACCATCATATTTCAATAATACTGTTTTCAGAGCCAGTGCTAGTTCACGGCGCTCCTCCGCAGTCAGTGCAGCAAGCGAAGGGGCTGCGCGCTTTGGAGCAATCCAGATTTCATAGCTATACCTAGCACAAATCGGGACAAACGCGACGACGTGCTCACCGGCGAAGATGATACGGCGGGCATCTTGTAGCTCGTCATTGATCATATCTTCAAGTAGGCCACGGCCATGCTGCTCTAGGTAGGCCTTCTGCTGTTCCATCTCCTTCGCGGGAATAGGCGGCACGACAGGGTAGGCATAAATCTGACCGTGCGGGTGGTGGAGAGTTACGCCAACCTCGACGCCACGATTCTCGAATGGCATGACATATTTGATATCTGGATTTTTCCCTAACTCTGTGTAGCGTTCTCCCCAAACTTCGATCAGTAGGTCAATATGACTCACGGGCAGGCGTCCCAGGCTAGTAGTAGCATCTTGGGTGAATACAACTACCTCGCAGTGACCAGTGCCGGGTCGCGTGGGAACGTCTAATTTTGGTGCATCGTGAGAGTTTAGACTAAGAGATGGGAACAAATTATCAAAGACTGCCACTTCATAGTCTCCCAGTGGCAACTCCGTGGGGAAGTTCGGGTCATTACTTGGAGCCAGCGGGCTGTATTCAGGTGGAGGAAGAAAAGTTCGGTCCTGGCGATGCGAGGCATATGTGATCCACTCCCCACGCAAAGGATGCCACCTTAAATGAGGGTTGGCATCTACAGCGGTTGACCTTGGGGAAGGTGCGCGGGTGATATCGAGCATAGGGCGGCGTGAATAAAGAATTAGTTTGCGGCCATCAGGTTTAGATAATTGCTGCCTATGCATCGTGTTATCATTTTTCCTTTTAAATTAAAGACAACCGGATTCCCGGTGGTATGGTCTGAATAGAAGCTACCTGCCTATTGCAGCATCGCTATTATTTCACATAGTATAACCACATAATCAATCAGTCATCAGGCTAGTCGACTTAATCTATTCGGCTGGGATAAACATAGGAATGCTGCGGCAACTGGCAGCGTTTCTTAGGCGGAGTCCGTTATGGCAAGTATGCTCACGGTCCTTTTGGCGTCGGTAGTAACCGCTAACCTAGCTATAGCGGCAGAACAAGAACCGATGCCGATACCGCCAAACTTTCTCATGGGTACCGCAATCGCCGGATTTCAAGTTGAGATGGGGTGCCTGCACCTCGCCGGCGAAGTTTGCGAGGATAGGTCTTCCGATTGGTACGAGTTTATAACGTCCCCATGGACTGTTCATGATCCTCTGCTCTTCATGAGCGGCGATTCCCCAAAGGTAGGGCCTGGATTCCTCGAAACCTACCGTGATGATTTGGCCTTAGCTAGCAAGGAATTAGGCAATAACGCTATGCGCGTGTCCCTTGAGTGGAGTCGACTCTTCCCGCAATCAACTGTTGACGTAGATGGGTACGATAAGTTGCGTCAACTCGCCTCAGCGCCAGCCCTGGCCTATTATCACGATCTTTTTAAGGCGATGCAGGAGCAGAAGCTGACACCAATGGTTACGCTCAACCATTACACTTTGCCCAATTGGATTCATGACGCAGTGGGGTGTCACTTCAGCTTGCGCACTTGCGTAAATCGGGGGTGGGCGGGCCGAGAAAGCATCGTCGCTGAAATTACGAAATTTGCTGCATTCGCTGCGCAGGAGTTCGGTGCCGAAGTCGATGATTGGTTAACCTTGAATGAGCCGTTTTCCGCGGTAGTTCTTCCCAGCTATTTATTGCCAACGCCTGAGCGTACCAATCCACCCGGTGTCTACATGCATATCGAAGCTGCCAAAGTTGCTAACCTCGCTATGATCGAGGCGCACGCCAGAATGTATGATGCCATTCATAGTGTCGATATTTGGTCACGAGCACCTGGCGATCGACCCGCTAACGTCGGAATTGCATACTCCTTTTTTGCAATCAGGGCTGCCACCGATAGGCAAGTAGATGCGGTAGTCGCTGAAAATCTGCGCTATCTGTTCCATGATCAATTCATGAATGCGATCACCCTTGGGCGTCTTGATCGTGATTGGAACGGTCGCGTAGTGCATCGACCTGACCTGGCAGGCCGTTTAGACTTCGTTGGTGTCAATTACTACGTCAGGCTCACTCCCCCGAAGTTTCTTCCGGGTAGATCCAGTCGAATCTCGTCGCTGTTAACTTTTGATCCGCTAGATGGCGTATTTGACCGCAATGCGCCTGATGGACTGTTACAAGTTTTGCGAGAAGAGTCTCGTTATGGATTGCCGATTTACGTTACGGAAACTGGCTGTGACGCAGTCAATGATGAAGATAAGCCCCGGCGCTGGTTGCTTGGTACCTTAGCAGCAACGCGGCAAGCCCTACACGAAGGTATTGATGTCCGTGGGTATTTCTATTGGACACTGATGGATAATTACGAATGGAATCATGGGACCAATAGTCAATTTGGTTTATTTCAAGTTGACCCCAAGGACGAAATGAAACGCAGGATTCCGCGCTCAGCTGTATCAGTGTTTCGCGACGTAACTTCTAAAGGTCTACTGCCATAATATCGCAGCCCATTGCGTTGGCTAGCGCAGCTGTTCTTTAGAAGCGAGCACCGATGTTGACTAGAAATTCACCGCGACTAAACCAAGGGCCGGTTTGTCGTGCCCTTCGGTTACACTGTTTGGGGTCATCACGACACGCTTGTGTCTTAGGCTCTCGCCAAGGTAGGCCGTAAGTAATATTTATCGAGCCGAGCGCCGTGAGAAAGTCGAGTGATCCACCATAGGAATAGTAGTTTCGCGACCAAAGATAAGAGGGATTTCTCGCGAGATCCGAAAATTTGTAGGCGAAGTTATCCTCAATCGTGCGAACCGGCGCCGGGGCATAGTTTCGGCAATTTGGGTGCTGAGCTAAGTTTGGATCCGTGACGGGGCCGCTGTAGGCCTCCTGGAATCGATTCATTTGCTCGGGTGATAGGAATACGTTCCCATTATCTACAAACCCAGTTGCGGCCCAGACGTCGCTGAATTTGTGCCTAATCTCGGTTTTTATCGAAAGTCGATTTGTCCCGAACAAGGAAGATCTATTGTAATTGACATTGCATGTGCCGTTGTCGGTAAATACTGGCGCTTTCACCAAAGGGCCGAGGCTGGCGATTGGGAAGCCCCGTACTGTGTCATCGCCCGATGATAGGCGCTCTTGCTGCGGTAGAATCCCTATTTTATTGCCCTTGCGCTGGATGTCGTCGTAGCCAGTTCCGTAAATCCCAAGAGCGAACACGGAATCGTTTGTTAGGTCGAAATAGCGGCCGATTCCAATGTCCCAGCGAAAATAGCGCACATCTCCGTTGAGTTCGTATCTGGCCCATGACGCTTCCGTATTTGCGACGTAGCCGGCAGTTGGGAATTTTAGATTATTGCGGCGGTCAATATTAAAGCGGAGCCCAAGAGATCCTACGTGCTCATTGTTGGCGACAAGGTTTGCCAGCTGCAGCGCCGAACCTTCGACATTTGCAATCTTCTGTCCGTAGAAAGCAGACACAAAACTGTTTGGCAATAATCGACGAAATTTATACTTAAATTCCAATTCACCACTGAAGCTGAGTGTCCACAATTTTCCGTCCCAAAATGCCTCTTGTTTGGACCGTACTGACGCATCAATAGGCAGGTTCAAGACGAATGGCTCTGTATAGCCGATACCAATTTTTCGTCCCAGCAAAGTTCGTGGGCCGATGCCGTATTGATTTCGCTCTTGGCTAATAGAGCCACGAATAGATGCCTGCCGTCCGACACCTCCAATATTGTTGTAGGCAGCCTCGGCTTCGTAGTTCCAACCGCGGATTAAGCTCCATCCAGGACCATAAGCGACTGAACCAGGGCGTCCTTCACGGATGTCTATGTTGATATCAAGTTCTGGCTCTTTATCTGCGATTGCGTTTCGATCTGTCGGTACTATCTGAACCGATCTGAAAATGCCTAGGCGGTTCAAGGCTTGACGCGTATTACTGATCAATTCTGGCTCGTACCAGTCACCGCTGTGGAACAGTAATTCACGACGTACGACTTTTTCATGGGTCCTGGTTAAGCCGACTATGTTGATGTCGCCAAAACGTACGCGCTGACCTTCCACAATGTTTACAAGTAACTCAAGCCATTGGGTGCGTTTGCGTTCTTGAGCCTTTAATTCTATTTGAACGTCACTGTAAAGGTAGCCTTTGGCGACGTACGCAGTGCGTATTTTTTGCTGAAAATCCAGGATCTTGGCGCGATCGACAGGCGCCTCAGTAGGCATATTTAGGATCTCTAGGATCTCTGCACTTGTCAGGGCCCTGTTGCCAACAATTCTGACTTCGGCAAGTTTTCTTGGTGTCCCTTCATTGACCGCAATCGTGAGTCGAATCGATCCTGTCTCTTTGTCGCGTTGGCCGGTTCCTGGGTCATGGATGTCGACATCCCAGTAGCCTTCTTGTTGATATTTTGCGCGGAGAGCCATGAGGCCTTGTTGGATTTCTTCATAGTTATAAGGCTGTGAGCTTTGCCAAAGTCTTCCAACTCCAATGATTTCCATGAGCTGCTTTTGGGAAAAGACCGTGACTCCCTCGAATTGAACGCTCTTTAGCACATATTGTCTGCCTGGATTAACGTGGTAAACGTAAACGATAGCATCGCTGTTTTCCGTCTTGGGTGTCGGTCCCTTAATAATTACATCAAGAAATCCACGGTTGCGGTAGCGTCGTGCAAGCTCGGCCGTCATAGCATCAGGACTGACTATTGTCGGATCAATTGCGGTGAGATCTTCGTCGCCAAATAGATCGTCGAGCAAGAATCTGTGGCTATCATCGACGATTTCATAACTGATACGCTGGCCGAGTGTCCCAGTTACTGTCAGAGATGCTGTCGCTGGTCTAGGGTGAAACGAGATCACTGGAGAGTTGAGCTTAACTTGACTGAATCCGTTATCTCGGAGTTGAGTTTCCAAATCGCTAATAGCTGTGTCGACGAGTTCCAGGTCGCAGGAGTCGCCGGGCCTAATATCTAGCTTTGTTCCAACAGGTAATTTGAATCCTATATCGATGCGATCAAGTACGCAGGGCGTGCCTTCATCTACAGCGATATCGTAGACGGTACCCTCTTCATTTTTACTAGTTTTCAGATTAGTGCTAGACCAGGGATATCCGTGCCGATGCATGTAGCGCTGCACCACATCGACGACTTTAACCCGTGACTCTGGAGAGTCTACTTGCCCAATATAGTTTTGCAGCGATGCGTACACGAGCTGGGTCATCATGCGGGCAGTGACCCGCACTTCCAGATCCGAAATTAGAGTCGCGGGCGTTCCGTCAATGACCCACGTTCCATTTTCAAATCTTGCTTCCAGACGCAGCATTTGTTGGCGACGTCCGATATCAAGAAGCAGGTTTTCAAGTTCATTAGCGTCCCGAATGGTTGGGTAACGCTCGGCAAGGCGCTCCAGGGCTGAGGCTGGAATTAAGTCATCGGCCGGCCGCCAGGTCGCTGCGGCTGCTCGCGGCGACAGCACCATGGCCATCATAAAACTCGTCCAGGCAACGAGGGATGAAAAAGCTCGCACAGCCGTCCGCCTTTCGCCTCAGCCGCTGTAACATACCACCAAAGCTTAACAATACCGATTTATGTTGATTGTGGGAACCCTGCAGGCGGGTCGTGGTAAAAAGCGAACAATAGACATTATTGTCAGAATTATCCGGATTCAAGGCTGATGTGGCTTCTGCCCATCATCAGTTCCTCCGAAGGTCGATGTTATTAATGATATGATATAAGTCGGATTATGACCCACCTGAGTTCCGTTACTTTCTGCGGTGACTCTGCCGCTGCCAGGCAATCCATGAAAGACGCACACCAACTGGACACGAACGATGCAGCTAATCGCGGCGACTCGTCACAGCCCACAGCCGAGCTAACATCGCCTTTGGATGCGGATACCCTAACTGAGCCAGCTGAGGTTGCCGAGTCTCTCGACACAGCTCTCATGGACCTCAGAGAACTGGGGCTCCGTATTCCTCGCCGTCCGACACTTGGCCGTGTCTTATTTGAGGTGTGGCTCACCTCAGTGTCTCTGCGCCTAACGGGCAGCAAGGGCATGGGGCCCATGGCTGAGATGATCGATCAGAGTCAGATTGCGATAAGTCAGAAGATCGATCGCAGCATTTCCCTGTCTTTTTTTACCAACCCCATGCTGGCTGCGTTTTTGGTGTCTAGGCAGGTGAGAAGATGTCTCAAGTATGGTTTTGGTGAAGCGGCATCACGCAGTATCGGTTTATTCGGGGTTATACAAAATTCGCAATATATCAGGCGATATTCATTCGCTGCAGTATGTGCTCGGTTGGCAACTCGAGTGGCTACGGATAGTCGAATAAGGCAAGGGCAGACACAAGTCTCAACGGATTGGAAGGGGCTATTATTTCCCTGGACCTATCCACGCCGTTTGACGACCAAGATGATTAGGCAGCAGTTAGCTGCGATAAAAAATCCGGTAGACTTATCAACGACAGCTTTTTCGCTCGATAGCGAGCTCCTGAGCGACCTGTTTACCTGGGACACTTTTGATAAGGTTCTCGAATGTGCGGATGCCGCACTTGGGTGGACGCATCTGGGTACAGGATCATATGCTGCTCGCAATACGCTGCTTCTTTCAAAAACTATTGGTCAGTTAGCTAAGTCAAAGTACAGCGTAAATGAATTATCTGACAATATTACGGCCGATGAACTCTTTCTTCGGGCTTGCAAGGCGGATGGAGACATCATTAGTGTCTCATTCCACTGGGCATTGGTAGGTGCATTCGCTGCCATTTGGGGTAAGTATGACGAGGCTTCGTCAGCCTACGTGCAATTAAAAAAAAATCAGAAGCGATCCGGTCTTTTGGTTCCTATGTCACCCCAATGCCGCATCTTAATGATTTATGCCGACATTGCTTCACTACGATCTCAGGGTCATAGGACCTACCGAAAATTGCTAAAGTTGCGGGCTGAGATAGGCTTTGTTTATTATCTGGCAAAGGCCAATCCTTCAGGTTTTGCATGGGCATGGAACCTGATCTGCGGAGAAATTGCGCGCATCTTCGGCAAGGTTGAGAAGGCATTTAATTACTATCGTTTGGCTAGAAGCAAAGCGAAGGACTCGGGCTATTTACTGCCACTAGCGTTTGTTCAAGAATGCCTGGGTAGATTCAGCCTTGAACAGCAGGACGAAGTCTTGGCAGGTCAGCAGCTAAGAGAAGCTTGCCAGTTTTATAGTATGTGGGGTTCCGAAGCCAAGGTTTTGCACTTGGCGCAGGAATTTTC
Source organism: uncultured Pseudomonadota bacterium (assembly GCA_903915625.1). Taxonomy (GTDB): domain Bacteria; phylum Bdellovibrionota_B; class Oligoflexia; order Oligoflexales; family CAIYRB01; genus CAIYRB01. The sequence continues at coordinate 38,863 of CAIWTN010000015.1, read as the reverse complement.
GCAGTTAAGTTCACTTAGACCCGAGCGTAAAGTCATTAGCACTATGCAGGCTTCTGAGTCGACACAGGACATTATCAATAAACTAGATATTCGGACCGTCGGATCGAAGTCAAGATTGCAAACCGACTCAGGTCATTTTAGTGCTTTAGTCGATCAAATTATTAAGAAAAGTTCAGGTAGAAAATCTGCGAACTCGGGAATAACAGCGCTTCTCGATGAGTATGTCGAAGAAGCTAAGTCTAAGTCTCGCGCCGACTTCGATAAAGAAATCGCAGCCTCCTACAGGAGGGTGGTGTTGACAGATGGCGAAAATGACATACCGGGTATCGATTTTGATTTTTTTTACCAAGAGGCTCAGCATGTAGGCGGGGATTTTTTTGGTTATAATTATGATTCAAAGTCTGGATATCTTTATTTGCAGATCGGTGACGTGAGTGCAATCGGGACATCAGCGGTGTTGGTCTCAACTGCTGTTAGTTCTGCTCTAGGGGCCGTCTATAATTCATTGTTAAATTCTGTAGACAAGTCAACTGATGAGGTTGTTTATCTACTTGCTAGAGCAGCAAACGCGGCGATAGTTCGCTTTGGTAAGCCTTTGAATTGCTCAATGACCATGGCTTTCGTTGTGCTTGACATTAAGTCTGGCCAGGGATCATTTTTGAATGCAGCTCACATGCCTTTATATATCAAACATGATGGGGAAGTTAGCACTCTCGTGCAGCGCGGTTTTCATCTCGGTGATGGTGAATTCTTGGATCATTGTCGCGCTTCAAGATTTCAATTTGATCCGGGAGACACGTTATTTTTATACACAGACGGTCTGGTTAAAAATAAATCCTTATCAGGTCAATCTATCTCCCCTCGGCACATCCGAAAGATCATGGGCGAAAGGTCGAATTCGCAGTCGATCTACCAGGACATCTTGACGACTTATAAGAATCATATTGCGAATAATCCAGTTATCGATGACTGCGTATTTCTTACCGTTGGACGCCATGTCTGATCGGCTTCGCTGAATATATGAAGGAAGGGTGTTATGAATCGAATTCGGTTCATTTGGCTGTTAGCATGTACATCTCATTTTATGTGCTTACTGAACAGCTGCAAGGAACACTCTAAATCGAAGACATATGACTCGGCTCCCGGAGGGGCTTTAAGTACCTTCGATGTTTCGGGTCCCATTGGGCCAAGTTCCAGCGTCGGCGCTGCCGACGCTAGCATAAACAGCGCGGATTATTTTAAACCCAAGGCGGCTCCGTTCACTTGGACAGGTTCCATGAGTCAAGCGGTGTTAGGTCGGTTGCCATCAAACTGTGATGATAAAGCGGTCCAAGCTAACGCCGGATCCGTTGCCATTGCAATTTCGGGCGAGTGCAAGGTTGTGGCTAGGGAGGTTGCACTAAGAGAAATTACCGACCTAGGCGGCATGCTAGCTCAGGAAGGAATCGACCTGTTAGATGTGATCGACCATGAGGCGGGATCTCAGAATTTACAGGTTGTGGATGTGGCTTCACCAAAGATTGATTTGGGCTCAGTAGTCGAACAACAGAAGGCAAACCTTGATAAATCGTCAAACCAGGAAGATGTCGCAATAGCCAAGAGTTATAGTATCGAAGATGGTTGGATTGGTGGTGCGCGCAATTACAGGGTTGGTAGTGACCAGTTTTCAGCCTCAGTAACTGGATATTTTTATGTTCGAAATAAAAAAGGCATGGCGCTGCATAGCTCTGCCGATGTTGCTGGTAAGGCATTTGGAGTTCAGAGATCACTAATTTTTACGAAGATTGAGACTCACGCTTTGCAGTTGCGCCAGGCAGCTTCTCTGAATTTGCAGGTACAGATTTTTGGCCAGGAGGCATTTAAGGAGATTTCGTTCAATGAACCGGATAAATCACTCAACAAATCTTTACTTAGTGTCAATCACAACTATCCAGGCACATTGAAGTTCGCAGTCGGACCGTTGCCGTTCAGGGTAAGCTGGGCATTTCGGATCAAGGGGTCCGTGCCGGTTAACTATAACTTGAGGCCCACGTCCCTCAGCGCTGGTATAGGTCCTAATATTTCATCTTCAGTCAGTCTCGAAGGCGGAGCTGATGTCAAATTTGCGAAGGCAGGAGTTGATGGGGTATTTAGCATTGCAAGCGCACGAATGAGCGGCAATGCTCTAATAGCATTGACGAAAGACAAAGATGGCAAGCTAGCCTTCTGTTATAACGGCAATATTAAGCTCGGGGTGAGTGAAGTTCTCGGTGGAAAACTTACTGCATATGCACAGCTAGGAAAACCGGAAAAGTCGCTTGGAAAGCTTCCGCTTGGTTGGCGTGGCGACATGAATTTTGTCAATTGGGCAGGCACAAGTCACGAGTTGAGTATCGTAAAAACCGAAGATCAGTGTTTTCCAGCTGACTCTCAGTCCGCATTGTGACCGGTCTCAGCCTAAATAATTTTTGAATCTAGTGAGGACTTATGGCGATCAATAGCTCTAAGAAGTCTACGGTAATCATATCTCTAGTAGTGCTCGCCTTATTGGGCTCACTTTTCTTGGTCCTCCGAGGGAAGATGTCACTATTCGGCGTGAAGTCTGGTGCCAATCAGGCAACAAATAGCATTCAACCTGTTTCGACTTCCTTCGCTATCGATGACCAGCAATCATTCGATGTGAAAATGCACAGCGATATCAGGATGGACGAGAATGGTGGGGCAGGAGCGAACGTAGGTACGGCAAGGACCATCTCTCTTGATATCGAGGGCGTCCTGGAAATTGTCACGGTAGTCGAAGGCGCGGGTATTTGGCAGACTTTAATGCGATTTAGCCCAGGTCTTAAAATAGATTTTGCTCAGGACGGCCGTCATCTTGGAGAACGAGACCTTGCGGAGACTGCTAGGGATTTGCAGCGCGGAATGATGGTGGCGCTGGCTAAGCAAGGTCACATAGCAGATTTTTCATCTAGCGGTAACATCGACCGGTTTGCAGAACAATTGCTGAAGCAGTTGGCGGCTGGATTTCAGTTCAGTTGGGGGGATTCAGCATCCTCACGTAATTGGACTCAGAGGGAATTAGATGGCAGCGGCATTTATCAGGCTGAGTACCATGTCGACTCAGAAAATAACGGCTATATCCAGGCGAGTAAGACGAAAACTGGCTATTTAACGATGTCTGGTTCGGCTACCGGTAGCGCCGCCCCGACAGTGCGAGGTGTGCTTAAAGGCCAAGTTAAATTCAATCTTGATAGTAAGACTAGATGGCCGCGGCAGATTGATGGTCAAGAGTCCGCTTCGGTGTCAGTCGGTGAGTTATCTCAGCAAATGGTGTCAGTCGCAAATACCAGGTACTCGTTAAGATTCGTAAATCATCAACTGCTGACTCACGCAAATGTAATTGCCGCGCGAAATGAAGCAGAATCTCCTGCGTCATCGGCGAGGGATTCCAAGCGGGATTTCAGTCAGTTAAAGAGTTATGCTAAGGAGCGTCTGGGCCAGACTAAATTAAATGACATTCAGGATGAATTCCGGCAATTGGGCGATGCGGGTCAAAGAGCTAGTGCAAATGAAGAGCGGTTAAATTACGACCGTTTAGTCGCATACGTTCGCGTAAATGATGATAATTTGTCAGCTCTCCGAGACACTCTTAAGGGGCGGGAGGCAAAAGATCTGTGGTTGCAGCAGTCGCTTAGCGCCCTAGCTTATGTTGGGTGTCTAGAATGCCAATCAACTCTGGTCGAAGAGATCATGTCTCGCGCTTCTGATCCAGCATTCGCTAGTAATTTGGTCAGCTTGCTCAGTCAGCCGCAGGAGCCCAGCCCTTTAATTGAACAGGCATTGCGGACGCTCACCAAGTCAACGGATTCAGTGACTCGTTCCATGGCTCAACTTGGGCTCGGCACCGTCTCAAATCATCTTAAAAAATCTGACCAGGGCCGTGCCGATCTGATTGCGAATGATTTCGTTGGCGAATTCAATCGGGCCACGACATTAGATGGAAAGCTTGTTGCACTCGCAGTATTAGGAAATACCGGGTCTTCGCGGGTGATTGATCTAGCTAGTCCGTTGCTCAAAGATTCTGAGGAAAGTACTCGCATAGCTGCGGTAAATGCGCTTCGCAATGTGTCCTCTCCGTTGGCTAGTGAGGTGGTGCTCGGTATGTTGGGTGATCCATCCGCTCAAGTGAGACAGAACGTGGTGCGAGTGATTGCTCAACAGCCCACATCCCGGGTGTCATGCGAGATGTTAGTTAGGCAATTGCAAAATGAACCAGTGGCCTCGGTACGGTCCGCGTTGATTCGTCAGCTTGGGGAGTATTATCAGACTATGCCAATTGCAAAATCTGCAATTGAGCGTCTCGCAAAGTCTGACCCCGATAGTGAGGTGAGAGTTTTGGCTGAGAACACGATCATAATGTATAGTTCGCGCTGACCTTACTCGAAGGAAAATCTAAATTTCATGTTTACTCTAGAGTCGCCTTCGATGTTTCCCGGTGTATTCTGGGCTGGGAGAGCGTCTTTATTTCGCAAGATTTCGTGGACACCTGAGGCGTAGATACTCTCATTTAAATTGTATTCCAGGGAAACCTGACTGGTAGCTTGATCCGTCCGGAGAATTAGATCGATATTCTCTCCCAGATCAAACGGCAAGTTTAGGCGTGGTACTGGGCTTCCGTCTGGCGCTGGGTGGGTGTCGATGTATACGTTTCTAACGACATTTTGGCCGGAAACATCGAGAAGTTTTTCGACCGGCTCCTCGAATTGGCCAAGTAAAAGATTCGCTGCTTCACTTGTTGCGGCGCTCTGAGTCTGTTGTCCCATGGATTGGCTTTCCTCGGGTAGTCGGCCGCGAGAAAGTAATACCAGAATTTCGAGTTTGCTAATTGCCGTACCGTTTTCTCGCGTCGGCGGATCGACAGAGAATTCAATACTAGGATTTGAGGCTCGGCCACTTATGCCAAGATAAACCCGGTAAATATCGACATCACTCACGGCTAAGATATCCAGACTCGGGTCGGGTTTGACGGGGTCATCGAAAATGACAAGTCCACGAGTGATCTTGAATTCCTGTTTGTAAGTGAACTTGCCTTTATTAACCTCAATTTGACCGGAAAGTATTGGATTAATGTCGGAGCCCTTCACGCGCAAATCAGTAGATAGCTGCGTTTGGAGATTGCGGTTGTGAATGTTTATGCTTTGATTAGCTGTGACATTAAGATCAAAAGTAATTTTTGGTTTTTCAGAAACTATCGCTGATCCGATTGATTTTTGCCGCAGGGCATTTATGATCTCGCTTCGGATATCGACCTCTCGGGTTGATCTGGCGCGATTGATATTTATGTCTCCGGCGAGTTTGTAGGGCATGCCTTGGCCGGATACGACTAAGTTCCCACTTATTTGTGATTCAAAATTCTTTATGAATGCTACCGGATAAACGATGGTTGCGTCCTGTAAGTTGATGTCTAAGTGTGATTCTTCGTCGCCATGTTTACCGAGGCTAACCGTACCGGAAGCATTTACTTTGCCTGATCCCTTTTCGGCCGATAATTTGTCGATGAATAGGCGGCCCTCATGATAGTTCACTTTTAATTGTATGTTGCGGAATGAGGGTCTTATGTCGGCTATGCCGATGGATAGTGGACGCCATGTTGATGCAATGAGTGGATTGGACGCAAGGTCTGTTATTTCAATATTGGGCCTTGGGTCTGACGCTGATCCAAATAAAGACCCTACGATATTAATTTTTCCTTCGGCGGTATCGACGTCTTGAACAAATGTTTTAATGATTCCGGCATCTATCACACTTTCAAAAAACAAACCTAAGCGCTCTGGTGGTTTACTATCTTTGGTGGATACACGAAGCTGTATATGTTTACCGCTTAGGAAAAGGTCTTTGTCCCCTTCGAATCGCCAGCCGCTTTCTGTAAATAACAACTTTACGGGTTCGTCCTGCCTGATTTGGATCGTGCGCGTTTGTGTGGCCAGGTCGTGAACATAATTGCCGCGAAGATCGGTGACCTTTAGTTCTCCGATGGAGTGCCAGAAGTCTTTGAATTTGCCCTTCATCCGCCAGTCGCCCGTGAAATATAAATAATTTCTTGGGTCATCATGAAAGAGTGGGGCGCCTAGAACACGTAAGTCCATGCGATGACAGCTCACGTACCATTCGTACGGAAGTCCATCGCGGAAGAGATCCATTGAAAGCCGACCATCTAGAGCATTGCCGCCATGATTCATAACAAGGTCTAAGTGACTGCCACGGACAAAACCTCGCAGATTCACAGCAGTCATCATACTGCCTAGTATTTCCGGTTCATCAACACTGCCGGTAAAGCTGCCCTGTAGTGACTCGGTGGTCCCAGAGAAATCTCCCTGCGCGACGATTTTGCCCTTCATGCCAAGAGGTTTAACCACATCGCCAATGTAAGGGAGTAGACTTAAATGATCCTGGGCAATTGTGCTGCCAGTGTCACTGTTAGGTAGAGGTCCCTTGTTGGCGATAGTGTGAAAGTTGATGTTCAATTTATCTTGTGCATTCAGACCCAGGAATTGCAGAGGATTATGCTTGTCAGATATAGCGTTGGGTGAAAACGGAGCTGCGCGCTTGTGAGTGATATTAGCAACAGCGCTCAGGGCATTATGGGTCAGCACGAGATTCTGGGTGTGCCAGCCTTTTTGATCGCCGACTATTGAGCCATCTACTGTCGATGCCAGGGTTTCGCCGTTTAGACGCAGGTCTTTAATCAAAAAATCAAACGATCCGGTTCCGGCAAGGGGATAGAATAAGGGACCGGTAAATCGACCGCTTAGGTTTCTAACGCTCGCGCCAAAGTCATTTTCCGGATCAATTATGGTCGCTATTTCGCGTGGAACCTCTCGAGATAATTCCTCGGCATTAAATTCTAGATTCAGTATGTAATTTTCATTTCCGATATTCAGTGATCCCGTGCGTGAACTGATCAATCCACCATCGTTAGGTTCAGCGCGAAGATTCTTCCAGCTCACGACATCGTCTTTATATTTTATGTCTCCTTCGACTGAGCCAAGTGGTATGCGGGCGATTGCTACCTCTTCTTGAGTGAGATGTGTGTCTACAGATAGATGGTCAAAAGGGCCGCTGATATTTGTTTCTACTCGACCTCGGCCAGCCATTGGTATCTGTGCAAAATACTCAGCCAGCCTTAAGTTAGCCGATGGCGCTAGGATTCGGATGTTGGTTTTTCCTGGAGCGGCAAATTGTAGGCCTCCTGAGATGGTAAGCTCCGTTTTTGCGCGGTCTATCTGTTCTGTCCCGGTGCCTTTCGTTAGTGAGCGAGAATCATGTTGAAGACAACTTGCGCGAGTGCCTGTGAAGTCGAGTTGGTCACTTGTTACCAGTAGTCGAAGGTCAGCGTGACATACCGGTGAATGTGGGAAGGCGGATTTGTCTGGTGGCAGCGACGGAATGATAATGTCCGTTACGTCGACAGACGCGGATCCATTGAGGACAAAAGGATCACCTTTGCCTGTTAGTCGGACTTCTTGTCCCGTTAAGGAAAGATCTACCAGGCGGCTATCGACATTGAGACTCTCTAGTAAATCGACCAGGTGGAGGCCGCTAGGGCTTAGGCGGAAGTCAAAGTCAATGTCGTGGTTTAGCTTGATTTCGCCGCTTCCTTTGGCGACGCGAGCATCATCAATGATGATGGCTAGGTTTGGTAATTTCACGCTGTTTTCATCGATTATAAAGCTTGTCAGGCTATTAAACAGTCGGAATCCGAACAGGCGTGCTTCGTGCGACCTGCCTTCGCCAGATATCTGAAAATTACCGCTTGTGCCGACAGCAACCGGAATAGTTGCGTCGATCTTAACTTTGCCGTCCAGAATGCCGTGCGTATCGGGGATATCTAGGAACGAACCTAATAGTGAGATATCTGCTGTACCAGTGGTGTTGGCTGTAAATGTGATGTCTTTTAATGTCGGATATCGTTCCGCGGTGGTCCTTAGTTCACCGCTGGCATCGCCGGAAAAATGTAAGCGTTCTCCATCAATCTTAAGATCCCGGAGGCTTAGTAGTTTATCTTTTAAATTAATTTCCCCGGATATAGCTGTGGACTCCAGCATTGATGAGGCTCCGACAGACAGGTCAAGGGATTTGATGTCTAGAGCTGATTTCATATTGCGCCAGGAATTGTATTCCCAGGTAGCATCTAAAGAACCGATCGACATTGAGAGATATTTAGGCGCGACTGGTATTTGGAAAAGCGGGTGTTCGACGAATATTTTTGCGTTGATTAGAGCGATTCTACTGACTGGAATATCGAAGGCTGGAGGCCAGATGATGGCGCTACTCTGCTCTGGCAAGTCTTTGCTTTTAGAGTCGTCACTGCTGCGAATTAAGCTAGTTAAATTTCCTGGTGGAGGCCAGAGTATAGTCGGGTCATTGAGTTCTAAATTGGACAAGCGCACCTCACCTAGGATTAGGCTCCAGACTGAGAGGCGGGCACGCACTTGTGAGACAGTTATAAACGGCGAGTCGGGTTTAGTGTTCGCGGCGACTTGCAGTCCATAGAGGTCAAGGCCAGCAGGTACAACCGCTACTTTGATAGCTTGAAAATTGATAGTCAGGTTAGTGTGCTTTGTGACCTGCTCATTTAGAATCAGGCGAATTAGTCGGTGGGTGTATGGATTGTCTACGGCTAAATTCGCAAAGAAGCCTATCAAGCCGAGTATGGCGAGCAGAATGATCAGCTTTTTTAGTTTCGTTTGCATGGCGCGATTTCATGAAATCAGTCTCACCCGCTTTGGCGCGGCAGTGACTGTTGCTGCTACTGACGTCTGCGGGTAGCCTCTGATTTGAATAGGGAAGCAAGTTTGATGCCAGCAGCCTCTTGTGCTGGCGGATCTGCAGGTGCGGCATCCTTTGGTGTGACGGCAGGCTGCTGAGCTTGTGGATGGTCGCCGACTGCCTCGGGAGACTGAGTGCTAGGCTGCGCAGATGACTTTGGTGGAGTTGGTTTGTAAATCGCCGTCAGTGGCGTGGTCAAAGTGCCCGGGCCGACTAAGATTGGATTAGAGCTTGGCTGTTTGCCGCCGATATAACGCGATGCTGCGTGGACGATTTCGGGGGTGACCACGCGTGTTCCTAAGTGGCAGCACTCCATAAGGCAGTTTTCAGCAAGCGCATTGATTTTTGCAATGATTCCCTTAGTCGTCGCAAAAATGAGAGCGGTAGATTCCGGGGTGAATTCCGCATTTATCTCGGCAATTCGAAGGCGATGCGTGATATAGGAACTGGTTGATTCGGCGGTTAGTGGTAGTATTTCAATTGCAAAAGACATTGCAGTTGCTAGTTCGGGTGTGGTCGCAAATAATTCTCTGATAAATGGCTCGCCGCATAATACAAATGAAACGCAGGCCCCAGCTAGTGCTTGTAGACTCATCAAGCCAGTCACTTCCTGCCACGCAGCACTTGTTTCACCGAGATGTGCCGCATCTATGATCACCACAAGGTTTCTTTTTTCGTCAATTAGTTCATCGAATTGAGCGACCACACTGCGTAACTGATTGTCGCCCGCGGCAACTGGTAATGGAACTCCAAAAAACTCGCCAAGCCGCGGGGTGAGCCAGCCAGAAGTCTTTTCTGCGGAGATCATCGTAGTCAGTAAGGTCTCATGAGTACTGACCGGCATATTCCCATGGATCCATTTTAGGATGCTGCTTTTGCCGGTGCCTTTGGAGCCTGTGACTAATGTCAGTATCTGGGGTTGGCGCGTGAGTAAAATGAGACGATCCAAGTCAGCGCGGAGCCCTTCGGTTAAATATAGATCACTGGGCTCGACCGGCCTCAGGAATACGGAGCGTTCGACTTTCCAGTAATCAAAAAATTTCGTCATATGATAACTCATTTGGCCTTAGCTAGCAGCCGGCAGCGCTGGAGGAGACTCGGCGTTTAGCCAGGCACTTTGAAACTTTTTGAAAGATTTACCGATGCGATTAAGTAGTTGTTCTGCTTCATTGTCGCGCCCAGCAGCATAGAGCAAACGACTGAGGAAATCGATGCTAAGTGGGTCTGGATTTTCGGTTTTAGTGATCTGCTGAAGAGTGTCGATGGCCTCGTCAATACGTCCGAGCATGATCGCTGCTTGCGCAAGATCGGGGACTACCACTCGGGTTGCGCCATGTGCATTTCGAGCGCTAGTCAAAACCTGGTAGGCGATTTTAGGGGATCCGGCCTGAAAGTAGAGGTCTACTAATGCCAAGACAGTGCTCAGCTGCTTTGGTGCCCTCTTAATTGCGCCTAGCAGGATTTGTTCGGCTTCTTTAAACCTATTCTGTCGTCGTAATTTGATCGCGATATACTGAGCGCATAAATGTTGAATTTCCTGCTCAGCCATCAGTTTGGTTAGGGTTGGCAGTAGCTGCTCGTCAGCGACCTTAGTATGCAGATAACTTAGTTTCCTGAGCGTTGTGTGGGGCGGGCTTTCCCAGCGACGGATGAGCTCATTGAATTTTGGCAAAAACGTTGCGGGCGTTATAGGTTTTGTGACCACATCGCATCCGAGCTTCATGAGTGCTGCGGCGTCAATGTTGCGATCTGCTAGCGAGAAAGCCAGCATAGGCGTGCATATCATCTGGGGATCTGTGATAAATTGGCGGACGTAAAAGCTGCTAGGTTTCATCACAGAATCATCGATGATAACAAGGCTAACGACGCCACTTCGGACTTGTTGCATAGCGTGAGCCGGGGAATTTGTCGTTTCGATGACTTTCCAGTGAGCCTTTTGAGTCAGCTGGCTGTACATCAGATGAACGCTCTCGGCTGCGCTAATGACAATAGCAGACTGCGTCAACCAATTAGATTTGGGAGTGATAGGGGAGTTCACATTTAACTCACGTAGGCTGCAGATAAATGGTGGGATTCCTTCCAATTATATCACGATATATCGCACTCGGTGAAGTCACGGGGCAATTCTCTGGACCTCCTCATGGTGCTATCTAGTTTTTGTCCCGATCGTGCAAAAGTCTGAATATTTACAGATATTTGAAAAAAATTTCTCGCGTTGCTGATGAACTTGGCCGATGGGTTTTAAGTGACCTCTTGGAGGAGCTAGTGAGACACCAAATCAAATGTACTCTGGTCCGTTCAGTGCTCGTTGGCGCTATTTTTTGCGGAGCATGTAATACAAGCAAAAATATGGAAGATGATCCCGAAATCCGAGCGGCTAGGATCGCAGCCTCACGTGCGACACAGGCAAAAGTTGTGCGAGATACAGGGCCGGCTCCAGTGCCCCTGGCGGCGTATCGATATAGACGCGAAATTAGTATGTTTTATCGGGTTGATTTGGCAGCCAACAACTCACACGCAGCAGGTCTTGCCTCAGTGATGCGTGCTTACGACGAGCCGATTCGCGCCTGTTACGCCGATCGGCTTGAGACTATCCCAAATCTTACTGGGGATTTGCTGTTATCGTTTGCTTTGCTTAAATCCAGCAGTAATGTCAGTCAGGTTGTCAGAATTGGCGGCTCGATCACTGATCTGGCGACAATTTCATGTGTCATCCGACGAGTGGGTGAAATTCACTTTCAAGCAAAGAATGACTTACATGGCAAAGTTCACTATCACTTCAACTACGTTGATAAATCGGATATCGGGCGCAGTGCGGCTGAACCGCTAGCAACATCGACTCCGCATGCACCTAGGTCGCGCCAAGCTGCAGACCCTGTTTTAACCAAGCAGCAGCCAGCGGTTAACAAGCTGTCAGTAGAGGCTCCAAGTTTGTCTGCTAAGCCGCTGAGTGCGGTCCAGAATGCGACCACTAAGGCAGCGACTGCTGCACAAGCTCCTGCTGTCAAACCTGGAAGATCGGCCCCGAACGCGGTATCCAAGCCAGCAACGTCATCGATGCCCACGGTTCCAGTGCCATCTTCGGCTGCCAAGCCGGGAGGGGGGATTCCCAGCTCAGCAGCAAAAGCTAATGACAACAATTCAACGGCGGCTTCGACGAACCATCCAAAGGGCGAATCCCAAGCCGACTCCAAAGAGAACGGCCGTGGAAATTGCCGCGGCTGCAGGATTCAGGATTTGGGCAATCAGCAGATTCAAGCCGTAACCCAGAAACGCAATCCCACCAACGATCAGCGTAGTGAATAAGTCTTTCAGTAACATGACGCGCATGAAAGCTTCACCTGCTTGACTTGCTCGCTGTTGCCAGTTGCCGGTAATACCGGTCGTTTTATCCCGCAAAGCGGTGTTCAAGTCATCTAGCGCTGCGATGGTTCCTACAGCCGCTTCACCTTTCCCAGTAGAAATCCTAGTCCTACTGCAGCTGCCATGTACACGTAGGGGTTTTTACGGACACTCACGTCTAGCTGAGCCGCGACTTTACGTCCCTCGCTCGTGAGTTCGACAAGGCGCGCCTGGAATACTTTAAATTCCTCTTCAATACCGCTGATGCGATCTCGCCCATCGGTTGATTCTGTCGCATCCTTGCTCACGCTTGCGAGTTTGCGCGTGAGGTCGCTCAACTCTTCCATCATTTGCAGAGACTCGCCAAGCATAGCGCTTAAGCGCGGGTCTGCTGTGGCCTCGCGGTAAGACTCATTCGCTCTCATGACTGATCCTCCAGTGATACAGCAGTCTCCCCTGTGATCAGCTAACAGCTAGCCTCAGGGGCTGCTATCGTCATTACTACTCGTCTGAAGTCGACTGCGCAACCCTGAGAGACTTCGCTCTGCTGGCTGCAAGTCCCAGATCAAGTCATCGTCAGGATTGACATACACCGAGAGGCTGCGGTAGTCGTTTCGGACCTATTCTATGGTCAAGTGTGAAAAGGAGCCAAAAAATGCGCATATTGCTTGTCGGAAAAGGCGGTCGTGAACACGCTCTTGCCTGGAAGATGTCGCAATCTGAACTGCTATCGGCGCTTTACCTGTGGCCGGGGAATGTAGCGATGCAGGGGCTGGGAGAATATCTGGATCTACCGGCGACGGCAGATTTTACTGAATTAGTCGCCGCAGCTAAACGGCTGCAAATTGACTTAGTAGTTTCCGGCCCAGAAGCGCCACTATCGCAGGGGCTTGCGGACGCGTTCGCGGCCGCAGGAATTCCGACATTTGGACCGCGTCAGGCCGCGGCGCAGCTTGAGGCATCAAAGGCTTTTGCCAAGCGTATCATGACCAAGGCCGGCATACCGACAGCGGCTCACGTCTTAGTGAAAGGCGAATCCGAATGTCGCGAGGAAGCCCTCGCGATGTTACAGGCTACCGGGGGGGTGGTGCTTAAGGCCTCTGGCTTGGCAGCAGGCAAAGGCGTTTTCGTGTGTAGCACTGCAACTGAAGTCGAAAACGGCATCCAGCGGTTGTTTCATTCCGACATGAGCGCGGCGTCAGACACTGTGGTGCTCGAAGAGGTGTTGCTCGGTCGTGAGTGTTCTTACTTCTCATTTATCGGGTCACATGGGCCACTAGGTCTTGGTTTTGCAGTTGATTACAAACGTCTCGAGGATGGAGATGTAGGTCCCAATACTGGAGGCATGGGCTGTTATGCTCCTGTGCCTTGGTTACCAAAAGAAGCTGCGACGTTGGTAAATGAGCGCGTGATCGCTCCTCTGCTGCAGGCATTAAAAGCTGAGGGGATTTACTATTGTGGTTGCTTATACGTCGGCTTGATGTGGTCAGAGACGAAGGGGCCGCAGGTCGTAGAGTTCAATGTTCGGCTAGGTGATCCGGAAGCTCAGGTTTTAGCTTTATATGACGAACGCGATTGGCTGGCGCTCATGGCAGCTTCATGTGGTTTAAACGTACCCGAGGCCGCTCTGGCCGCAGCATGCCGCCCTCCCTCAAGTGACCGCTATTCCGTCGCTGTGGTGATGGCCGCATCTTCTTATCCCTATGGCAGTGATGCGGGTCAAGCAGCCGTCCTTCCTCCTCAGATGTTTAGCAACGATGTCCAGACAAACATCATGACTTTCGGCGCCAATGTTAGCAGGGGCGAACGTGATGGCTTCGCGACTGGTAGCGGTCGCGTCTTGGCCGTAAGTGCGCGTGGTTCGAGCTTCGCCGCTGCTCGGGTGGCCGCCTACAATAGGGTGCATGAAATTGCGGGGCTTTGGCGCAGTGCCAGGTGGCGCAGTGATATCGGTAGTCGAGTTGTAAAAGAGACGAAAGAGCTTGAGCGCTAATTTTGACGGATGCGCTAAAGCTTTAGAAAAACAGAGCATTTTTCGTTAATCGACGCCTAACATGGACGTCGGAATGATGCGCTTGCCACTTTGTGTCAGCATTGACAGTGGCGGCATCATTGCTTTTAGTTTGTCGGAACTTACAGTATCATCGGCGCTCACTTACATGGCTCGCGGGCGTTTCAGGCCTTGGAGATTCGAGCATTGGATCCCAAAGACTCAGCTATTAGCAAAGTTAAACCACAGCTCATACTAGGTAGCTCGTCTCCGCGACGTCGCGATCTTCTGGATGCCGTGGGGCTATCCTACGTGGTTTGTAAGCCCGAGACACCAGAGGTTCCCCTGCCTGGTGAGCAGCCCGAGGCTTACGCTCGACGTAATGCTGCCGAAAAGGCCGCCTGGGTGGTAGACCATTTCATGCGTAAGGCCGAGTATGCGCATGGATTTATAGTCATTAGTGCCGATACGATCGTGGTTTTGGATGGCGCTATACTAGAGAAGCCAACTAGTAGCGAACATGCTGCCGAGATGCTAACCCGCCTATCAGGTCGGGCCCACACAGTGATCTCAGCTGTGACATTGCAGTCAGCCGCGATGCCGCATGCATCACATCTGTCTTTCGCCGTGCATACCAAAGTATGGATGAAGACGCTGAAGCCTGCCGAGATTGCCGCCTATATTCGTAGTGGCGAGCCGCTCGATAAGGCCGGTGGATATGCAGCGCAAGGCATCGGCAGTTATATGGTCGAGCGTATTGAGGGATCCTACGCTAATGTCGTTGGTTTGCCGATTGCTGAAGTTGTAGCCGCGTTAGACCGGTCTTTTGGATTTACGATTTGGGAGTGACTGAGCACGTGACTACGCAGCAGCTGAGCGATATTTTAGCGCAACGAATTGTCATCATTGATGGTGCCATGGGCACGATGATCCAGCAGTACAAGCTGGAAGAGGACGATTTTCGTGGTGAGCGGTTTAAGGATCACACCCGTGATCTCAAGGGCAATAATGACCTGCTCGTATTGACGCGTCCGGATATTATTAAAGCGATTCATTTAGAGTATCTCGAAGCTGGCGCTGATATCATTGAGACCAACACTTTCAGCAGCACGACTATTGCTCAGGCCGACTACGCCTTAGAGAGTGTTGCCCATGAACTCAACGTCGCAGCTGCTCGCGTGGCGCGCGAAGCTGTCGCGGAATTTGAGCGTCGGCATCCTGGTCGCACCGGCTTTGTGGCTGGTGCCATAGGACCGACAAATCGCACCTGTTCCCTGTCCCCAGATGTGAATAATCCGGCTTATCGTGCGGTGACTTTTGACGAACTAGTCGATGCTTACTATGACCAAATCGCTGGTTTGGTCGAGGGCGGGGTCGATCTGTTACTGCCCGAGACGACCTTTGATACGCTGAATTTGAAAGCCGCGATCTTCGCTCTTGAGAAGTTCTTCGATGCCTACGGTAAACGCATTCCTGTGATGTTGTCCGTAACGATCACGGATGCATCAGGACGGACTCTTTCTGGTCAAACCATCAGTGCCTTTTGGTCGTCGGTCCGGCATGCGCGTCCGCTTAGCGTCGGCATTAACTGTGCGCTCGGCGCGCGTGAGATGCGCCCTTATATCGAAGAGCTGTCGAAAATTGCTGATTGTTACATCAGTTGCTATCCAAATGCAGGATTGCCTAATCCCCTTAGTGACACCGGCTATGACGAAAAACCGGCGGACACATCGCGGCAACTTGAGGAATTTGCCGAATCCAAATTCATCAATATGGTTGGCGGCTGCTGCGGTACTACTCCTGACCACATTCGCGCCATTGCTGATGCTGTTCGCGGTATGCCACCACGGGTGATACCAAAGGTGCCTTCGGCCACTCGTTTATCTGGGCTAGAGCCATTCACTCTGGCTGGAGAGCGTACCTCCTTTGTCATGGTTGGTGAACGCACAAATGTTACGGGATCACCACGCTTTGCACAGTTGATTAAGGCTAATGATTTTGATGCTGCTCTGAGTGTTGCTCGCCAGCAGGTCGATAACGGCGCCAATATTATTGACGTGAATTTTGACGAAGGACTGTTGGACGGTGAAGCGTGCATGACGCGCTTTCTCAATCTAATTGCCTCGGAACCTGATATTTCCAAGGTTCCAATTATGATTGACAGTTCAAAATGGTCAGTGATTGAGGCTGGTTTGCGCTGCGCTCAAGGCAAGTGCATTGTTAACTCAATCAGCTTGAAAGAAGGTGAAGAGACCTTCCTCAAGCATGCGCGACTGTGTATGCGCTACGGTGCCGCCGTCATCGTGATGGCTTTCGACGAGCAGGGCCAAGCAGCGACTAAAGACGAAAAAGTGCGGATCTGCGTTCGGGCCTATAAATTATTGACTGAACGTCTCGGGATGCTACCGGAAGATATCATCTTCGATTGCAACATCCTCACCGTAGCAACTGGTATGGAAGAGCATAATAATTATGCAGTCGATTTCATCGAGGCCGTCCGCGAAATCAAGCGTCTTTGTCCAGGTGTGAGAACGTCCGGTGGAGTGAGTAACATCTCCTTTTCATTCCGCGGTAACAACGTAGTCCGTGAGGCGATGCATTCATCGTTTCTCTATCACGCGATTAATGCCGGTTTGGACATGGGGATTGTCAATGCCGGTATGCTCGAAGTTTATGAGGAGATTAATAAAGAACTCCTCGTTATGGTCGAGGACGTATTACTCAACCGCCGGTCGGACGCGACCGAGCGCCTGATTGACTATGCAGAAACGGTCAAAAACCAAGGCAAAACAAAAACAAAAGAAGAAGAGTCTTGGCGGAGCGGAACAGTCGAGCAGCGGCTTTCACATGCTCTGGTAAAGGGTATTACTGATTTTATCGATCAGGATACCGAAGAGGCGCGCCAGAAAGTTGAGTTGCCACTGGACGTCATCGAAGGTCCGCTCATGGACGGCATGAAGGTCGTGGGTGAGCTGTTTGGTGCCGGTAAGATGTTCCTGCCGCAAGTAGTGAAGAGTGCCCGTGTGATGAAAAAGGCCGTCGCTTACCTCCTGCCGTTTATGGAGGAACAGCGCCTTAAGGCAGCGGCTGAAGGCAGACTGAGCCGCGCACAGGGCAAATTTGTCATCGCGACGGTGAAGGGAGATGTGCACGATATCGGAAAAAATATCGTGGGCGTGGTTCTGGGTTGTAATAATTACGAGGTGATTGATCTCGGAGTTATGGTTTCCTGCGAGAAGATCTTAGAGACCGCTCGTTCAGTCGGCGCCGTTGCTGTTGGCATGAGCGGATTGATCACTCCTTCACTAGACGAAATGATTCATAACGCCTCAGAGATGCAGCGCCAGGGTTTTGATATCCCCATTTTGATTGGTGGCGCGACAACTAGCAAAGCGCATACTGCGATTAAGATTGCGCCTAAGTACGATGGTCTTGTGACCCATGTGGTTGATGCATCATTGGTGGTTAATGTCCTTAGTGACCTAGTCAATCCAGCCAAGCGTGATGGTTACATCGCTCAGATTAAGGCTGAGCAGGAGAAAATTAGGAAAAGGTTCGCTGGCCAAAGTGATGAGCGTGACCTTTTGCCAATCGCAACAGCGCGCGCCAAAGCCTTTAAAACAGATTGGTCAAAGGTTCGAATCGATCGTCCCGAGGTGTTGGGGGTTCAAGTATTCAACGATCTGCCTTTGTCAGCAGTCATCCCCTATATCGACTGGTCGCCCTTCTTTTGGGCCTGGGATTTGAAGAGCCTGTACCCGGGCATTCTTGAGCACGAAAAGTGGGGGCAGCAAGCGCGCGCCTTGTTTAAAGATGCCCAAGTGATGCTTAAAGATATCGTCGCTAATAAACGTTTTCGGCCACGCGCGGTCTTAGGATTCTGGCCGGCGGCGAGTGTCGGTGATGATGTTGAGGTGTATGCGGACGATGATCGGCAACACAAGCTTAAGACACTGCACTTTCTTCGGCAGCAGAAAGTAAAACAAGATAGTGACGATTATCTCTCTTTAGCAGACTTCATCGCACCCGCGTCCGTGCCACAGAGGGATTACATCGGTGCTTTCGCCGTGACCACCGGTCCTGAAGCAGACACCTATGCCGACGCTTTCAAAGATCGCGGTGATGACTATTCCAGTATCATGGCGAAGGCATTGGCAGATCGCTTTGCGGAAGCTATGGCTGAGTTGATGCATAAGAAGGCAAGAGAAAACTGGGGCTTCGGTAAGACCGAGGATCTGAGTATCGAAAAGTTAATCAAAGAGGAATATCGCGGGATTCGGCCGGCTCCTGGCTATCCTGCATGTCCTGACCATACGGAGAAGTCACTTCTCTGGGATTTGCTGTCTGTAGAAAAAAATGCTGGCATTCAGTTGACCGAGTCTATGGCCATGACGCCGCCGAGCTCAGTTAGCGGGCTTTACTTCGCACATCCTGATGCTCATTATTTCCGTGTCAGTCGGATCGGGCGCGATCAGATTGAGGACTATGCGCAAAGAAAAAACATGACGATTGCGGAAGTAGAACGCTGGCTCGCGCCAAATCTGGGTTACGACGATCGGGTTTGACTCGAGGCCGCGCAGATACCTCTGAGCGGCGTTAAGGCACTGCTCGAGACCTGGTATATGAAAAAATGAGTTTAGTCAAACTTGCTAAACAACAGTAATTGCTAAATCATCTAGACTAGATGAGCCTCTTCCTCGCCACCTGTTTCCGCCATTCGTGGTAGAATTAGGAGCGTTGGTGCCACAGAGCTCCTCAGTGTGATCCCATCTGAATTAGTTGATTGCAACAGGATCTTACATGCTAGTCCGCTGTGTTAGCGATCGCTATGTATTAACTCTGATCACAGCTGCCATTCTCCTCATCGGCTGCACTTCGACACGCGATGACCTAAGCGTCAAAGAGGACGTGGCCAGTGATGCTGCTAAGAAAAATCCTGCTGATAATGAACTTGCTGTTGAGCAGCCAATCAACACAGTAAATGCGGCGATTGAGAAAAACGGTACATTTAGTCCTGACGCAATCAATCGTCCCATTACACCGGATGAAATCACTGATGCTACTGCCGGAAAACTGCCGCTTGAAATCAATCAGGAAGTAGAGCGTTGGATCGACTTCTTTACTGTTAAAGATCGGGAACGTTTTCAGCGTTTTCTTGAGCGTGGTGAAAAGTATAAGCCTCAAATCATAGCTGCTTTGCGTGAGCAGGGTGTTCCGCCGGAGATTTATTATCAAGCGATGATTGAAAGCGGTTTTGCTACCTCAGCTACATCCAAGGCAAAAGCTGTAGGGATCTGGCAGTTTATGCGCGAGACGGGGCGGCGTTATGGTTTGAGAGTCGATTCATACGTCGACGAACGTCGTGATCCACTGCGGTCCACGGTTGCTGCTGCTCTGTATATGAAGGATCTCTATAACGTATTTCACTCTTGGTATCTGGCCGTTGCCGCCTACAATGCAGGCGAGGGCCGCATCATGAACACGATCATGCGGTCTAAGACGCGGGATTTTTGGGAGATGGCCCGACGTAAAGTTTTGCCAAATGAAACCATGAATTATATTCCTAAATTCATTGCGGCTACGATGATTGGCACCAATCCGCAAAAATATGGATTCGAGGGACTCAGCCCTGAGTCCATGCCTGAGCTCGTCACAGTTGCCGTACCGGCGCCAGTGAAGTTAACGGACATCGCCGCACTGAGCGGTATGCCTTTGAGCGTTTTGAAAGATTTTAATCCCAATCTTTTAAAAGGGATGACTCCACCCGATGCCGGTACCTATAGAATATGGGTCCCAGCTGCTGAACAAAGTAAAGTGGAAGGGCTACACGATCGACTGTTAGCAATGCGCGTTCGTGGGCTTAAAAACGTCGCTAAACATGAGTTAGAACATCCATCGGTACATTTGGTTGAGCGCGGCGAAACTCTGCCGCGAATCGCATCAAATTATGGGTTGTCGGTGAAACGTATTCGGCAGTTGAACGGGCTTCAATCTTCGCGATTGACGCCGGGCATGCGGCTAGCCTTGGTCACCCAAGATAAATTTGCACAAACTTCAACGGCATCAGTGACCGGTCACCAATACCGTGTTCGTAACGGCGATAGTTTACATTCCATTGCCAGGCGCTTCGGAGTAACGATTCAAGACCTAAAGCGGATGAATGGCCTTCGTCGTAATGCGGTCGCCACTGGTCAGATGCTTAAGATTCGTGAGTTGAAAGGTTAGCTATGTCCTTCCGAACTAAGTCTGTCTGGAGTCTGCTTCTTTTCGGCCTGCTGGCTAATTGTCGTGGTCTAGATAAGCCCGGTGCCGAAAGTCGAGACCTTAACGTTGAGAAACGCTGGTACGATCCAACTGGGGGAGAACAAAACTGCGATCAGCCACCCGCAAGCTGTCCGCAATATAAGGATCCTAAGGCTTTCGCAGACAGCTGTGTGAGTCAGGGATTTCAGGCTAAGTCTTGCGGCTGTCTCGTCGTTTGTTCGGGACCCATAAAAGGCTTCGCGTTGCTTGAAGTCAGTACAACAAAGTCCACCGTGGCAGTGAATGATTGTGCTGCAGCTGACCAAACAGTCATCAAGACCGTCACAAAAGCCCGGAAGTTGGGCAGCAGTCTGGATCGGTGTTTGGGCTCTTATGTCTGTAACGGTAAGGTGGGGCTGTGTGCTGGCAGTGACCTTCGCACGGCATCGAGGATGCGCGAAGCGGCAAACCGTGGTTGCGCAGCTATGGTGCTTGATAGCGTCTGCCCAGACGGCTATCAAGACACCTTTCAGTGCCCAGACAAGTCAGTGCAGTCGCTTAGTCAAGTATGGACAGAGTTGCAGGGTAAAAACGGCGCCGCGAAGAAATGTGTCCGTAATCTGATCTGTAGCGACCGCGACAGCGAATGCGATGCTGAGACACTTAAGAATGCAATGAGCTTGAAGCAGGCCATTGACCAGCCTGGATGTTCCTATTGGCTGCGGGCATTCTGCGCGATTGGCTCGCAGGCTTGGTAGTGGTAAGTTCTGCGTTTGGGATCACGACGCGGAGGATTAAATGTTTAAGCGTTCTTTGGATGCGGCTATTGGTACGGCTCTTTTGGGTGCTGCAATCCTGCTTACCGGCTGTGGCTGGCAACAAATTCCCCAATCCAAAAATAATGTGGAAGCGACCACTGCTGAAGTAACCAATCAGTATAAGAGGCGAGCTGATCTCATCCCTAATCTTGTGCAAGTGGTGAAGGGATATGCCACGCATGAGCAGGAGACCTTGACTGCGGTGACGGAGGCGCGAGCTAAGGCGTCGGCGATTACGATCGACCCGAGTAAAGTGACGCCGGCGCAACTTCAGGAGTTTCAGGCAGCGCAAGGCCAACTCAGTCAGGCTCTGGGCAAACTGATGGTAGTGACAGAGCGCTATCCCGAGCTTAAGGCCAACGAAAACTTTCGTGACCTGCAGGCTCAACTAGAGGGATCCGAAAACCGCATCACCGTTGCTAGGCAGCGTCATATTGAGGCCATAAAGGACTTCAATAATTTGATTACAGTGCCCCCGACTAGTTGGACTAACTCCTTGCTCTATCACTTTGAAAAAATGCCTCAGTGGGCGTTAACCGAGACTGAGCAAAAGGCAGTAGAGGCAGCGCCTAAGGTAGAGTTTTGAGAGCCTTACTTTTTATTTTGGCAGGCATGTTGCTCGCGGCTGCTCCAGCAGCTCGGGCTGAGTTTGTGCCGCCGCCACTAACCAGTCCTGTGATGGATACTGCCCGTCTGATGGACCCTGTGACCGCGCAGAAGCTCGCTTCCGCCCTAAGCTCACTGTGGAGCCAGGGTGGTAGTCAGGTCGTGGTGCTGACGGTCGATCAGCTGCATGGTCTTCCCATCGAGCAGGCGAGCATCAAAGTTACGGACATGTGGAAGCTCGGCACTGGTACCAAAGACAACGGCGTGCTGCTTCTAATCTCAGCCACGGACAGATCGATTCGGATTGAGGTTGGTCAAGGACTGGAGGGACAGTTGACCGATGCGCACTCCCGTCGCATCATCGACCGAGTCATGGTCCCGTATTTTAGGTCTGGCGATCCTACTACGGGTATAGTCGCCGGTGTCGCCGCAATCTTACAGCACACCGACCCAGGATTTTCACTCGATGATATCGCGCCCGAGCAGCGAAGTCAGAGGCGGGGACCGAGCCTCTTGCTGGTGATGTTGGTTCTGATTGTCCTTGTACTCAGGCACTACTTCGGTGGCGGTAGCGGTCCGGGGGGCATGGGGCGTGGTCGCCGCATCGGATCCAGTGGTATCTACTGGGGTGGCGGTGGCTATTCTAGCGGTGGCGGCGGATTTTCTGGCGGCGGTGGATTTTCTGGCGGCGGTGGCGGTTTCTCTGGTGGAGGCGCATCGGGCAAATGGTGAACACCCAAAGTGATATTCCGGCTTGGCTGAAACAGACGCTGCATCCGGTCGATTTAGAACAAATCACCGCGGTAATTCAGCAAGTAGAGCGTGCCACAGATGGTGAAATAGTTCCTGTGATCGTCCACAAATCGACGATGACCAGTCATGTCGCTACAATTTGCATATTGTTACTATGGTTTTTCGCCAGTGCGGTTGTCGTCGAATTCCACCTAGATCTATCGGTACTCAAGATGAGCTTTGGACTTGGGGTTCTCACTGTGTTGGGCTGGGGCCTTGGTCGTTTGGCTCTGTTCACTCGCTTACTGACGCCCACTGCCGATCTTGAACTACAGGTGTGGCGAAGGGCGCAGTCCGAGTTTCTGCGTGAGGGTATCGGCCGTACCAAGAGAGCCACTGGAATACTCTTATTTGTATCGATGGTAGAACGTCGAGCTGTCGTGCTGGCGGATCAGGCCATTGCAGCGAAGTATCCGCAGGAAACCTGGGTAGAGGTGGTGGGAATTTTAATTAATGCGCTGAAAAAGCGTCAAATGGGATCTGGGCTATGTGCCGCCATTGCCCGCTGTGGGCAAATCATCGCGCCGCATTTCCCGCCCGCTGTTCCCGGTCAGAACCATCTTCCCGACCGCCTGGTCATTAGGGAGTAACCTGTTAATCAGAATAAGCCGTCGATTCGATGCGCATGGGCGCTAGTTTGCGCGCCAGCAGTCTAAAGCTGCACGCGAGATTTATGACAAGTCATTGAAACTAAAGATGAAATATCGATAAATCAAAAATCCCCTAAAGGCTTTTTGGAAAACTCCGAAAGCAGGCAGTGAAGGCGCGTGTCCGTTAGAGAAAGGACGCCCATGCTGATACTGCCATTAGGTTTAGGAACCAAGCTTAGGCGCATGCCAATTGTAACGCTCATGTTGGCGATTGTGTGGATTGGTGCTTTTGTAGTCGACCGCTCTGAGCAGAAGATCACTGATGGAATCTTCGCAGCCGCTGCAAAAACTGGTGTGCGCGATGCAGCACGTAAACTTTTTGTCGAATACTGCCTCGGTAAACACGGTAAGCCCAGTCTATGCGAACGCTATGCGGTACTGATTCGGACTGGCTTCCCCCATAAAACCAAGGTTCGGGATGGCGTCCCCGAATTATCCAAGAAAGATTTTGAGGGACTCGGGTACGAACAAGGTCATGCGAGTACTCTGCGTGATCGGTTCAGTCACTGTGGAGCCTCGCCTTTGTGTTTTAAATACAAAGAGATGGTCTGGTCGTTTTCGGCGGCAAACCCGTTTAGGTCGCCGGCCGTCAAAGTGCTTTCAACCTACTCAAATTATGTGAAAGCTGAACAGAGATATCTCGCAGAATTGCGCCGCATGTGTCTGAACGCACAGTGTTTAGTGCGCGGGAATATTAATCTTGGTTCGGTAGCTTGGTCGCAACTCCGTCATGGAAGTTTAAGCCATTTGTTAGGCAACTTGCTGGCTTTTCTTATATTTGGCATTTACGCAGAGCAGAGAACTAATCGATTACTTTATCTAGCAATTATTCTGCTTGGTGGAAGCCTGGGGATGATTGTTCACACTCAATTCTTCGCGGGAAACGATACGATTGCCATGGGAGCCTCTGCAAACGTGAGTGCGATGATGGGGATGTTTTACGTCTTCTTCTTTCATAGTCGAATGCGTTTTCTTGTTTGGCTACCCAGGCGGGTTTATTTGGGTTCGTCATTCTTTGCCGAGGTTCGCTACTGCTTCCCGCTATTCTTTGTACTCGCAGATATAGCTGGGGGACTTGACAACGGGTTCAGCGGACTTCGCCTGGCAAATGTCGCGCACATGGCGCATGTGACGGGCTTTCTGGCTGGAGTGCTCGGCGCTCTTGCGATCGTAAATTGGCGACGGTTACCCAAGACTTTTATTTATGAAGGTGAATTAGATGATTTGCGCCGGTTAGAGGGTATGCGCAGTCTGGGAATGCAGTTAGCGTTTGCCAACCGAATGTTAGAGCGGAACCCCGAGAATTTACGTGTGCGTGAAATAGGGTGTGCCGCCGCATTGCGGTGGATTCCTCAGAATCCAGTTCACTTTGGAACAAGTATTAAGGCTCAGATCAGTAAATTTCTGCGTGATCACTTAGCCACGTTTTGTGCGATGAATACTCGGGCTGGTAACGTGGCTCTTGCTAGTCAGTTCGTCGAAAGACTTCCTGTCACGATTCCCTATCAATTGTTTTTGGCAAACGCTGGTCAAAAAACTATTTTGACCTTAGCGAACTTTTCGGTGACGCATGCGAACCCATGGGTAGCCTTACGTTTATACGATCTGTTCCTGATGAAGTATCCGCTCTCGTCCAGCTACGAGCAGGTTGAAAGTTACTGTGCAGATTTGATCAGTCAGCTTGCAGATACAACCTCGAATATGAGATCGGCAAGCTCGTATCTGAAAATGCACTTAAATTCGCCGTTGGCGGCAAGATTTGGGGCCTGGTTAAGTAACATTGAGTTGAGGTCTGCATAGTGGGAAGATTTAGTCATCAAATCGCGACAACACCGCTAAAGTTTAGACCAATGCCACGGGCGCCATTAAGCGTAGCCGAGGACTTCAGCGTTTATCGTCCTGCTGGCGTAGTGCAGAGGTGGTATGCGATTACGCTGGATCTAGCTTTTTTTGGTCCATTGAATTTACTAGTCAGTATTCCCTTTACCCGCTACACCGAACAACTAGAGGCCTATGGGCACTCCACGCGATTAGTGATTCTAAGCGTCATTCTTAAGATCATTCCCGTCATCATATATTTTGTATGGCCGACTTGCGTGAATGGTCAGACGCTAGGAAAGCGGATTGTTGGTTTGAAGGTGATCAGAACAGATTGGGGATCGCAGTTGTCTTTTGGTGCGGTTCTCATGCGCGAGATTATAGGTAAGCTGCTTGGCCTAGCATTGCTAGGAGGCGGATTTTTAATGATGCTATTTAACAGGCGCTGCCAGGCGTTACATGATCATTTGAGCGCTACCTGTGTGATCGACTACCGTTCTGATCGCTAGATTGGGAGCAAGAGAGAGCGATTATCCTTAAAGTCCATCCGCTTGAGAGATGATAGCTTTTTGTATGACACTCCATCTCCCGCCAGTAATCTTGGCGTGAACTAACATACCTTCGCCGCTGCCATCAGCCTTCGTGCTCATGAGATAAAATATGGCTTCATTATGATCAGCGCAGGTGCCAGCACGTGAGACGCTGATCATTGCTTGTGCGTGTGGAAACGTCTTTTGTACGTTCGCCCACCCACCGCCGTTAAACAATTGATTGATCCGGCTGATATTAGCGACCTGTAGTTTTCCCGGTACTCCTGAGACATCGATTTTGTGGCGTGTCTTATTTGATTTGAGAAAGTTAGTGACGCACATTTTGTTGACGTCTTTTAAATAGCGCCCAATAGCGGCCTGATCTTGTGGGAAGGTCATCGACTTCTTCTTGGTGACTGGTAGCGTTTCTTCGATGAGCAACAGGTTTGCGTCCGGTGTGTTTAGTTTGTCGGCGTATATTTGCTCAAGCAGTATGAACACCATCTCTGATTCGGCGACCGGTTGCAGCGGTTTGCCAGACTCAGCTTGTTTGGTTGCCTCCCAGCGGTCCTCGCTACCTTTCAGCCAAGTGCATCCTGTAGTGGTCATAGCGAGGCTAATAACGCTGCCCAGGATTGTGACTAAGCGGGAGACTCTGGCCGCGCGCTGACTAGGCATGATCCTACCTCATGGCTGAAATTAATTGGCACTGTGGGTGTCTAAGTGTAACTGCTGTTGCACGCTATTCTATCAATTTCATTGAGTTTTCTACAAGTATCTCGAACCTTCGAGAAAGCAGTGGGCAAGCTGATACACTTTTAATATACGGTTGGTACCCTTATGAGAGGCAAATTGTGCACAAAGAATCATCTGTCGATTTACCCATCGATTTTTCTAATACCGAAGTGGCGTTCAAATCGCTTTCAACGGCCACTTTGCTTAAGGCGAGGGCCCTCTTCACCTCGTTCAATTTTCCCCTTCTGATCAAGTCAGGCACTCACCTTATTGATTGGGCTTTGGCGCGTCGCCTGCCCGTTACGTCACTCGTGAGGCTTGCCGTTTTTGACCACTTTTGTGGTGGTATCACGATTAAAGATTGTGCCCAAACAGTCAGTGAATTGGGCAAGAGCAAGGTTCGCTCGGTACTCGATTATTCAGTCGAGGGTCTAGGTAATGAGGCTTCTTATGAGGCGGCAGTGGCCGAAACTAAAAGAGCCATCATCCAGTCGAAGTCGACATCTTTGATGCCATTTAATGTCTTTAAGATGACCGGCGTGGCCCGCTTTGACCTGCTGGCAAAAGCCTCCACGGATGAACCTCTTAGCGAGTCCGAGCAGCAGGAATGGGCGCGTGTAGAAGAACGAGTGCGAGACCTGTGTGCGACGAGTGCGGCTGCCGGTAGGCGTCTGCTCATCGACGCGGAGGAAACTTGGCTACAAGTAGCAATCGACCGTCTGGTTGAGTCGATGATGCTTGAGTTCAATCGGCAGAAGCCGGTCATTTATAATACGGTTCAGATGTACCGTGCCGATCGCCTCGATTATTTGAACTCGTTGTTCAAACGGGCACAAGCGCAGGGATTCAAAGTTGGTGTGAAACTGGTGCGCGGTGCTTATATGGAAAAGGAGCGCTTACGTGCGTCCAAGCTGGGGTTGCCCAGTCCAATTCACGTCAACAAGGCGGCAACTGATGCAGCTTTTGATGCTGCAGTCGAGTTTTGCATCAAGCACATCGACGATTTTGGGCTCTTTGTGGGAACCCACAACGAAGACTCGCTGCGTCGATTAACCGAGCTGATGAAGGCGGCTGGTCTACAAGCCAATGACGAGCGCATCGAAATGTCGCAGTTGCTGGGCATGAGCGACAATTTGACCTACAACTTGGCGTTTCATGGCTACCACACGTCTAAGTATGTGCCCTATGGCCCAGTGGCCTCGGTGCTACCCTACTTAGTGCGCCGGGCAGAAGAAAACAGCGCAGTCGCTGGCCAAGCTGGCCGAGAACTGCAGCTGATTGATGCTGAGCTCCGCAGGCGGGCTAGAAAGCTCCGCGCGCGGCTATAGACTTCAGTGTTTGAATTTGATTTTGATCTTGTCGCCTTCGCCGCGGCGGTAAAGCACCGCAATGCGGCCTATGGTTTGGACTAGAGAGGCTTGCGTCTCACCGGCCAATTCCTCGGCTAAGTTGTTAAATTCACTTGCATCATCAGCGCTCAGTCGAACCTTGATCAGTTCGTGAGCGGTGAGGTTTCTGTTCACCTCGCTAATCAGGCTCGGCGAGTAGCCGGCCTTACCCATCTGGACGACAGGGCTGAGGTGGTGAGCAAGACCGCGTAAGTGGCAAACTTGTTTACGTGTTAAATTCATAAGGCGGCCTTAGTAGTACGGAGCAGAAGTCTTTGTCAAGGACACTTCAAAGTGCGAGGCCCGGTGGCGAGCCTCATTGTTCAAATCACTTGGCATCGAATATCAGTTAGATGCGCGGTAGGCCGTTTGGTGCATGTGGGCTCGACGTGAGCTTCTGTGAGCTAGGCGATGTTTTTTGCCTTTGTGCTTCTTAGAATGCTTGGCTAATTGATGCTTCGTTGCCTTATGATGTCTTGGAATATGGCAGCCCATGATGCGGCTGGAGCGACTATGTTTTGCCCGGTAAGCTGTTCTTATAGGCTTACGGTAGGAGGATACTTGGGTGGTTTTACCGGCCGAGTTATCCAACCATTGTCTCGCGACATGCTGAACTTGAACTTTTGGCATGAACATATTGCGGTAAACGGCATAGCCCCCGCCTAGTGAAATCACTAGGGCGATCATTAGGGCTTTGAATGAACGGCGAGACTTGGGCTTCATGATCTTGTTTCCTTTAAACAGCGGGGAGGCAGCATTTTTGACCGGCAGGCGGAACCATTTACTTATTCCAAACAAGGACTTCGACTTAGTCTTGACCTTGAATTGCTTAATGGCGTGCGTTGGCTTTTGACTCGACATAACTTTCGGCATCCACGGGTAAAGGCCTGACCAGTCAGGCGTAAAAGAAACTCAGCAACAGCGGGGAGCAGGACTGGGCGACCACTTCTGGCCGTCCTGTAGACCCAATGAGCAAGTCACGGGCCAAGCCGGTCCTAAAACCTAACGTTCAGGTTAAATTGAATAATTTTATTTTGATGGGGATGCTTGGGGTGTAAACAGATTTGACACCCGTGCGGAAGCGATGCGATTTGGCTACCCAGATTTACGGATTGCTAGGCGCGCGAGTAATTATTTACGCCACTTAGGCTTATATTCGATCGGAGCTTGTGGGGCCACGTCGGGCTTAGTCGAGATCGGTGCCCCATTCGGAAGGGATAACCACTGCTCGCTGCTCATCTCGTAGATAGCGATTTTATTTACTCCCGCTTTCTTTAGGAATAGCTCTGGCGAGGTGATCTCACGTTTGCGGCATTTTTCTACGCGGTAAAGATAGGAATAATAAGAGGAAATTTTACCTTCCAAGCCAGCGCACGCCTCGTCGACAGGGATGACTTCAACCCCTGCCTCACCTGACAGCATCTTCGCAAACATATCGTCGACTATCGAGCGGATTGGTGGGCCTGCTGGCAATCGGTCGAATTCAATCCAGCTAAGTGAAAGTATTTCGCCTTTCTTGTCATGCCTGCGCTCGCGGTGCTTGATGTAAGTCATCCAGTCAGGGAAGATGCGCTTCTTACAATGTTCGACGTAATAGACGTCTACGTTAGAATAAGTCACATAAGTTCCATTGAGTTTATTGCAGCCACGCGCATTTTTTAGCGTGATAGCCTCGTCTACCGGCTCACCCTCTGGCAGAGCTGCAATCACATCACTGTCTACGTCTTGCACGCGGTGACCTTCGCGCTGCAGGTTATAGACTGTTTTATTATCGCGAAGCTGACGTCTGTGGCACTGCTCGACGCGGTATATATCGTCATAATAGGCAATCAGTTTGCCTTCGACCTGAGCGCAGATCTTGGCGAATTCGCTCTTCGAGAATGTTTTGCGGATGCCTGGTGTATCTGGAACCGGCGGGAAGTCGGCCTCTACATCATTCACCTTTTTGTCTTTTTGGGATGCGCCAGCAGCACTTGGCTCTGGGGCGGCTTCGACCGCGGGCTCAGCTATAGGCGCAGGTGCGCTCATGGCGTCGGGCTCCTCGGGGGTCGATTGCGCGACAGCCCGCCCAGCTACGGCGCAGCAAAAGGCTGCTATCAGTGCCCCTAACAAGGAAAGATTTTGCTTCTTTAAGTTCATATAGTGTCCCTAAACTACCTCAACACCCTTATCCCACCCAAGTTATCGGCAGCAGTTTAGCTTTCTGAAATTAAAATTATAAATAGAGGCAAGGCGAGGCCTTGCTGGACTGCCCACACCTTAGAATAATTTAGGAAAAACAGATAGTTGGATATTTAGTAGGGGCGAAATTATAGGGCGTTCGCATTTTGCAGGATGTCTTTGAGTCTCATGTTCATGAAGGCCTTGGATACCCAGAATGCCTCCGCTAGCTGTGTCACTACGTCCCGTGCAACGTTTACCTGAGCGATCTCCTTGCGAATTAAATTCGCCGGCGCCAGAAGTTTGGCGGCAAACAAGTTGCTTTGAACATCGATTAGATGGGCTGTGAATTCTGGAATTTTATCTGTCTTTGATCTGAGATCGGGAAGGAAGTGAGACGCCAGTGCTTTAGCTATTTGAAAGCGCATGAACGGTTTTAGTTCGCTGCCTTGTCTGTAGATGACCTGGGTTTGGGCATCTCGATGATTAATCGTAATAGTTTGGGGCTTATTTTCGTCGCTATTCGATTCGGCCTCGGTGGGGGACAGTGATAGCTCAGGAAATGCTGCGGATATCTCAGGTAAGTAGAGTGGTGCTTCGCTGAATCCGATGCGTTTGTGGATAGCATCTACGGCCTGATCGATGGCAGCTTCGTTTATAGTTGAGGCGTCTTTAAATTCGGCCTCTTTTTCTTTGCTCCAGGTGGCGGAATGGCGGCGATAGAAATCCTTTTTCGCTGCATCAAAGGCTTTTGGGTCTATGCTAAAAGCGCCATATCCGTTGAATTCATAAAAAGCTTCGGCATCGTCTAAATCACCGGCAGCGACATCAATAACCAAACGTTCATCGATGCCAAGGTGCTCGGCGATCGATTTCATAGCTTGGATCGAGCGCACATTTTTTTTACCCTTTTTCCAATGGCTGCAATCAGCTGGGTCAAAGCCGAGAATCTGACCGATGTCTTGGTCAATGACACGGACGCCACCGAATTTTTGATCCAGAACGCGACGACAAAACTGAAAGAGGTTTGCCGAATTAGGGTACTTTATTTCTGTCGCCTTCTTCATGGTCAAACGCCCTCGACCAGATCTCTGAGATCCACGGTTTGGCGGCATTAAAACCGTAGCCGTACACAAGTTGGTGCGTCAGCGGGCGCCGCATGAATTTATTGAATA
Source organism: uncultured Pseudomonadota bacterium (assembly GCA_903915625.1). Lineage (GTDB taxonomy): Bacteria > Bdellovibrionota_B > Oligoflexia > Oligoflexales > CAIYRB01 > CAIYRB01. Next base: position 7,808 of record CAIWTN010000015.1, on the reverse strand, counting down.
TTCCGAAAGTACTCTTTTTTTCCTTAGCATTTATTGACGGTAGCGGTCAACCATGCATTCGCAGCATTGGTAGGGCGCCGTTTTCAGCATCAACGGGGCTGCAGTTTCTGCCCGCTGACACTGCGCAGCAGCGAGCTTAAAATAGGAGCAGAAGCGCTCTTCTTTCTTTCAGCCTCATCCCTCTCTGTGATGGGCGATTATAGGGGCGACCCTTGTCACTTCTAATCGGACTCGCCGGAATCATCTTTGCTATTGGATATGCCTTCCTCAATGAGGGGGGCGGCTTCCATGGTTATTTTTCGATGCCGGCTTTTGTACTGCTAATGGTCGGGCCTCCAAGCATTATGCTTCTGTCACATTCACTCGGTGATTTGTTGACCGGCATTCGCCTACTCATGTCTTCGATGTTCAGCAAGCAAGCCAAGCAGCACGAGGAAGTGATCGATATTTTGACCAATGCTGCAAAGGCAGCACGCAGTGATGGGCTTGGGGTCATTATTCAATATCGCAACAAAGCTAAATATGACCTTTTGCGCGACGGACTAGCGCTCATTGTTAACGATTTTAAGGTTGAAGAGATTCGTAACAATCTTATGGCACGAGTCAATCTTAAGCAGACTCGTATGCAACTCGCGTCCAATCTCTTCGAGAATATGTCCCGCATTTGCCCAGGTGTGGGGATGATCGGAACCTTGATGGGTCTAATTGGCATGCTTTCGCACATGGAAGATCCAGCTAAGATCGGCTCAAACATGGCTTTGGCGATGATTACCACCTTATATGGTTTGGGGCTGGGCACTATTATCTATGCGCCATGGGCCGAGAAGATCGCCTTAGAGGCGGAGCGAAGTCTCGAAATCGATATGTTGGTGGTCGAGGGCGTGCTCAATATTAAAGGTAAAAAATCCTCGATGCATCTTAAGGATTTAGTGAAGAGTTATGGTGCCAAAGAGCGAGGCGGTGGAGCGCCGCCGCCGGCGAACAAGCGAGGCGCTTGATGTCTGAGCCTAGCGAAGATCAAGCCAGCCAGGGTGATGCCCCCATCACCATTCAGCGTCGGCGCTCTCGAGTCCATAAAGGAGAGGGTCTTTGGCTCATGTCCTTTTCAGACATGAGCCTCATACTTATGTCGTTTTTTGTTTTACAGCTGTCTTATTCGACACCAAATAAACACAAATACGACAATCTCAACTCAGCCATTAAAGAGCAAAAGGCCAACGTCGATCTATCAGCAAAGTCTGTTCCCGTGGAGAATCTTCGGACCCTTTCTGACAAGATTCGGACCTTGATTAAGCAGAAGCATCTCGAAGACGTCGCATTTGTAACCTCCGATATTATGGGTCTAAACATCGAATTCCGTGACCAACTCATTTTCAATCCTGGCTCCTCCGAGCTTAACCCCCAGGCTAAGGTCCAGGTTGGAGTGGTTTTGAATGCAATCGCTAGTGCTCCAGGGGACTATCGTTTGATTTTCGAGGGGCATACCGACGACCTGCCAGTGGGAAAGGGCAAGTATCAGTCAAACTGGGAGCTCAGCTCAGCGCGCGGAATTGCCTTGGTGAATACCTTTAAGGCCCGCGGAGTCACTGAGAATCGCATGACTGTTCATGCTTACGCCCAGACCAAACCCAAGGTTCCCGTCAAGGGCCTCAGCGGTGAGGCGCTGAAGAAAGCTAGAGCAATTAATCGCCGTGTCGTTATCCGGCTTGAGTGAGGCCCTTCGCATAGGTAGAACTAACCTAACGTCTTTAGCATGCGAAAGGACCACATGGAGCAGGATGATCAGGGCGGTCAAGGTGGGGTATTGGCAGAGCGGGACACGCGAGTTCAGCGCCCCAGCCTATTCAAAGTCCTGTTACACAATGATGACTATACCCCAATGGAATTCGTCGTCGATGTTCTAATGAGATTTTTTAATAAATCGCATGCGCAGGCGACAGAAATCATGTTGGCAGTACATCACAAAGGAATGGGATTATGTGGTATCTATCCTTATGAGATCGCCGAGACTAAAGTCGCTCAGGTGACCGAGGCCGCGCGCGAACAAGAGTATCCGCTGCAGTGTACGCTGGAGCGTGCGTGAGGAGATGCCCATGATTAGTCCTGAGCTTGAAATAAGCCTCAACTTGGCAGTAAGTGAGGCGTCACGCCGTGGCCATGAATTTGTCACGGTAGAACATATACTTTATGCACTACTTTTAAATGATTCGGCAGCAAAAGCATTGCGAGCTTGTGGCGCCAATATCGAAGTAACTCGTCAATACATCGAAGACTACTTCGTGGAAAACTATACGAGCGAACTTTTGAGTGCTGGTCAGATGCCCCAGCCTACTTTAGCTTTTCAGCGAGTTATTCAGCGCGCCGCCCAGCATGTTCGAGCTGCGGGTAAAGATCAAATCGGTGGTGACAACCTACTTGTGTCGATTTTTTCTGAACGAGAGTCGTTTGCGGTTTATTTTCTCAAGAAGCAAAACATTACACGCTTTGATGTGCTCAATTATATCGCGCACGGTGTTGCGAAATCCGGTGTCGATTTCGATGAGGACACTGCCGATGGCGGCCCTCGAAGTCTCCCTTCTGGCGATGACGACCAGCCATCCGAGGAAGAGGATGCAAAGTCTAGTGTAGGGGAAGAAGAGGCTCGCGAGGGGCGGCAAGGCAAAGAGCCGCTCAAGCTCTACACAGTGGATCTTGTGGCGCGTGCAAGGGCGGGTAAAATTGATCCCTTGATTGGACGTGCGGCTGAACTAGAGCGCACAGTCCAGGTGCTGTGCCGTCGCCGTAAAAATAATCCGCTTTATGTTGGCGATGCTGGTGTAGGAAAGACAGCTATTGCGGAAGGTCTAGCACTCCGTATTGCGGATGGCAAAGTTCCCGAGCCGCTTAAAGATGCAGAGATTTACTCCCTGGACATGGGATCTCTCTTAGCAGGCTCACGCTTCCGCGGTGACTTTGAACAACGTCTCAAAGATTTGATGAAGGCGTTGTCGAAGCGGAAAAAGGCGATCCTTTTTATCGACGAGATTCATACAGTGATCGGCGCAGGATCGGTCTCGGGTGGCGCGCTTGATGCATCGAATCTCTTGAAACCTGCATTGTCATCTGGTCAATTACGTTGCATTGGCTCGACCACCTACAAAGAGTATCGGCAGCACTTTAAAAACGATCATGCTTTGGCTAGGCGATTTCAGAAGATTGATGTAGATGAGCCGTCACTCGACGACACTATCAAGATACTGCGTGGTTTAAAGTCAAGATACGAAGAACATCATAATGTAGTCTACACAACTGAAGCTCTACGATCAGCGGCAGAGTTAGCTCAGCGGCATTTACGTGAACGCAAATTGCCAGATTCGGCAATTGATGTGATTGATGAAGCGGGAGCAGCTTTTGCGCTTAAGCCACGCAAAGGTCAGAGCGGAAAAACGCCCCGAGTGACACCCACCGATATCCAGGCGATCGTCGCGAAAATGGCGCGTATTCCAGCGCAAAAAGTTAATGCAACGGACCGCGAAAGTCTAAAGAACTTAGCCGATGAATTAAAAAGAGTGGTGTTTGGCCAGGATCTTGCTATCGAGGCCCTTAGCGCAGCAATTAAGTTAGCTCGGAGTGGTCTACGCGACGAGGAAAAGCCCATCGGGAGTTTTCTCTTTGCCGGTCCGACCGGGGTAGGCAAAACAGAAGTTGCTAAGCAATTGGCAACGATCATGGGCGTTGAATTTGTCCGTTATGATATGTCGGAATACATGGAGCGCCATGCCGTGTCGCGGCTGATCGGAGCTCCCCCGGGTTATGTGGGATTTGACCAGGGTGGCCTGCTGACAGAGGCGATTAATAAGTCGCCCCATGCTGTGCTGCTTCTCGATGAAATCGAAAAAGCTCACCCTGAGATTCAAAATATCCTGTTGCAAGTGATGGACCACGGTACTCTTACCGACGCTAACGGTCGGGAAACTGATTTTCGCAACGTGATCATCATTATGACCACGAATGCTGGTGCGCGAGAACTGCTCCATGGTTCCATTGGCTTCAAGCGCGAGGTTGGTGTGGGCTCGGGTGAGAGCCAGGCGGTCAAGGATACGTTTAGTCCTGAGTTCCGCAATCGTCTCGATGCGATCATCTCTTTCAATCCACTTAGCGAAGATATCATTCTCCTTGTCGTCGACAAATTTGTTGCTGAGCTAGCTAGGCGGCTGGCTAAACAGCGCGTCGTGTTGGCTATATCAGAGTCGGCGCGGCGCTATTTGGCGCAAAAGGGCTACGATCCAGCTTATGGCGCAAGGCCGCTGAATCGACTGATTCAGGATAAGTTAAAAAAACCTCTTGCTGATGAATTACTGTTCGGCAAGCTCACGGGTGGCGGGGAAGTAAATGTCGATTTGGTTGCTGATGAGCTCAGCTTTAAGTTTCTGACTTGACCCTCCAGGATGCCGGGCGTATGTCTGGAATTAGTCAGCGGAGGATACTTATGAGCCAAGATCACACACCGGATCTAATTCGTATTGCGACGTATCCTAACTACGAAGACGCAACTACTGCGCGTAGCTTCCTTTTGCACCGCGGTGTCACAGGGGTGGTCGTAGAGGACAAATCCTCGACGATTGAAGACGAAGCCGATTTGAATTTTGCAGAAGGTCTATTTGATCTCCTGGTTCCGGCTCTTGATTCGCCGAAGGCAATCGTCTTACTTGCGGAAGAGTGGCGACTAGAGGAAGGCGCTGAATCGGACTTCAATGACGAAAGCTCAGAAGAGCTAGGTGCACCTTGATCTTAGAGTGCGGAGTTATCGAGCTTCGTGATGATTAAGGCGCATCCAGAAGGTTGCGTGTTGGCTGTGCGAGCTCAGCCAGGCGCCCGCCGCATCGGAATTCACGGAGTATTTCGCGATGCGTTAAAGATTGCCGTGTCGGCGCCGCCCGAAGATGGACGGGCCAATGCGGCAATTTGCGAAGTGATTCAAAAAGCTCTCGGCCTAAAGCGTAGTCAGATTGAGCTTATTAGCGGGCAAACCAGTCGGGAAAAGCGCATTTTGATTCGCGGCATTTCTGTAGCTGACCTAGAACGATTGCTGGCTCCTTGTCTCACTTAGGCAAGTGGAGCTTCTGCAATTGGATATTTATTTAGCCACTTGATTGGTTGTGCAGCCATTCTTATGTGCTGATTTCATTTGGTTTATGCCGACACTCTAAAGTTTTTCCCAAATTCAGCCGATAAGGGGAAATCTCCGAGAGAAGATTCGATTTAGACACTGCGGCTTGAGCCTGTGTCCACCAACTTAGAGGAATGAGAAACCATGTCGAATTCAATCTTTGCTACGACTATTTTGAATCGCCCCGTTTTCGTTTCGATCTTGGCTTTGACGCTAGCAGCATGCAGCACCAAGCAAGTAGACAGCCGCAATAGTGGCGCAGGTTTTTCCACGGAAAATAATCAGGCGAAAGCCGATGAAAATAAAAAATCATCTGAGTCCGAAACAAGAATTAAGTCGGAGAAATCATTCCTAGCACTCACGCTGCCAGACTCTATGTCGGCGGAAGTGACGACTGTGCAGGTCACACTGGCGAAAGTAGAAGAGCCAGGCATGATGACAGCTAGCAGCAAGGATGCTCGGGCATTGATGATTACTAGGCATGATGCGGCAAAGGCTGGTCAAACGAGAAAAAAATGCGGGACCTTGGTTGAGACGCAGCGCCCGAAAGAGCCAATCCCTAGCACTCCCAGTGTAGTCGTGGATCCAAAACCTACGCAACCGCAGCCGATTGCTATTCCATCGTCACGCCCAGTACCAACTCTGGGGGACGTGCGTCCAGCGGCTCTAAGTCCAGCAATTGGTGCTATATTCGTCATCAAATGCGAGCCAGGTAGCCCAATGATGATTTGTGGTGGCGGCTCCCCGCACTTAGGCCGTCCAGAATTGATGCCGAGTCACCACAGTGATAGCGTAAGTCCACTGGATGGTTACTACAGCTCTTCAAACAGTGGGGATTCGTCTCTGACCACCACTGATGTTTGGGGCACAACTAGCAGTTCCTTGAACTATTCTTTCCCCGTCACCGACAAAGAAATTAAGATCGACAACCTTGACGTAGGCACCTATCAAATCACTATCGACCTTACTGACAGCGATACCGGTAGAGTTGTTGAGCATGGCGAAGGTATTGTCATCGTAGAAGCTGGCAAACAAGCCGTTGCCCACATCAAGATGAGCCCTGTTCCCGAAACTACCGGCAGTCTTTTAATTATACTGGACCGTGATCCTGTGGCGGTTGCGACTGCTAAATAAGCATATTTTGAGATTTTCTAACACCTCAGCTGCCCTGCGCTTACTTGCGTAGGGCGGCTGAGCGTTTAGTTGCTGTCTCAACAGCACTGATCAACATGGCTCGCAGGCCGCGGTCTTCTAACTCGTGTATGGCACTAATAGTGGTTCCGCCTGGGGTCGTGACTTGGTCGCGCAAGATAGCCGGATGCAGCCCAGTTTCTTTGACCAACAATGCTGATCCCAAAACCGTCTGGGTTGCTAGGCGTGCCGCTAGGGCGCGAGGAATGCCCATCTTGACACCGCCGTCGGTGAGGGCCTCAATCACCATGTAGAGGTAAGCTGGTCCACTTCCTGATAGGCCAGTGACGGCGTCGAGTAGAGATTCTTTGATCCAATCCGCCTCACCAATAGCGCGAAATATGCGCTCAGCAAGAATCTTTTGTTGATCAGTGCACGCTTCGTTCGCACTCATAGCAGTGGCTGCTGCGTGAACGGTCGCAGCTATATTAGGCATCGCCCGTACGACACCGCCTTTAAAATTCAAGGCTTCTTCAACGGATGTAATTGGTGTTCCAGCTAGAATACTAATGACCAATGTGGCGGCTGAAATCTTGCCGGCAAGAGGTGTCGCTACAGTGCTCAGATCTTGCGGCTTGACGCAGAAAATCAGAGCTGAAATGTGAGCCAGCTCAGCAGCGGGATCTGTGACTGCGCGGATCTTATGTCGGTCCGCAAGCTCTGCCATTCTCCCGCTGTGGATATCGTGAATAGCTACACGAAAGCCGCTATCACTCAGCCCCTTGGCTAATGCTGCGCCCATGTTGCCTGCGCCGATGATTAGTACAGTTGCTTCCGGTGCGGTGTCTTTGATTGCCATAAATTCGACCTGTGCAAGACTGATTAAGTCGTGAAACCTTGCTTAGCTACAAAAACATATCACGACAAAGCGGCACAGGTCATCTGACGCGGCATTGCGGGGTAATGTTAAGCTACAGCTTTGGTAGTGGTTTCTGGCTCGATGCCGAATCGTTGCTCCAATTCTTTCAGGCAACCTTCCCAGACGTTCAGATCTAGGTTTTCCATCTGCACTATCTGAATGCCAAGTCGTGTCCCGTGGCCGCCGGCTTCACCTGTTGCTTCTCTGCGGACTACCTTGCCTAAGCAATTTACCGGTTTTCCGAGGTGTTCGCCGGTAGGATCGATAGTCATCTCAATCAGCGTGTTCACAATAAACGGAACACGGCTCTCGCGTTCCCACACCAGAAGGATTCCAGATCGTGACACATCTTCCGTGTACAAACTATAATCTGTGTTGGTGCCAATGGTTTTAGATTGCACCATTAGGTCGATGTTTACGCGAGGAGCGCGAATCCAGGCTGGATTGGCACGAAGGCTGCGGTTGCTCTGACGCATCGTTGACTCCTTGGGATTCCCTTAAGGACATTAGGCAACTTACTAAAAGCATGCCGTCTCCTACCCCCGTATCGGGCGGCCACCGATTTTCTTTAGCAAAATAAAAAATATAAGTTAAATCATTTACTTGTGG
>CAIWTN010000014.1 GCA_903915625.1 uncultured Pseudomonadota bacterium | reverse complement strand
ATTTGCTGTGAATTATAGGCTTATTCAGACCTGCTCGACCCTCTGCTTCCGATGATGCATCTGGGGCAGGTCATTACTCCGCCACGTCCCCTTCGGCCGGTGGGGTGCTTTCAGTGCTGCCTTTGCCTGGATCAGCCTTCTTTTTACCTTTTTTCTTGGCGGCTTTCTTTTTACCTTTTTTCTTACCAGTGTCGTCCATTTTGCCGCCGTCTTCTTCTTCGCTAACTTCTTCGGTTTTGTCTTTTTTGCCACCGGTGCCAAAGCATCCGGAGGTGCCAAAACCCGAGACACTTAGCAACATCCCGCAGGAAAGAGACCACATCAATTTCTTAATCGTTGCCGAATCCAAGCCTAAACTCATAGCCGAAACCCCCACAGCTGTTAAAACATTGACTCCGCCAGGACACTGTTCGGTGGAAAGAATTTAATCTTTATCGCGGAGGTATGATCTAATGTCTGGTTTTTCCACGATAAATCCCAAGAATGCTCAAGAAATTCGGCGTTATGAGTACTTGGCTCCAGAGCAAATTGAGGCGGCCCTCGTGGCCTCATCGCGAGCTTTTCAGCACTGGTCTCGCGCGCCGATCACCACGCGTGCGGAGGCTCTGCGTAAGTTAGCCCAGTTGCTAATACAAAAAAAAGAGGCTCTTGCCGAACTTGTGACCGATGAGATGGGCAAACCCATTCTTCAGGCTGAAGCAGAATTAGAAAAGTGTGCAACAGCCTGTTTGTATTATGCAGAACATGCCGCAAGTATGTTGGCTGATGACGTGGTGTCTACCGGGCATGCGAAGAGTTACGTGGCCTATCAAGCACTGGGGCCGATTCTTGCGATCATGCCGTGGAATTTCCCCTTTTGGCAGGTTATCCGCTGCGCGGCACCTGCAATTGCCGCCGGTAACACGGTCCTCCTGAAACATGCTGATAATAGTGCGGGTGTGGCGCTAATCCTAGCTGAGTTGTGGAGAGAGGCTGGACTGCCGGAAGGAGTCTTTACAACACTATTTGTAGACCATAAGGGCATTGAGCCGGTGATAGCTGACCAGCGTATTCGTGCAGTCAGTCTGACCGGTAGTGAGCGAGCCGGAAGCTCTGTAGCAGCGCTCGCCGGTAAGTATCTTAAGAAAACTGTGCTCGAACTTGGTGGCAGCGATCCATATATAGTTTTGCGTGATGCTGATGTGATGCAGGCAGCCAAAATTTGCGCGCAATCGCGTTTTATAAACAACGGTCAAAGCTGTGTTGCAGCTAAGCGATTTATTGTAGATGAGTTGGTTTATGACTCATTTCTCGAAGCGTTCCTTCAGCAAGCGCGGGCGCGTCGGGTAGGAGATCCCCGCGACAAGGCTCACGATATTGGTCCTTTAGCAAAGCTATCAATAGTCGAAGCGATCGATCGGCAGGTAAAAGCTAGTGTGTCTTTAGGTGCTCGTGTACTTCTCGGTGGCCAGCGTGTTGACGGGCCTGGGTATTTTTACCCACCGACTATCCTTGTGAATGTTAATCCGGAGATGCCGGTCTTTCATGAAGAGGTGTTCGGACCAGTGGCGCCAATCATCAGCGCCAAAAACGAACGGCAAGCCCTAGCCTTGGCAGCTAACACGAATTTTGGCCTTGGTTGTGCAATTTTTAGCAGTGATTGCGAGCGAGCAGAGTATCTCGCGCGGTCCGAAATTGCTGCGGGATTGGTCGCGGTAAATGACATGGTGGTCTCGGATCCGCGGTTGCCGTTTGGGGGTATTGGTAATTCTGGGTACGGTAAGGAGTTGTCGCTACATGGACTTCGGGAGTTTGTTAACGCGAAGTCTATTACGGTGAGATAGTGTGGCCATTCTGTTTATTTCGTATGAAGCAGAAAAGATTGGCAAAAAAATCAGAATGAGGGACCCAGCCACAGGGTGGCAGGTTGGCATTTTGGCCAAAGATTTTATGGTATCGCAGCTGGTTGGTAAATTAAGTTACATTTTATAAGATAATCATATATCCGGTAAGTTGGAGGTCATCGGGGCCACCACCGGGTACCCACAGCAGATTGCTGAAGGGGTCGGGATGTCAGAGGAGTGCACGGTCGCGGACTGTGCCGATAAGAGGAGCGAGTCAGGATGTCTAAGAAGCTTTTTGTAGGTGGTTTGAGCTGGGGATCAGATGACGAAAGTCTGCGCCAGGCGTTCGAAAAATTTGGTCATGTCAGCGAAGCTAAGGTCATTACAGATCGTGAAACCGGTCGCTCCCGTGGATTCGGATTTGTCACGTTTGAGTCTGACAGTGATGCAGCTTCAGCCTTGTCTGAAATGGATGGCAAAGAGTTAGATGGCCGTACGATTAAGGTCAACGAAGCTCAAGAGCGTCCTGCTCGTAGCGGCGGCGGCGGCGGTGGGCGTAGTAGTGGCGGCGGTTACGGCGGCGGCGGCGGCGGTGGTGGCTACGGTGGCGGTGATCGCGGCGGTGGTTACGGCGGCGGCGGTGGTTACGGCGGCGGCGGTGGTTACGGCGGCGGCGGTGGTTACGGCGGCGGCGGTGATCGCGGCGGTAATCGCTGGTAATTTAATTTGAAATAAACAATCGAGGCGCACTCCGCAGGGAGAGCGCCTTTTCTCTTTTAGATGCAATAGCTCCTGATCTTGCTTGCCTTTTGCTTGTCCTTGTCGACATAATCCGCCAGCTGGTTCTCCGTGGAGTTGGGTTTAATGAAATTCTCGGAGTACCATTTGGTTTGTGTTTCTTAGAGTCAGCGTTTGATTCAGGAAGATTAAGGAGACCGCGTTATGTCAGCTGATAATATTAGCCAGTTTTCGTCTTTAGCTATCGGCCGGGATACCCCGGCTCAGCCGATTTCAGAGTATTTTGGCGAGCTTACCTTTGGCTTAGGTGAGATGCGCGAGCGTTTGCCGCGTGAGGCCTTCAATGAGCTGATCAAGACTTTGGAGCATGGGCGTAAGCTTTCAAAAGATACAGCCGATGCCATTGCTAAGGCGATTATGGACTGGGCCATCCGGAAGGGTGCTACTCACTTTTGCCACTGGTTTCAGCCGATGACAGGTCTCACTGCCGAAAAGCATGATTCATTCATCTCGATCCAGCATGCCAATCACTCTGAATTAAAAGTAATCGAGCGCTTCACCGGTAGCATGCTTATCCAAGGCGAGCCCGATGCATCGAGTTTCCCCTCTGGAGGGATGAGATCAACTTTTGAAGCGCGCGGATACACCGCATGGGATCCCACCTCGCCATTATTTATTGTAGAAAACGCGGTTGGTGCGAAGACTCTTTGTATTCCTACCGTATTCTTTGGATACCATGGTCAGGCGCTTGATAATAAAACCCCACTTTTGCGCTCCGTACAGACCTTGTCGCAGGAAGCGTGTGCGTTCCTAAAACTCCTGGGAGATGTCGACGTCAAGTCAGTAATGGCGACACTTGGGGCAGAGCAGGAGTATTTCCTGGTTGATCGGGAAGTTGCTGCAAGACGCCCGGACCTGATGATGACCGGGCGGACATTATTAGGAGCGCCTACAGCTCGAGGCCAAAAGCTAGAGGATCACTACTTTGGTTCGATCCCCACCCGCGTAATCTCATTCATGGAAGATCTGGAGCGCGAACTTTACCGTCTTGGGGTGCCTGTGAAGACACGGCACAACGAAGTAGCGCCGAGCCAGTTTGAGATGGCGCCGATCTTCGAAAGCATGTCGATTGCTTCGGACCACAACACCTTAGCGATGGAGACCATGAAGCGGGTTGCTGCCCGTCATAACTTCATGTGCCTTCTCCATGAAAAACCGTTCGCCGCGATTAACGGCAGTGGCAAGCATTGCAACTGGTCCATGTCGAATGACAAGGGTGAAAACCTGTTAGATCCGGGCCATACACCGCATCAAAATTTGCGTTTTTTGGCCGTCGCAGCGGTTGTTATTCGGGCCGTGCATAAGCACGCAGGCATACTTGCTTCATCGATCATGAGTCCTGGCAATGATTTGCGTCTAGGGGGCAATGAAGCGCCACCGACAATTATTTCTATCTTCTTGGGCTCCATGCTTGAAAAGATCTTTGAGACAATCGCTCGCGGAGAGGCGGCTCGTGGCTCTGAGCGAGAGATTATCAATTTAGGCGTCAGCCACATTCCGGATATCTCTAAGGATTACACCGATCGTAACCGTACTAGCCCTTTTGCCTTTACCGGCAATAAGTTTGAGTTCCGTGCGGTTGGTGCTTCAGCCAATGTGGCTGTGCCTATGTCGGTGCTAAATGCTGCGGTTTCAGACACGCTCGCTGAGGCATCGGCTCGTCTTAAAGTGATTTTGGCTAAGACACCAAGTCGTGATGAAGCGGTAATTACGTTGGTGCGCGACCTGATCAATGAGAATAGTGCCATTCTGTTCTCGGGTAATAACTATTCCGCTGAGTGGCGCGAAGAGGCTAAGCGACGTCACTTGCCGATTATTGACTCAGCAGCTGATGCATTTGCAGTGTGGAATGACGAAAAGGCTACTGAGTTTTTGATTTCAACTAAGGTTTTGAGCCGCGAGGAAATCCTTTCGAGATACAACGTACAAATGGAGCGCTACGTTAAATCTATGGAAGTCGAGCTCGATACCACGGTCGCTTTGGTCAATGAGTACGTTGTCCCAGCTATCGAGAAGCAACTGGAACGCACCTATGCCGTTCAGCGGGATGTCAAGAACGATAGTTTGAAGTCTGCTCTCGGACGCCGCACTGCTATTCTTGAATCGACCTTTGCTGATTTGTTATCGCATTGTGATTCGTTGAAGAAATCGCTTGATAAATTAGGCGAGACTCACGATGAGGTCGCTAAGGTAGCTATGTTAGTCCGTGATTGCAGGCCTACAGCAGATAAGCTGCGCGCCGCTGCCGATCGTGCCGAGCAAGAGGTTGCGGATGAGCTTTGGACTCTGCCGAAGTATCGTGAAATGCTATTTCATCACTCTATGAAGTAAACAGCTGCTGTGCAGCGAAGCCCAAAATTGAACTAATTGTTCGAGCTTTGGTCTGATCTAAATAGATAAGTCGCCCCCCGTACTTAATTTGTGCGGAGGGCGTTTTATTTACTATTGTTTGTAGTTTTTTGGTCCTTTTTGTTCGGCTCTTTCTTATACCGGACAGACAGTTTCACGTAAGCGCCTTTGTCGTCAGTTAGTACATAAGACTTCTGTGGCTCCGCGGCAGATCCATCACTTAAAGGGAGATAGGAAATAGTTGCGACAATCTGCTCGTCGGGAAGTAGGAAGTATTTTTTCTTCTTAGCAATCAAACTGACATCAGCTTGAATGATGACTTCCTTTTCGGGGATCTTTAGTTCGTTCATAGATTTGGCCACTAGGTCGCGAATAGCCTTGCCGTCGACATGAAACTGTTTAAAGTCCTTCGCTTTGTCGTCTGCGCGCCAAATTGCGAGTGCATCTATTTTGGTTTCGCCAAAGCGCCCTAGTTCAATCGTCACTTTTTTTCGCTTCGCTAAATCGAGGGATTTCTCTTCAGGCGAATTTATTAGACCGTAACCTGTGACGATGAACTGAAATTCATTCTGTTTGGCGCCGCTTTCGGTTCCTGCGCGTAACATTTCGATAGTAATCTCATGGGTCATAGTTGCGTAATCGAGTGGTTCGCTTGATTCGGAGGACGGAGCGCTGGCATTCGCAATATGAGATGAAGTTAAGAAACAAAATATCAGAGCAATGGTTCGATTTCGGCTGCATTGATTTCGGATGTTTTGAATTAGCATAGCCATCTCCTTAATGGCTGAGTGAACGAGGATCGGCGTGGTCATCGAGCTTTACAATTGCTGTGATCATAGCCTCTAAGAGAAGTCGCGTCTTGGCGTCGTCGTTTAGTCTTTGCTCTTCAAGACATAGTTTGCCTACCGCCTCATGTTGTACTGCATTATTTGCTAAACTCATCAATGCGGCCTCCCCGATCTGGCGCTCATTATCTTCTTCATCACCAAAGTGATGAATTTGAGTGATGACTTTTTTTACGTATCTGATGTCCCCAGTAGCGCTAAATGCTGACCAGAGGAGATTGATTTGTCGGCTGGTGACAATGTCTGCTGCTAAAGGATCGAAGCTAGAAGAATCAGTTTTCATAATTCTGGTTAGGCGCCTTTGGTGTTCGTCATCAACTTTTGTTAAATTTGCCGCTAATATTTTTTTGGCGTTTTCGTGCTCAGCCATGTGAAGTGCCACTAAAACTACATACCACTCGACTTCATTTAAACTCTGCCAACTAGGCACCCAGGTGGATAGGCTATCTTCATTTGTTGCAAAAATGCGTCCTAAAAAGACGCTGGCGATGAGTGGCATATCTTTGTATTTATTTGACTTTTCGTCTAGGTATCGGTGGCTTCCCATGAATTTCAAAGCGACTGTGATGCGATCGGGTTGCGGATGCTGATAGTAAAAAGCAAACCAATCTCTAAACTCAGTATCGTTAGCAAATGGCTGCTCTGCTTGACGGATTCCGCTAAATGTCACGCAGGATGTGAGCAGCAAAAAGCCTATTAGGGTGCCCACCAGTTTTCTTGACTTCATGTTGGCTACCCCCAAGGTCTGCCTATCGCAAGCGTTACCACAGGCTATACTCAATTCATTACAACGCTTAGAAGTTATCGGTCGGATTCTGAATCTAATTAATTTGGTGTTAGAATAAGGTTTAGGGGAACTACCTCCAGCCAACTTAAAGTTAGGGATTTTCGCAGCATGCACGGGATCACTACACCAGCAGCTTTTAGACCAGTGCCACGGACTGGCGTTATCTATGTAACTACCGAGGCGCAGAGACTCGGTTTTCGTCCGGAAAATCCCGAGTGGTGCAATTTGGGCCAGGGTCAACCGGAGACCGGAGCGCTGGCAAATGCAGCTGCAAGGATTCACGAGATCTCAATACGCCCTGATGACCAAGAGTATGCACCTACGGTTGGCTTATGGGAAGTTAGAGAGGCGATTGCCTCGCTCTATAATCAAATGTTTCGACGGGGAATGAAATCGCAGTACAGCGCAGAAAATGTGTGCGTTGCGGGTGGGGGGAGAACTCTTTTAACTCGGGCAGCAGCGAGTTTAGGGCAGGTAAATCTTGGGCACTTTTTGCCGGATTATACTGCCTATGAGGAGCTCCTTGATATTTTCAAGGCATTCACAGCAATTCCCATCCTGCTGGAGGGGGAAAATGAGTACAGTTTTTCCCTGACGGACCTGCGTCGCGAGATCCTTGGGCGGGGACTTTCAGCACTTTTATTTTCCAACCCATGCAATCCGACCGGAAAGTTGGTAGACGGTCAATCAATGGCAGATTGGGTGGGGCTAGCTCGTGAGCTTGATTGCACACTACTAATAGATGAATTCTATTCGCATTATGTTTATCGGAAATCCCCGGAAGAAGCCTATATTGCCACTGCTGCTAGATACGTTGAGGATGTTGATAGGGATCCAGTGCTTATTTTTGATGGATTTACGAAGAATTGGCGTTATCCGGGCTGGCGCGTATCTTGGGCTGTTGGTCCGAAGCCGGTGATCGAGGCGCTAGGTAGCGCTGGATCTTTTCTCGATGGCGGTGGATCAAAGCCGCTACAACGAGCAGCACTGCAACTCCTGACCACGGACATAGTGAAAGCCGAAACGCAGGCGATTCAGTCTACATTCCGAGGCAAACGCGACTTCATATTGCCACGCCTAGCGAATTTGGGCATCGACATAGGACGAGCACCTGAAGGGACTTTTTATGCTTGGGGGTCGGTTGCGAATTTGCCAGCTGGCCTAAACGACGGTATGAGTTTCTTTCGAGCCGCACTTGAGCAAAAGATTATCACCGTGCCGGGCGAGTTTTTTGACGTTAACCCCGGGAAACGCCGCAAGGGTGGCGCTTCCCGGTTTAGAAATTATGTTCGATTTTCTTTTGGCCCACAACTCGAGACGCTTTCTACGGCATTATCGCGTCTCGAAGTAATGATTTCCGCTGCGCGCTAGCTTTAAGAAGTTAACCACGATCATTTAGTTTGGGGGGGCTTCGTTACCAGATATTTGGTCGATAAGTATTGGCCCGATGCTGTTAATTTGGCCCAATCACCATTGACCACGACTTCAATTTTATCGCCCTGTGCAACCCAGCCTACGACGGGCGCTTCCTTCGATGGAGCGGAGCGCACTTTGATAGCGACAACTTTGACGTATCTGATGACTCTGGGTCCGTCGAATCCTGGATAAACTTCTGCTGGGGCGTTGACGGCTGGTGCAGTTGTTGGGGGCGAGCTCGTGGTGGCTGTCACGGGTGCTTGAGCCGTGGCAGGGGCTACCGCGCGAGTTGGTGCCTGGGCTGCTACAGCAGGTGCGGCTGCAACTGGCGCTGGGACTACTGCGGGCCTGAAAGCTGGTGGCGTCACTTGCACTGCGGGCTTAGGGGTTGGCAATGGTGCTGGCAACGGCACTGCTCTTGTTGCTTGAGGCGGTTGAAAAGTTACAGCTGGTGGAGGAGGGGGTGTTACTACTGGTACGGCTGGTGGTGGCGGCACCATGGGTGGTTGTTCTGCCGTCGATGTGTTTTCTGTCTTTTCCTCGCCCTTTCCCTCTTCTGTTGCGGCTTCTTCCCCCGCTTCATCTTCATCGTCATCGCCGCCTTTTTTCTTCGTGACACAGGCGGGGACCATTGCAAATGCTGCAAGTAGCAACAATGCTTTTGTGAACCTCATGGAGCACTCCTTTAGGGCTGTCGCGCTAAATATATATTTGTTAATCATAAACAAATTGGTAGCTATGGCACAAGTAATGCGACGATTAGCATTTAACAAGCGATAAAAGCCATCCAGTAGAAGGCACATCCACTTATGGCGGTTGCAATGGTGAGTGTGGCAGTGGCCATGCCTACGTAGCGGTGCCGTGCAGTGGATGAGTTTCGTGAGCCAGGAATAGGGCGATTTTTTATCACTGTTCCGATCATGTAGGCCCACAGTAATGTCGCTGTTACCGCGAACAATAGATGTAGATAAAGCTCTGGAAATAACCAACTTTCATAATATGGTGAAGGTATCGCCAAACGCCGCCAGTCATTTAGCCGAACGTCGATTTCAAAGAATATTATGGCTACCATCAATAGTGCAGCTATTGATCCTTGCATCCATGCATGAGTTCGGTACTTGTGCCGAAACCTGACAAGGTAAATGCTTAGCGATAGTAGGGGTACTGTCACCAGCATGGCAACAGGCATCATGTCTAAGGTAACCGTGCCGCGACTGAATGGGAACAGGCCATCGGCCATTTCAAACTCCTCAGATGATCAGGCAATATTGAAAGTGTTTTAAAAGTTGCAGGTATTAAACGGCAAAAGAAAGTTAAGAATTCTGCTAGAATAAAGAATGAACTTTGGCAATCTCGCCGTGATCTTTTGATCTGAATTGCTCTTGGAGGCCCCTTAGTGGCGCGCCTTTTTCTAGAACTATCCCAGCTCATAGTGTTCACCTTCAACCTTTTGACCTGTTCTTTTATAGCCACTGGCTTAGCGAGCGCCGAAACATTACCCGCCAATAGTAAACTTGTCGCCAGCGTTTTTAATGAGGTCTACCAAATTAAAATCGCCACTGACTCAACTGCGCCCAAGGCTGCCTATGGCTCTTGTTTTGTGATCGCCACGGCAGGGCTTTTGGCGACTAATTTTCACGTTGTCGCATTTGCGCTTCATGATCCGGAAAAGTACCATCTCTTCCTTCTCGATGGTGATCACATAATTCCGGCTGAGGTAGTGGCCTTCGATGCAGTCAATGATATCGCGATAGTGCGAGTAGACAAGATATTCTCTAAAGCGGTTCGGCTGGCTTCAGGACTCCCAGATGCTGGCGACAAAATTTATTCAATTGGCTGGCCTGAAGATCTGAACAAGGCGGTTAGCGAAGGGAATTTTAACGGTTTAATGACTGCTGGCCCATACCGCAAAATTCAGATGTCCATTCCGTTAAACCCTGGAATGAGTGGTGGTCCTACTATAAATGAACTTGGTGAGGTAATTGGCGTTAATGTTTCATTGCGAACCGATTCACAGAGTCTTGCATTTGCTGTGCCGCAGGATCTACTTCGATCCTTGATGAAGAAAAAGCCTGTGATTTTTAGTCGCCCTGAGGATCATGCAACATTTGATGAAGAGATGCGTGGTCAAATTGAGCAAGTTCAGGAGCAGCTTACAGCGACTTTTTTAAAGGGTGGGAGCAGTAACATTAACATCGGAGGGTGGCAGGTACTTAAGCCTAATCAGATGGTTAAGTGTTGGCACTCACAAGAGAGTGGGCCGCGTGATGAGACTTTAATTATCAGTGAGCAATGCTACTTGTCTGGAGCGACTTCGATTCGTCGATATTTGGATACTGGGACTTTTCGTCTTAAATACCAAGCTGTAGAGAACCGGTTATTAAATAAGCTGCAGTTCGTGCATTACATTAACGAATCCTTGGATGATTTTGCCTTTAATCTAACTGAATCTGTGGATAAATTTACGACTAAAATTAAATGTCATCAGCTTGATTTGCTCAATACTTACAAAGTGCCCATGCGAGTACATTATTGCGTGAATAGCTATATTCCATACGCAGAGTCCTATAACCTGGAATTCGAGTTGGCTACGATAAATGAAGGGCAAAAAGCATTTATGCTCGCCGGGAGCTTTCTCGGTTTTTCCTCGCACAATGTGCTCGCAATCTTACGGACATTAATAAATAGCATTCGGCCGGAGTCCCGATGATCTTGGTTAAAGTTCATGAGCCCGAGCGCCTTGAAATATCTCGGATTGAGATTTTTCCATGTGTTATCGGTCGATCCATGCACTGTGGAGTGCGGATCGATGATCCGAGTGTCTCGGCTCGTCAC
The DNA here is from genome assembly GCA_903915625.1 of uncultured Pseudomonadota bacterium. GTDB lineage: Bacteria > Bdellovibrionota_B > Oligoflexia > Oligoflexales > CAIYRB01 > CAIYRB01. The sequence continues at coordinate 26,409 of CAIWTN010000014.1, read as the reverse complement.
GCCGAAGTTCATGCAACAGTCGATGGTTACTTGCTTCGAGATATGCATAGTACAAATGGTATCTGGCTGCGTGGTGAGCGAGTTCGCGAAGTTGCATTGGCCGCACTTGAAACGGTTTACTTGGGAGATGTGCGCCTCGATTTTATCACCAAAGATTTACCGGAGCGCACCCATGCAAATCGTCTGCTGCCGCATGAGCATAGTGAAAACACGAGGTGGGTTACTGCAAAAATTGTAATCGGACTACTACTGGCGCTATTAATTGCTGGATTGGTACCCGCTGTAGATCAGTATCAGCTGTACTGGCCCCCCGAACGCTTTGGTTCCTTATTAGGTAAGGCAGTGCTCATTTGGTTGGCTACAGTAGCTGCGGCTTTTGTCGTCTCCTTGTTCTGCAAACTAAATGTGAAGCAATTTCATTTCTATAATGTGTTGCTTTTAATCACCTTTACCTTTGCTACGGCAAAAGCTACTAGCGTCTTCATGCCCATGTTGATTTTCAATCTTCATAACTTGGTGGGCGCTGGTTACTTGCGCCATCTCAGCTACGGCCTGATAGTGTTTGGATTTTTATTCAAGCTCCAGAAGTATGCGCTGCGCCGTTGGACGGTTCATCACAGAGCTTTGGGCGCATTGGGTGCGGGTCTACTGGCAACTATACTGACTGAGGTGGTTTCTGATCTTCAGCTTGGAGATAGAGAGCACATGGCAGAGTTGGCCCTACCCTTCGATTTGGCGCTGGGACTGAAGCCGGGGGCAGACGATTTATTGTTCGATATAGGCCTTACCATTACTGCGACTGACCAAGAGCGGATTCGGACCTTGGAGCGGCTTGAGGCTGACCGCAATTGAGGTTTGACGTGGAACCCTGGAGGAGGCGGCGGCAAAATCGTCGCTAACGCAGAACGAAAAGGCGGAGTGAGACAAGAACCATCCCGCAACGGGTTGGTCAACGCTTCGAGCATGGAAGCGCAGGTGGCAGAAACATCTTGAGGGTGTGTAAATCCAGGGTGTCCACGTACATTCCGTAAGTCATTTCATGTGTAAAACATGTGCTTTTAAAGACTTGCCATGTCGGGAGGCGGGTGGTCAAGGAGCGTGCTTAGTTCCCATGGCGATTATCCGCCATGGTGTTAAAGTAACGCCACCACGGTTAAAAACGCCAAGTTGGTGATTTTCTGAGGCGAGCCTCAGTATTTTGGTGACTTGAGTAAAGATTTGGTTTTATGGTAGTGAAACTAACTGAGGACATTCCAATACACTAATGAGGGCACCGTGACGAGCACGGGGGAACTTTCCGACAATCTAAGGAATGTTATTGATCGTTATCTTAACGGTCATCGCAACCGCTCACTAGCGACCTTGTCAAGAGCCTCGGGTGTCAGCTATACCACTCTGCGCCGATTGTATCAGAGGGAGGGTAACCCGACTGCTGAGCCTGTGCTCAAAATTGTCGATGTTGCCCTCAATAACGAGGAGAAGCTGGAATTTATCCGTCGGTACTATCCAGAGATAGTTGTGAACGTCAGTGGCTTACAGGCTGGGGCGTTTGCGTCAAACTCGCCCCGACAAGAAGCGCTCAAGGCTTTTTATGTTCGCGATCCCCATAACTACATCCTTAATCTGGCACACAATGACAGGGGTACGACTCGTGAAACCGTCCAGCGTATTGCTGGCGAGCGTGGGGTCGAGGCTTTGGATGAGCTGGTTGAGCATGAGGTTATGCAGGTCGAACGGGTTGGCAAAGACACCATCTATCGTTTGCCAGCCATGCTTTCCAGCGATTGTGATATGGCGTTGGCGCAGATGAAGTTATCAGCGGACCACTTCGATCGCAGTTTGATCGGTACCAAGGCAGCTCGCCTGTTCCATGCAACCGCGTCTATTGATCAGAGGACGCTTGAACGCATTCATGACATCCTTTCTTCTGCTATAAGAGATGTCATTGACTTGAAGGATGATCCCCGGAATAGCGGCGATATTCCGCTATTTGTTGACATGATGATGAATATCTATGACAGGACCCCATTGAACCGCGACAGGAGCGATGCATGAGTAGGAAGTTTGCATCGGTTGCTAGCATCGCAACCTCGATCTTCTTGATGTTGGCCAGTGCTAAGGTTGCTTTGGCAACCGTAAATGATGAGCTTGTTGAAGTTCCGACAACATTTACTGATGTTGGAATTGAAAATGGAGGCATCATCATCCTTCATACAATCTACCGCTCGTGCGATGATGAATGTGGCGTCAGAAAATTCATCATGGTCGCCCCGGACAATGAAGTTGCCGCCTTGAGGGCCCAGTTTGCCAACGAGGAAGATCTGCGCCTAGTTGTGAGGGTCAGGTCTGATGGTCGGCGCATGGCCTTTGATGCGCAGATCGCGGCATGTGGTAGCGAGCATGCTTTTACAGCTCAGATTCTGAACTCAGGCGAATCGTTTTATGTAGTCAGTGAGAAGTACGCTCGCGAACGCGGGTGGCTTTGACTAGTGTCCCGTGCCTTCGTTGCGATTTGATTTAAATAGTCCAGACGTTGGTGCCTAGGCGCTGATTAGGCTTGCTACCAGTTGCGCATGTTCTTGCGATATACTGGTAGCTATGCATTACAATTATTTTTTATTCCGATGCGATTACCGTCAGCCTCTTGTCTGTGCGACTGCTGTGGTATTTATCTCTTTGGTTGGCTGTAAGCCGCGACCTTCTTCTAGTAACCAAAGCAACTTAGCCTTGGGGGGAGCCCAGAATGGCTCAGCCTTAAACCTAAGCGGTACTGAGAGGGGGGATTATTCTTTGGTGCTTGATGAGAGTCAGGCGCTTTTCAATATTTCTAAGAAAATTATGGGTCTTAATCCTGACCTGAGTGACAAACATGACCATATCGGCCTTGTGAATGTGGCCGATATTTTGGGGTACGAGTTACCATTTAATAGCTGCGGACATCCTTGGTACTCGCAAATTGAGGGAGATGGTCCGAAGTTAACCCAACTCTTAAGCAGCGACCATCGTCGTGGAAGTGGGTTGGGCTGTCGCGAGGTCAATCCAAATGTCTCGGTGACTTATAGTTTTGGAGCGTGGAAATTGAGTCCCGAGTCGGTGGTCATTAGGCCGTGGAATCCTCCCCCAGACCCCAAGGCTTGGCCGAAACCTACCGAAGCTTCAAATGCTAACACCTCCAGCGTGCCGGTAGCGGTTATAGGAGAATCCGGCGAACTCAGCGTTAAAACAAAAGAGACCACAGTGGCGAGCAGTGCTGCACTCGGCGATGTTTTAAGACATCACGTACAGTATGTGCGTTCTATCCGCGCTGATACTGTATTCACTAAACAGTGGAAACCGATGGCCTACGGCGTACAGATTTTATCCCGCCCAGGTGAAGGTCCTCGTTTTGAACTAGGGTCCAGCGAGTCGCTTGCTCCGCAATTGACGCAAGTGGTCTGCAGCGCAGATGTTATTCAGCCATCTAATTGTCATTATCGAGTCTTTTTATCAACGGAGCATGTGCTGACACAAGTCCAGTACCGCGGCTTCCTGAAGCTTTGGCCGCAGCTGGTTGGGTTATCTGGGCGATTGAGGGCGAGTGGTGATTGTCAGCATCGGAAGTTCCGCAATCCAGAGGGACATTGTGCCGGTTCTATGGGCGAGGATGGTTTTGGTGTCAGGGATACATTTGGTCAAGTGGGCGGGCTATCATTCGCAGATGACTTGGTGCAGCAGGTTGATAACGATGTAGGTCAATGGTTTTGGACTAACGTAAGGGGGTTGCCTTTGGCGCAGAATCAAGGGCTACCGACGCTAGATTGGGCTACACGATATTTTGTCGGCGGTAGCTACGGGAGAGTGGCGCTGGACTTTGTGGCTACAACGGAAAGCGTAAATAGCTGTACTTTGCATGTCGAGGTCATGCCTGGCAGTGAGCCGACCTGTGCGAGTATGCAGGATGGGGCCAGCGTTGAGCCAATCATGACTCCAATTCTGAATGCCGTAAAGAAGTAGCCCGACTTTCTGCGGTGCTAGTCTATGTTGGACTGCAGTCGTTTTGACCCTGGGCCGCTTTTGCGCTATACGATTAGAATGTTGAATCGTGACTACGAATACTACAGGCAGACGTTTCGAAAAGAGCGGCTCCCACTTGCCTTTGTTGACCTCGACCTTCTCGACGCCAACGCGAAATCACTATCTGAGCGTGCCGGGGCCTTGCCCATGCGGTTAGCGACTAAGTCTTTGCGCTGCGCTTGGGTCATTAGATATTTACTCGATAACTTTCCTTCCTTTCGTGGAGTGATGGCCTTCTCTCCTGGAGAAGCTGCGTTTTTGATCGATCAGGGTTTTGATGATGTGCTGTTGGGTTATCCAACCATGGAGACCACAGAAATCAGCCTTTGTATGCAGGCTTTAAAGGCTGGGCGATCGATTTGCTTCATGGTCGACCATGTCGATCACGTACAGATATTAGAGGCAATGGCAGCTGCGGCGGGCGTGGTCGCACCGGTGTGTTTGGATATTGACCTTTCCACCTCTTTTCCTGGGTTGCATTTTGGTGTCTTCCGGTCGCCCATTACGAACTTCCGCGACGCCGAGCCCTTGCTGATGGCAATGCGAAGCTTGCCACATGTGCGCCTAGAGGGAGTGATGGGCTATGAGGCTCAGTTGGCGGGCGTCGCTGATGATCTGCCGGGGTCTCCATTACAGAACATTTTGCTGCGAATCCTGAAGTGGATTGCGAAGAGAGAGAGTTTTCCCAGGCGTCAGGGCTTGGTGGGGGCGCTACATAATCTGGGTTATAACTTGCGCTTTGTAAACGGCGGTGGCACTGGCAGTATTGAAAGTACTAGCCAAGATTCCTCGGTTACAGAATTAACCGTCGGTTCAGGGCTTTATGCTCCCGGGCTTTTTGATCACTATTCTAACTTCAAGCATTTGCCGGCAGCTGGTTTTGCTCTGCCCGTAGTAAGGGCTGCTAGACCAGGGATTTATGCTTGCGCTGGTGGCGGTTATATAGCATCAGGCCCTACTGCAAGCGACAAGCAGCCTACACCCTATTTGCCAACTGGGATTAAGCTTATGAAGCTGCTTGGGGCGGGTGAAGTGCAGACATCGATAACTAGTGACCTGACGCTGAAAATCGGAGATCCGGTATTTTTTCGTCATGCTAAGGCTGGTGAATTGTGTGAGCGCTTCAACAGCTTGCATCTAGTCCGGGGTGGTAAGATTGAAGCTGTCGTGCCAACTTATCGAGGCCAGGGGCAGTGTTTCTTCTAAAGTGATTCGCAGCTTATCGGAGCTGCGATCCGTAACCACAAAGCGAATTCTGGCAGCGCTCTTGCGCTACCTACAATTGTCAGTTGCGACTGAATTCCTCAAAATATCTAGCTTTGCCGCCGACACCGAGGGATACGTAAAAGCCATCTAGATCGTAGCCTAGCTGTACCACCATGCCCCTTAATTGCTGCCAAAGAGTCTCTTCCGGCACCGCTAAAACGTAGGGTGGGGGTGGAGCGATAAATCCGGTGACCGCGGTAGCTGGCTCGACATCTCCCGGGATCAGTATAAAGCTGACCTCGCCGATATCTTCCCTGGACGGTGACCCATCGCGCAGAATTCCGCGCACTGTCCAGACTTCCGCCTCATTCGAAAAAACTAGACGGAATCCAAGTGCGATTCCAATCAGCTCCTGGCTAGGCCCGTCTGACTTGTCGCCGCTTTCACCGCCACCGATTGAGCGAAGGTTAACAACGCGACCGCCGCGCGAGGTGCTTTTTCGTTCCATGATTAAGTCCTGTCGGAGCTGGGGGTCTTGCCTTGGCGGTGCGGCCAATAGCGGCCGCACCCTATCACGCGCGTTGGCGTTGGCAAACCTCTAATCAAATCTAAGGGCGAGCGGCGTAAGCGCCTCGACGCTGCGGACGTTTGCCGCCGCGTTCGTCCCCTCGCCGTTGTTCGTCGCGTCTTTCGTTGCGGCGGTGGTCATCGCGCCGTGGCTCGCGCTCACGTCTTTCGGCTGGCGCGGGCGGAGCAAAGTTCACCATCTTCTGCGGTGTTGCATTCTGCTCGTGCACCAATTTAAGAGCAGCTAATGCCACTTTTACTAAGTCCGATCCATCTTCCGTCATGGCTTCCACTAGGCCACGATAGTTTTCAAGATCCGCCTCTTGCATAGCAGCGCGTACTCGTGCCTTCGTATCGTCTCGTTTTTTAAGATCAATGTCAGCAGCAGTGGGGAGCTTGCCGACTGGAATCTTTTGCTTCGTGACGCGTTCGATATTAAGCATCAGGCGACGATCGCGTGGTTCGGACATGGTTAATGCTGTGCCTTCTCGACCAGCGCGACCAACCCGGCCAATCCGGTGCACGTATGCCTCTGGGGCCGAAGGTACATCGAAATTAACGACGTGCGAGAGGTGTTCGATATCTAATCCGCGTGCTGCTACGTCAGTCGCAACGACGAGTTCAGCGTGCCCAGCCTTCAGGCGGTAAAGCACTCGCTCTCTTTGCGATTGTGTCATGCCACCATGCAGAGCCTCAGCTCGGTGTCCCCGGCCGTTTAGAGTTTCGGACAAAATATCAACGTCTTCACGGGTACGACAGAAGATGATCGCTGCGCTTGGTTCTTCGAGATCGAGCAAAGAGCACAGGGCTTCGAGTTTGCGCGGACGTGGCACAACATAGGCCGTTTGACGTATGAGCGGAGCGCTTCCGCTAGCAAGTTTGTCACGGCTGATAGTTACGCGTACCGGATCTTTTAAGTGGCGTTTAGCAATGGAGGCGATCCTTGGAGCCATGGTTGCTGAAAACAACATGACTTGCCGCTCTGGTGGCGTTGCAGCGATTAGTGCCTCGATATCGTCTAGGAACCCGAGGTCGAGCATTTCATCGGCTTCATCTAGTACTAAGGCCTGAATACTAGAAAGATTAAGAGTACCGCGCTGGATGTGATCCAGAGCTCTACCCGGGGTCGCTACTACGATATCGACGCCGCGCTTGAGAGCACGTATTTGTGGGTCGTAGGATTGGCCGCCGTAAATTGGAAGCACCCGTATGTTCAGTGCTTTTCCGTACCGATGCATGGCTTCGGATACCTGATTCGCAAGTTCACGGGTGGGTGTGAGCACTAGTGCGACGGGATTTACACCCCTGTTCGACTGAGCGGCAATTCTGTGGATCAGAGGTAAGGCAAAAGCCGCAGTTTTGCCGGTACCCGTGGCTGCTTGTCCAACTAAATCATGGCCTTCCATAAGCGGAGGGATTGCCGACCTTTGAATCGGTGTTGGCTCTGTATGGCCTAGCCCAGCTAGGACAGTAAGCAGACGGCTGTCGAGGCCCAGAGAGCCAAATCCCGGCTCGATAGGGTCCTTCAATTGATTTTGCATTACTATCCTTTCTTAAGATTAAGAACTGGGGGGGCATACCAATGGGTAGCGAGGACACTTCTTTAACTTTTATTATCGCCAATTGCTATGTTTAATGTGTATGTACTAGGTCTTGTTCAAATATTTTTATCAGGGGAACTATATGACGGCTGCCCAGTCATTGAAGAAATATAAATGGGATCTGCTGCTTATCACGGTTTCCAGCATTGCTGCAGTAGTTTTAGCCGTGTCAGAGCATGGCAAAGTTAAATGGTATACCAGTCATGTCGCAATGATCGCGCCGTTAGTGTTTGCCGGAGCCTTAATCCTGACCCTTACTCTGGTGGGAATAGCGGGGGGTGCACGGTGGTTGGGCGGAGCCTTAAGGGTGTTGTTAGTGGCTGCTCTCGTGGCGTTGTTTGCGCCAACAGCGTTTCTAGAAGTGGAGAAAGCTGTCGCTCCCTACGAATGGTTGCGTGGTACCGATGTGCCGACGGTAATTGAATGGATCGCTGCCGATAATAATAGCGATCGTATTCATGCTTGGGCTAGAATTTTAACGCTTTCTAAAACAGATAAAGAATCCGTGGCTGCGGGAATGGCGCCGTTAATTCTTGGTAACGATGAGCGCGCGCGACATTCGGCCGGACTCACGCTGGAGGTGTCATTACGAAAGCATTGCTTGGCAACCTTGGCTGCGATGCAAGGAGAGCTGCGTAGTTATCTGGCTGCCCATGCTTCTGGCACGACTGCACCTGAATCAGCGCAGCGGGCGGGTCAGTTTGCGAAGTCATTCGTTCAAAATAATCTGGTCGCAGTTCGTAAGGCGTTGTCGAAAAATAAGAGACAATATTTGCCCGAAGGGGGGCTTGAGGCTTTGTTTTTGGCGCTCGCAACGGATGATCAGTTAGGCCCCTTATACTTGCGCGAGCTCGCTATTCACGGTGACAGTACTGAGAAGGCACTGGCGCATTCAGTTATGCAATTGGCGGCAATTAGTATCCCTACAGCTTAAATATTTTTAAAGAGCAGATCGAAAATGAATCTTGCAGAAATAAGTTTGAACGAACAGAGGCGAACATTTAGCAAGGTTTGGATTTTTGCGATTATTGGCTGTTTGTGGATCTTGAATTTGTCTACGCAAGTAGCAGAAGCGTCTGCATCTTGTGATGGTGCCCCATATCTTGTAGGTGCGGCTCGTGGTGACATAACCGGACCAATCGTCGGTGTCGGTATGATGGGGTACGCGGATTTGGGGCAACTTGACGAGGGTTTGCATACGCGGTTGTGGTCCCGCGCAATGGTAGTCAGCGATCCTTGCTCAGGTTCTACAATTGCACTTGTCATCGGTGATCTGGCTATGGTTTTTCATGGTCTCAAACAGGCGGTGATAGATCGCTTGGAGCACGAGCTGCCAGGTGTTTTCACGCATGCTAATTTGATGTTTAGTGCGACTCATACGCACGCAGGCCCAGGCGGCTTTGCGCACAACACTCTCTACAACATCACTACATATGGTTTTAATCCTGATAATTTCGAGGCAATTGTTGCGGGTACAGCCCGTGCAGTAGTTACAGCTTATAAACAAAGACAGAAAGCAAACCTGTCGGTGTCATCAGGCCATTTGTACGGATATCAATTTAACCGCTCGCCAGAGGCATTCGATGCTAATCCTGCAGTCGATCATGCGGCTTTGCCGGATATGGCAGATACCGAGATGTTTCTTGTAAAGGCTATTGCATCCGATGGCACTCCGATTGCGGCGTTCAATTGGTATCCGGTGCATGGTGTGTCGCTTCCGCTTACCAATAAATTGGTGAGTGGGGACAACAAAGGCTTGGCTTCGCTTTATTTTGAGCATCAACTTGGTGCGACGTACCGGAAAGACCAAGAATTCGTCGCTGGCTTCATGCAGGCTAATGCAGGTGATATTAGTCCACACGATGTTACACACGGCTCTTTGCCTAAAACAGACGGATTTGAGCGTAATGAATGGTCAGCGCGCGGCCAGTTTAATAAAGCTTGGCAAATCTTTCAGAGTCCAGTGGCTGAGGAGCTGCGAGGAGCGGTTACATATTCACATCGCTTCGAGAGCTTAGCCTATCGCAAAGTATCACCGGAATTCACAGGCGGTGAGTTAGAGGCCACTACTTGTAATGCGGTACTAGGCGAAAGTTTTGCTGCAGGTACGCTTAATGGCCAGCCGTTTCCACTTTTTGTATCGCATGCGATTTATGGCAAGACCTGGCCCAGGATCACTTTGATGCCTAAGGAGCAGGGGTGCCATCAAGAGAAGGTTTTGCTGTTGCCTACGGGCTTTGCCAAGCCCAATCCCTGGACTGCCAGTGTGGCGCCATTTCAACTGTTAAGAATCGGGCCATTGGTCATTATCGGCGCACCTTTTGAGATCACCACAGTGGCTGGGCATCGTCTTAAAGAAGAGATAAAGCGCCGGATGGCCGGTGACGGAGTTCGTTTCGTTGTCCTCTCTGGGCTTACGAATGAGTATCTTCATTATGTAACTACCAGAGAAGAATACAAGGTTCAGGCCTACGAAGGCGGCTCTACACTGTATGGGCCTTGGTCTCTAGCAGCTTATACTGAAATATTTGCCAATCTGGCGATTGACATGAGTACCGGGCGGCAGCGGCCCGCGGGAGCACCGCCACCTGATCTCTCTCATAAACAGGTCGTATTGCCGCACCCTGTTCTATTTGATTTGGCACCACGTGGCGGCAAGTTTGGCGACATCTTGGTCGATGCGAAATCTGATTATAAGCTTGGCGAAGTAGCGGCTGTTGAAATTTGGGGAGCACATCCAAATAACAGCCTTGCTCCCGGGTTCTCGTACTTGACGATAGAACAGTGGCAAGATCAGAATTGGAAACCAATGTTTTTTGATTGGGATGGTCAGACAACCCTACACTGGCGTCGCCACGGATTAGCTAGTTCTGTACTTAAGATCAATTGGGGCATTCCATTGGATACCCCCGCTGGTCTCTACCGAATTTGTCAACACGGCAAATCCAAGGCGCCGGTAACGGGGAAATTAAGCCCATATTCAGGTTGTTCGAGTGGGTTTAAAGTCGGTAGTTGAACATAGGCTGCGTGTTGTCGCTCGGGCTAGCTTTAAGTCCATCGGCGTTGTCGCGCGATCGGCTGCGGGATTGACAGGTGGCTATTCGTTAGACGTAAAGCGATCGCCCTTAGCGGTACATTTTCGGCGCTTCTTCGCAGTATTGGCAAAAAAGAAGTTGTTGGGATATAACTAACATGCAGAAACCAAAAAGCAGTAAATCGATAATTTGAGCCATGGCATGCAAGATGCAGATGAATGTGCCCGCAGGTCTGTGGGCCCAAGATTCCGTTGTGGCCATAAAATCTGAAGTTACTGCCTAGTACCTAAATCCAACACTTGGAACGGTAATTTTGAGAGGAGTGATTTTGATGCTAACGAAGCGTATTCCCCTGGGCATTGCTTCTTTACTGATGGCTTTAACAGCATGTAGCGACCTCAAAAAGTCTCATAAAAATCCACCGATTAACGATCCTACCGGCGCTGAACGGCCGCGGAATGGGCAAGGTGTAGTGTCGTCTGAATCGACCTTTACAGAGCTAGCTGATGGGCTAAACCCTTTTGCAGGTAGCACAATGTTTGTCGATCCGGCTTACTCTGCAAAAGTCCGTAGCGCTATCGCGAGTGCCCCGGAACTATCTGAAAAATTAGATAAAATTGCAAACGCCAGCACGGCTTTTTGGATTGATAAAAAAGCTGCAATTAGTGGCTTGCGGATTTATTTGGACGCTGCATTAAAGGTCAGCCAAGAAAAATCATCGCCCGTCACTGCCACCGTTGTCGTTTATAACCTTCCTGATCGGGACTGTGCCGCTTCTGCCTCAAATGGCGAGTTGAGTGGCCCTAATGGACTTAAGGAATATTTTTCCTATATTGATGAGGTTGCTGGGGTTCTGAACGCTTATAAGACTGTGCGGATCGCTGCAGTTATTGAGCCCGACTCGCTTCCGAACGTGGTAACCAACGTTGGGCAAAGACGATGTTCGAGCGAAGTTCTAGCAAATTATGAGACCGGAGTAGCTTATGCCATTGAAAAGCTACAAGCTCAGCATATCAGCCTCTATTTAGACATGGCGCATGGTGGCTGGCTCGGCTGGCAAGGTAACCGCAGCGGCGTGGCCCAAGTCATCGCACGAGTGCTCCAGCGAGTCGGAGGTAGCGAGAAGATTCGGGGATTCGCCACAAACGTTGCAAATTATAGCGTGCTTCAGTTTGATTACAATCGTCCATCGCCTTGGTATGACCAGTCCAACCCGGCGCGTGACGAATTGACTTATGTCCAGCTGCTGAGCCAGGATCTGGCTGCTGCTGGTGTGTCTAGCCGTCACTTCATCGTTGATACCGGGCGTAATGGCGCCCAGAACTCTCGTCAATCATGGGGTAGCTGGTGCAATATTGCCAATGCTGCGATTGGCAAGTTCCCTCAAGCTGAGCCTATGCCTGAGATCGATGCCTTCGTTTGGATCAAGCCGCCGGGAGAGTCTGACGGTACCAGTGACGCATCTGCTCCGCGTTATGATTATATGTGCAGTTCGAGTGACTCACTTGCGCCTGCTCCAGAAGCTGGTGCGTGGTTCCCCGATGCCCTGCTGCGCCTAGTGCGTAACGGCTAGTCGCAAGGGCGATAAACTCCAGAAACTACGATATATTTTTTGCCATAAATGCCGATATGAGCTCTGCCTCGTGTCGGCATTTCAACTTTTTGCATCAAATTTTATCCAAACGTAACTTTAAGGCTAGTTTTGGTGCCTTGTGATATTTAGTTTAGACACATTGCGGTGGAGGCAGTTATGGATCGGAACTTAGCTCTTGAATTCGTCAGGGTTACCGAGGCGGCTGCCTTGGCCTCGGGGCGTTGGATCGGTCGAGGCGAAAAAAATGCTGCTGACGACGCGGCGGTCACTGCAATGCGCGGTGCCTTTCAGTCGATGGACTTTGACGGGCTTGTCGTCATCGGTGAGGGTGAGATGGATGAAGCCCCCATGCTGTACATCGGTGAACGCGTGGGTAGGGGAACCGGGCCACAAATTGATATTGCCTGTGATCCGCTAGAGGGAACCACCATAACCGCTAAAGGTGGTAGCGAGGCTATCGCTGTGATTGCCGCAGCGGCAAGGGGCTGCTTCCTAGCTGCTCCAGATATGTATATGGATAAGATTGCCGTCGGTCCCATGGCTCGGGGTGCTATTGACATCAGTAAGAGTCCAACTTGGAATTTGCAAGAGGTTGCTCGGGCCGTTGGGAAGGCTGTGGAAGATCTCATGGTGATCATTTTGGATCGCCCACGTCATGCGGATTTGATCAAGGAAGTTAGAGCGGCGGGTGCGCGCATTCGCCTTATCAGCGATGGAGACGTATCTGCAGCGGTGGCAACCGCTCAACCTGAATCGGGGGTCGATATTCTAATTGGCTCAGGTGGGGCGCCCGAAGGAGTGATCGCCGCTGCAGCTTTACGCTGTTTGGGTGGCGATATGCAGGCGAAACTGATATTCAGCTCACCCGAAGAAATTGCTCGGGCGAAAACGATGGGCATCACAGACCAGGATAGAGTTTATCAGCTGGAAGATATGGCGCGCGGCCACGTCATGTTCGTTGCGACCGGTGTTACTAATGGCAGTTTTCTATCAGGTGTCCGCTTCAGCGGACGGGGTGCTTTTACGCATTCTATCGTAATGAGATCAGAGACTGGAACAGTGCGAGAAATTCACACTAGGCACCATTTCGATCGTAAGCCGCGCTACGGTTGGTAAGTGATCGTATATGAGCAATGGGGATCTCGATAAGTTAAGTCGATGGACGCGATTCAAACCAAGTTTGTGTCGCGGTTGCTGGGCTGGTTGCTGCCGACTACCGGTCGAGGCCTCTATTGATGATTTGGTTCGATTAGGCTTAGTCAGTCCAGACGAAGCAGTTGGGTCCTTGAAGAAGGTGGCTCGTCAGCTGATTGCTGATGGTAAAGTGCACCAGTATCGTGCTGTCACAGGTATCTTTACCTTGGCGCAAAAGCCTAATGGGGATTGCCACTTTCTCGGTACGGACCGCTTGTGTACAGTGTACGACCAACGGCCGGATGTTTGTCGTAGATTTCCCACCGTCGGACCGCGACCTGGCTATTGTCCGGCGCGTAAGCAAAGCCCAAGTTAAGTGGCATTCTTCAGGCGAGGTTTTCCATGGTTAGAATGACTTCAGTTTATCAGGGTAAGAAACATTGTACGCTTGAGCATGAACCTTCGCGCTCAGTTATTGAGACTGATGCACCTAAGGACAATCAGGGGCTAGGAGAGCGTTTTTCTCCTACCGATTTAGTTGGGGCGGCGTTGGTAAGCTGTATCTTGACAACGATGGCATTGGTAGCTGAGCGCGATGGACTCAATATCGAAGGGGCCCAGGGTAGCGTCGTGAAGGAAATGAATGCCAATCCGCGTCGCATCAAGAGTTTGCCGGTAGTGATTACGATGCCGGCAGCACTCACTCCGCCCCAAAGACAGAAGCTTGAGAATGCCGCTAAGCACTGTCCAGTCCATGCGAGCCTACATCCCGAAGTTGAGGCCCCGATTACCTTCGTCTATGCCTGATAGGTAAGTTTGAACGGTAATCTGGTGGTGCGCTTTACTCCTCAGTGTGAACTCAAGTGATTCGGCACGCCTCTTCAAATGTGAGGCGTGGCGACCTCGGGTATAATTGGCTTTGGTCCCCATAGCCAAGATTACAGATAAAATTTGACTTCCACGTGGTGCCGGCGAAGAAGGCTGCATCTATTTTGGCTTGATCAAATCCAGACATTGGACCGCAGTCGAGGCCCAATGATCGCGCTGCGAGCATCAAATAGGCGCCTTGTAGAGATGAGTTGCGAAATGCAGTTGCTTCGATCAGCGGTTGGTTGCCAACAAACCAAGATCTGGCATCGGCCGCTGGAAAGAGCTTTGGCAGCTTTTCGTAGAACTCGCGATCTTCGGCAATAATTACCGTTACTGGTGCCGACTTTGTTTTCTCTACGTTACCCGGGGCCACGCACTCGAGGAGTTTTTTCTTGGTCTCCGGTGTTTTCACGAAAAAGAAACGAGCTGGAGAACCGTTGGCACTAGTAGGTCCCCATTTAGCCAGTTCGTAAATCTCGTGCAGGATGGAATCAGGGATCGGCTTGTTAAGCCAGCCATTGTGCGTCCTGGCTTTGGTGAATAGCTGTTCTAGTGCTTCTTGAGAAATGGGTCCCAATGAATGTACCTCCGACCGGTTTGTGTGCTGCAATGCCTTCGAGGCAGTGTGATGTTACTCTCTGGATCAATAATCGCCGAGTCTATTTTTTGGTCTCTTGCTTCTCAATTTTAACGAATCAAAGTCTTCGGTAGCTTTTTGCTTTGGTGACACTTTTAGGTAGCTGTGTCAGTATCTTATTTCCCGCATGCTGTTCTAGGAGTTGTCGATGAATCAACAACTTATGCGCCGGTTAGATGCTTGGGCCGGGAAGTTGCTATGTCTGCTGCTAACCTTGCACCGTAAGGTCTTTGAGAGTCGACAAACAAATGATCCATTGCGCTCCATTCTGTTCATCAAGCTGATTGAACAGGGCGCTTCTGTGTTGGCTGCAGATGCGTTAAATCGGGCATACGAGCTGGTTGGTCGTGAGAATGTCTACATCTGCGTGTTTGTTGAGAACAGGCCGATTATCGATCTGCTGGAGCAGCTTCCTCCGAACAACGTATGGGCATTGCGCAACCAAAACATCTGGGTTTTTGCTTTAGATTTACTGAGGATGCTCCGCAAAGCCCATAAACTTGGCATCACGGCAACGGTCGATCTTGAGTTTTTCTCACGTGGTTCTGCGATCATTGGCTACCTAACGCGTGCAAAGAGGCGTGTTGGGCTGCATAGGTTCACCATGGATGGGCCATATCGCGGTGATCTGATGACGCATCGCATTTCATACAACCCTTATATGCACACGTCGAAAACATATCGGGCATTGGTCGAAGTATTGGCCCAATCTGACGAGCAGATCCCGATTAATAAAATGGCACTGCCTAAAAATGGAGCCTTAGCTCCACTATTTTCCCCAACTGTAGCTGAAGTGGCGGTTGTAAAAGGTCTGCTTAAAGAGCGTTTTGGGGCAGATCTACCATCCGGTCCGTTGATGATCTTGAATCCTAACGCAAGCGATCTAATGCCTTTGCGAAAGTGGCCGACAGAGCGCTTTCTGGAATTGGCTCGTCGATTGCTTGCAGAGTATCCTGAAGGTCTTATTATCTTAACTGGTGCTCCACGCGAGGCGCCGGCGATTGAACGAATCATGTGCGAACTTCAGGCGTCTCGAGTCATTAGCGTTGCGGGTGCAACCACCATGAGCCAGCTCGTGACTTTGTTTACACTTTGCAATGTCTTAGTCACTAACGATAGTGGCCCTGCACACTTTGCATCTATGACGTCTATCCAAAATATTGTGCTATTTGGACCTGAAACCCCGCAACTTTATGGACCAATTGATGGCCACCCGGAACCGATTTGGGCGCAGCTTGCGTGTAGTCCGTGTATAAATGCGTTAAATCATCGATTGTCGCCCTGTAATAACAATTTATGTATGCAGGCAATCACGGTCGATATGGTATTTGCCAAAGTGACAGAGTGTTTAAGTCGTGTCGTAGCGGCGCCGATGCGGCCATCTACATAATTCATTCTGTTAGGGGGCACTTATGCGTTTAAGAGCATTTATTTTTGGTGTGACTTGCAGCATTAATTGGGCCTGTACGACGCCGGATAAAGTTCAAGACATTGAGACTAAATCCTTTAAGGCTAAGGGAAACGCCGCCAGCGGTAAGATTGGGATAAATAATAAGGACGAAGTAGTTATTCGTGAGAACACCTCAGCACAAGATGACTTGGCGGTTTTAGACATAGCCAATACTCATTTACGTGATGAGGTTGAACGAGACTTACATGAGTTAAAGGCCTGCGAAGCTCAGCTCAACGATCCGCGCCTTGGTGGAAATGATCAAGCAACTGCTAATCACGATATCGACGAGCTAAAGAATGATCCAGAAATTAAGCAACGCATGGGTCTTGACGAAGAGGGTGAGTTACGAGTCGTGAAAGAACGTTCCTTCGAGGAGCAGTTAAAATCTGAGAAAAAATATCAAGCCACATTGCGGCGCATGAAGAAACTTGCACGAGAGCAAAACGATGCCTGCAAACGCAAATTGGTCATTGTTCGCGAGAAACATGGTCTGCCAGGTCAACCTTACAAGGCCTCGGGCTATTTTACCAAAGATGGCACCTGGGTTGAGACGCAGCGAGGCGAATCGACGCTTAATGACGCCTTTGAGATTAGTGCCAAGATGAAGGCCAAAGCTGCGGGAGCGCAGCCATAATCAAGTGCTAATTAGATTTAGTTGTCTTTACGGCTTCGATGCTTCGATGTCGCCGCGTAGGTCACTGCGTAATCCAATTGCAAAGGCAATTTCCATTGCTAAGAAAAGTGGCGCATTAAAAACCTGCATGATGTTATCCACCAGTGCAGGTTTTTTGCCCTCAAAGTAGTGACCAATAAGTTGAATAATCCAGCCACCGATAAACGCGCCAAGGAACAGAGTCAGGGCTGTTTGAAACGGTAACGACGCCGTCTTTTCAGCTAGGAAAAGCAAAACTAAGCTGAAGGGTAGCTGAATGACCGTCAGTAAAAGATCAAGTCGCAGGTAGTAGGCGATACTAGCAGCAAAGAAAATAGTAGCACCCGTGACCGGCACTGGAAGCTTGTCAACAAAGTCGAGGCGTATCCAGCTAAGTGCAACAAATAAAGCGTACACTATGAGTGGGACGCCGACGAAATGGGTGGCTTTATTGCGAGGATCACGGTGATAAGATGCATATGATAGCATGAGTTGTTTGATGTTTTGCACGTGTCAATCTTCCCATTTCTCTTAATTTTCTGCCGCTAAAGGTTCAACTTGTTGATTCTGGGTTGAGCATCGTTCGAGCTCCGATGCGACCGTAAATAATTCCAGGCTGCGCCAGCGATCACCGGTGCGATAAAATTGAGACAGGGCCCTCGTAAATCGCAGCGCCCTAGGCGGTAGACCAGAGGATATGTAGCGCCGTGCTTGGGCCGCCACTTTTTGTTGGAAGTCTACCCATTCAGAGCCAGTGATTATGCCGCCATCGGCGAGATTATCAGCACTGAAATGGAAAGGCGAGCCGGCAGCAGTGGAGAAGATCCATTCTAGAGCCTGCGGCTTCACCTCAACTTTGGTGAATTCTTGCTGCTGCTCTGAGCTTCGCCCCTCCGGTTGGTACCAGTAGCCATAGTCAGGCAAGAGCCGCCGTTTGGTTCCGGCAATACACCAATGAGCGATTTCATGCAGGGCACTAGCAAAGTAGCCATGAGCAAATGTGATCTTGTGGAGCTCTAATGGGTTTTTGGATGGTTGATAAAATGGCTCCTGCTCGCCACACACCAGGGTTGTCTGCTCGCTGGCAGCGAAGAGACTGTCAAATATTCTAATTAAATCAGTGTATTTTAGTGCCAATGCGGGACCTTAAGCTGATCAACGGAGGCGGCCAAGCACGATTTTTGCACCAGCAAAGTTAGGTAGTCAAGGTGATGCAATACCGACAGGGGGGGCGGCTTCATGAGCAAGCGTTTCAAGGGTCCAGATGCGAAAGCAGTGGTGGGTATCAAATTTGACTCTGAAAGCCGTGATCTCTTTATTGCCGCGTGTCAGCTTTGTGCAAAAACAGGCATGTCTTTGAGGGTGGTGCATATTACCCAAAACATTCTAAGCCGCTGGATATACCGCGATGAGGCTTATTATGAACAGCTGCTTGGGGGGCGAGAATTTGCTGATATTACGTCAGATCTCAGAGACGAGAGTATTCAGAGGGCTCGTCAAAAGATGGAAGATTTTCTCGCCGAAAATCCCTCTCCAGTTGTTGGTGAGTATCACATCGTTGCCTCGACGGATCCGGCTGAGGCACTGCTTGCTGATGCCGTAGCTCAGCACGCTTCACTGCTTATTGTTGGGATCAATAAAGAGCGTCACGGATTTTTTCAGCGGGATTTATCAACCGCTATCAATATTATGGCCATCACACCGATACCGGTTTTGATCCTTCCTGAAGGGCTGAATTTTCAGAAAGATTCTTACAAAGTACTTGTAGCCGATAATTTATCGCCGG
This sequence comes from uncultured Pseudomonadota bacterium, assembly GCA_903915625.1. Classification (GTDB taxonomy): domain Bacteria; phylum Bdellovibrionota_B; class Oligoflexia; order Oligoflexales; family CAIYRB01; genus CAIYRB01. The sequence continues at coordinate 7,821 of CAIWTN010000014.1, read as the reverse complement.
ACGGTGAGCAAGCTTTCAATTGTGGTGCCTCGCTTGCCACTGCATTGACTCACAGTGACGTCATGCATACCCATGTGATTGACTACAGTTTCAAAGATCTCGTAGCGCGACTGGAATTTATTAAGACCGATGACGCATTGACCTCTCAATCACCGCAAGAGCTGTGGGCGTTAGCTGAACAGCGTGCTTATGAGGCCCTACTTGAGCGAGCAAACGGATTGCCTCACTTGATCGAGGCTGTTGGAGGGCATTATAAGCAATTAGTACTTACCGGTGATGTGCCTGAGGAACTAGATCAGGCTCTGAAGCACTTTAAACCTGATCTAGTTGTATTTGGCAGACCGCATCAACAGCGTCGACTATTCAGGCTAGGTTCTTTAGCGCTGCATGTGCTTCATGCGCGCACCTACGGTGTTCTGATTGCGCCGCCCATGTGAACATGCAGTGATCTATTCACATTTATATTCAAAGCGAATTCATCTGCCGAGCATAGTGTTTTATGATGTCCGTGGTGCTACTGTCTTGATCGTACACGGAGTACCAACCTTGTGGCTCGTGAGGTGGATCACCGATGAACGGGGTTCCAATTTGCCAAAGACCACCCGCGTTTACCGGGCGGCCTTCGCCAGCCCAGGCCCAAAAATTCATCCCATTAAGTGGGCGACCCTTAGTGGCCGCTTGTAAGCTTGCCTCGAACATTGTTTGATAATATTGGTCACGCACGCTAGTGGTTGCTGTGACATTAAAGTCACCACCATCCCTAGCAATACCAAATTCTTCAAAAACTGCAGGTTTACCGAGGCGCTCGGCCATGCTTATATGTTGTTCTACATATTCGAGAGCCTGTTTCGTCGCTTTTTCATAGGTTGCTGGGATATGTGGATCGTACCAACCAAAGTTTTGTATCCAGATGTGAAAGGTCAGATAGTCGATGTTTTGCAGTGCATGCACTAATTCCGGACGAGTTTGAGTATTGTCCTGGCTTGCTGTCAGACCTTCGCTACCTGTAGTGACCAGATGGTTGGTGTCCAATTGCTTGATGCGAGCTGCGGTGTCACTGACCCACTTCAAATATGCATCGGGCTGATTTTGTCCTCGCGGCTCATTAGCTAGCTCCCAAGCCATAATAGTGGGATCGCTGCTGTAACTGACGCCTGAGATTGTGTTGACACGGCTGACTATAAGATCGACAGCCCTGTTATACATGCTCTTGGCTTTGTCGTTGACGTAGAAGCTAGCCGAATAGTTTTCGAAGGTCGTCCAGCCGAATTGTTCGGGATATGGGATTGACGTGCCGTCCGCCCAAGATACGTATTGAGCGAACCCACCCGACCATTGCCAGAAATTGCCGAGACACATGATTGCATGCATGTCACGTTTTTGCATTTCAACTAAGAGAAAATCGAGACCATGCAGTAATTGTTCGTCGAAGACACCGGGGCTGGTTTGTAATGATGGTTGCATCCGAAAGGGGGCCGCATTCGGACCCTCGCTAGCTGCTACGACGCGAAGATTGGTTACTCCCAGAGCCTGTAATCGATCCAGCTCTCGCAGTAAACGCGGTTGGTCACCGCCTGGGCCACGGCTCCCGAGATTGATGCCGTACCACAAATTGGTTCCCAAAAAATGATGCGCTTGACTACCTATTATGAATTGGGTGCCTTGCACTTGGATGAATTTTTCGCTTCTTGCCAAATTCTGTGCTGGTTTCGCATGTGCCAATACATTGCCGCTCAGGCAAACCATAAGCAAGGCTGATGCTAAAATATGGATTTTCATTGCTAAGCTCCCGCAAGTTTAAGTTCTTTATAGCAGAGTCTGGCCGCGGCTTGCTATTGGTAAGTGTGGTCAGTTAAAATTGTTAATAACAGGCATTCTTTCAACCATCCAACTCCAAATATCTACCACCAAAAATTTACTACGAGGCTGAGACTCGGCACTCTTCGCATGCTATCTCTCTAAATGCATCCGGCTGCGGCTTTCGAAAGTTCCTTGACCAATAAGCCCGCTTAGGACAAGCGTTGAAATATGCAGCAGGGCCACACTCGATCCTAAAGGTGGAGCGCCTTTCGATCGATGACAGTTTAAACAACAAGCAGGAGGCGACCCTATGCAACCGCGACTGAGCTGGATTATCTGCGCGGCAACTCTCATAGGTGGTATAGCCTTCGCGGCGACGGCATCACCTGCGGCGAGCGAGTTAGCTAGCATTCATCAGTTTGATTTCAACGGATACGATAGCCGTGACGGTGTGGTCACTATTTCGACCAATGGTGCACTCAAGTTGAAGATTAATCTCGTCTCTGATGATGTCGTCCGGGTCTGGCTTGATCCTGTTGGTCAATTCAATAAGCAACCTTCATTTGCTGTCCTAAGCGAGTCTTGGGCGCCAGTGCAATATAGCGTTACTGATCAAGGCGGTTATTTGCGGATTAGCACAAACAGACTTGCTGTTCGCGTGCATAAAAAGCCGCTTGCTGTCGATTTCTACCGTGAAGACGATCGGACTCCAATCAGCTTGGATGACCGTTCCCGTGGTATGGAATGGGGTGAGAAAAAAAACTTAAGTATTTTTCGAAAACTCGAGTCTGACGAGCATATCTATGGGCTCGGGCAGGACAATACTGAATTTCTCGGCACTTTAGATCGGCGCGGCACCGTGCGAGAGTTATGGACTGGTCAAAGAATCAATCATGGCAAGGTGACGGCAGATGTCCCGATCCCATTTTTGCTCAGTACTGGTGGGGCAGGTGGTGGCTACGGCGTTTTTTTTGATAATTCGTATCACACTACATTGGACCTTGGTAAAACCTCAAACGATGTTTACGCATGGCATGCGGCAGGCGGTGAAGCTGTCTACTACTTCATGTACGGGCCTAAATTTGCACATATAGTTGACCGCTACACTGCTCTGACTGGGCGTCCTTCACTGCCTAATCTTTGGACGCTAGGTTATATGCAAAGTAAATGTGCATATTACACATGGGAAGAGATTGATGACGTAATCAAAAATTTACGCACCAAGCAGATTCCCAATGACAGCCTAGCTATAGATTTTGATTGGCCTGAGCAGCTGCAGAATTATCGTTGGGCGCCTAGGTGGAACGGTGAAAGTCCACAACGCCTTAGCGACTATAGTAAGCAGGGCATTAAGTTCATGATTTCACAGTCAGGTCCGATGATCCGCAAGGATAGTAGTAACTATCAGGATGGTCTCAGGAACGGCATTTTTGCCACAGACGGCAAGGGGCAAACCGTTACTTGTGGCTACTACGGCGGTGATCTAATGGACTTTACTGCACCAAATATGAAGGATTGGCTTTGGCCTCAAATCAGTCATCTACACCGTGACGGCATCAAGGGATGGTGGTTGGATTTGACTGAGCCTGAGGGTGAACCAGTGGAGACTGTCTATAAGGGTGGGGCAGCAGCTCGCATTCACAATGCGTTTTCTCTGCTGACCAGTAAGACTTACCACGAGATGCTTACGACAGCTGATCCTAATGCGCGCGTTTTTATCCTGACAAGGACAGGCTTTTCGGGAATCCAGCGCTACGGCGCCGCAATTTGGACGGGTGATATTTATTCTGATTATGAGACTTTTGCGGCACAGGTGCCTGCACTGCTCAACTCAGGTCTTTCTGGCATTCCGATGTGGTCCAACGACTCTGGTGGTTTTCTTGAAGGTTATTACAAGAATAATCTGGAGGCACATGGTCGTTTGTATCAGCGCTGGTTACAGTTTTCAGCTTTTGTGCCAATCGCTCGGGCACATCACGTAGGTATGGCTTCGCCGACGGACTTTGGTGCCGAGGTCGAAGAAAGTAGTCGGCACTATCTACAAATGCGCTACAGATTACTCCCCTATTTGTATTCATATGCGTGGGAGTCCCACGTAAGCGGCGCTCCAATGATTCGCCCGCTCATCTTTGAGTACCAATCAGATCCCAATGTTGTGAACATTAAAGATGAGTTTTTGTTCGGAACCGAAATCCTCGTTGCTCCGGTTTTGACGGAAGATACAACGAGTCGGTCAGTTTATTTACCTGAAGGTAAGTGGTTCGGCTACGAGGATGGCAAAGAATATATTGGTGGTAAATCTTATGACATCGCAGCTCCATTTCAGCGCATACCTTTGTTTGTGAAATCTGGTGCGATCATTCCCATGGCCCCCCCAATGCTAAGCACTGACGAAAAGCCCTGGGATCCGCTTACGATTGATGTGTATCCAGATGGTGAATCGAATTTTGTTCTGTATTCCGACGATGGCACGACGATGTCTTTCGAGCGTGACAGAAGATTCACCGAGACTAAAATGCAAAGTATTTTGATTGATAATAAGACCGAAATATTAACTATAAAATCCAGCAACGATAAATTCGTCCCTCAAAGCTATGTCGTTCAGTTTCATTTAAAGTCCGTGCCGTTGAAAGCTGCTGTTAATAACCAGGGGTTAAATTTTGCGGCCACTATGGATGATTTTAACCGCAGCGCACAGGGAGCGTTTTGGGAGGCTGGGATGCGTGTCCTTTATGTTAAGTTTAATCGCGAAGGGTCTTTGACCCATCAACTGCAGGTTGACATGAATGGCAGTCTACTCAGGAAGTAATGAATAAGTGCCAGAGCTACCCCATCAGTTCCAACTAAAGAGTGTCAACGGTATGGCCGTCAAGATTTGCAATCTTGGCGGCATTATCATGTCGATCACAGTCCCTGATCGTGATGGACTTTGTGAAGATGTCGTCCTTGGGTTTGATGATGTCGGCAGCTATCGTCAAAATCAGCCTTATTTTGGTGCGATCATTGGTCGGTATGGCAATCGCATTGCTAACGCCAGATTTTCGCTTGATGGTGTGGATTATCAGCTTGAGGCCAACAGCGGCCACCATCATCTTCATGGTGGCCGTGTTGGTTTTGATAAGGTGTTGTGGAAACCGGAGTTTAGTCCAAAGGCCGCGGAGCGTGGCACTGATATCCTTAAGCTGCAATATTTGAGTCAATGCGGTGAAGAGGGCTATCCTGGTAGGCTCTCGGTTACTGTAACCTATACTTTGGCTAGCGATAACTCGTTGCGAATAGATTATGAAGCGAATACCGATCATGCGACTGTAGTAAATCTGACGAGTCACTCATATTTTAATCTGAGTTCTAAATTTCAAAGCTCAAATATTCTTAGCCACTATTTGAGAATCCATGCGGATAAATTTACCGTGGTCGATTCGACTATGATTCCTACTGGAGAGATGCGGTTAGTTGAAGGGACGCCGCTAGATTTTAGGCAGATGCAGTTAATTGGCAGTCGGATTGATCAGGACTTTGATCAGCTAAAGTTTGCCAGTGGCTATGATCATAATTACATCATTAACGGTTACGACAAGTCGCTGCGTTTGGCGGCAGATATCTATGAGCCTGTATCCGGTCGTACTCTGGAAGTGTGGACCACAGAGCCTGGAGTGCAATTCTATTCGGGTAATTTCCTCGGTAACCAACTCATTGGTAAACAGGGGCGAAAATACAGTCGCCATGCCGGTTTTTGCATAGAGGCGCAGCACTTTCCAGACTCGCCAAATAGACCTGAGTTCCCGACTACCAGATTAGACGTGGGTGAAACTTATACTCAGAGTACGATATATAAGTTTGGAACCGCGCAAAATAAATGATTCAGTTGATGAATGGAGCGCAGGTATTCGGATCTGACGGATTTCGATTCAAATGCTTAAGTACCAGCGGCATAAAACCAATGACGTCTTTGTTGTTCGCGTCGGCCCATTGAGCCATGCACAGCGGCGGTAAGCTTTCTGCGATATGGCCCAATTTAATATTTGCATATGCCACCATCATGAACATTACGGCAACACTTGGCGCAGATACGGGGCTATTGAAAACGATTTGTTTGCTTGGGAGTTGAGATCCAAGTTCGGCCAAGACCTCTTGGTATCGTCCGAGCTCATTGAGTACGAGTCCTTTATTAGCGAGAAGGTCGACTTTGAGGGGGTCAAGGCGCTGTGCAGCTAGGATGAAAGATAGCGCTTCTTCGTATTTTTTTTGTCTCATAGCTAGTGCGGCCATTCCAGTCTGCCCGGCATAGCTCAGAGGATTTTCTGCAATCATAGCGGGGAATAGTGTTTCATCATTTTGCCATTTCTGTATTTGCCTAAGACTAAGTGATGACCATGTAAGTAAAACCGCTAAAGACAGTGCTAGTGCTAGCGGAGTAGAAAGGCGCCAAATTATCTGAGCTAGACAGATAGAAAAGCCGATCATGCTCAAGTAGAAGTAATGATCAGAAACGGTCGATGTGTGCTGAAATGGAAAAGGAACTATACCTGAAGTCGGTAATACCATTACGCCTGCGAACAGTATCCAGCCAATAAACCTGAAGCTCAGCTTGTGCCGAAAGACCCAAAATAGTGCTGCTAGCAGCGAGATTATCAGAAAGTTAGTGGCCAGATTTGGGTCAGCAAGTACTACGTTTGGTTTGCGCCCGTAGTCACTTATCAACTTTATGGGCACGAGCCACTTCTTTAGATAAAATCCGTAGCTATCGACGGCGACCAGGAACCGTTGGGCAAGCCCAATATTTAGGATGTCCCTGTCAGCGATTTCGGTTTGGGCCGCATTCGTTATCAATATGATCGGTATAGTGGTCAATAGCCATGCAGAAACTAGCCGAAATAATTTACGTTGGGATTCCGGCCTATGACTCCACATCACAAAAAGTAGAGCTACCGGTAATGCGACCGCGGATGGCTTGCATAGCATTGCGAAAACAAACGCTAGCCACCCAAGAATAGCTAGTGCGGGTCGGCGGGAATCTTGAAGAAAACAAGTCGTCGCTAATAAGGCCCCCATGGCACTAAGCAGATCGCGCAATCCCGTAACCCAAGCGACCGGCTCGACTTGCAATGGGTGGACTGCGAATAGTAATGCCGCCGTTAGAGCAAAACCAAATACTTTAAATTCTCCGCCTTTTTCTAGGCTTGATTTTGCGTCATTGTGAATCCAGGTCCGTGCAATGAAAAATACGAGGCAGGAATTGATGGCATGGACGATGACGTTAGTAGCGTGAAAAAGTTTGGGATCCAGGGGAGAGGTTATTTGGGATAGCAGATACCAGACAGAATAGACTGGGGGTAAAAACAAACATAAGTACGGCTTGTACCAGAACTGGATCCATAGGCTCGGGTATAGCCACTTATTATTGACGACATTTTGATCGTCGTCCCAGGATAAAAAGTCAAATCCAATGCTCTGGCCGAAAACTATGGCAACCGCGGCAAGGATAATGAAAGCTGACCATATTTGATATTTGTGTAAGGCGAGTGATTGTTGGCCTGCGTTACTTTTTATGGTCACAGGTGATCTATGTCCTCTCGCTGCGTCCTGATGATTGCTGTGCTTTTCTTATTGTAAATCATCTGCCGATGAAATCCTCATGCCTCGTTTAGCACTGATGCTAGTGTCAGGGGGCAGCGATTACGTCGGAAGTAGATTTACTGAGATAATACAGGCATGCGAAAGGGACGCTGAGGACTAGTACTGAATTGCTTTTCGGTCCGGGTAGCGGGCTATGTTCAGTGTTCAGGCATTCTTGATGCGGGCGACCCAAGCATAATTAAGGTCCTGAATGTCATTGCTGTCGCTGACTAACTGGAACCTGTCGGCATCAACTTTACCGATCCGGCCAGTCATAATCTCTTGGCCGTTTTTGAGGCGGATCTGGACGCGAACCTTGAACGAGCTGAGACCTTTGCAGTATTCACGCATTTCATCAGCAGACATTCGACGCCCTCCTTTTTAATTCACTAATGTTCAAGTGTT
>CAIWTN010000013.1 GCA_903915625.1 uncultured Pseudomonadota bacterium | reverse complement strand
GGGCGAAGCCAGCACGGCGCTTGCCGCAAATGGCGATCCCGAAACCATCGCCGTGCTCTTGGCGTCACATGGTGATATCGATGACCTCAAAGAGCTAGAGTCCTACATCAAAGTTTCGTTTAATAAAAATGTTGGTATTCCATTACCCTACTGGGCCAGACCGGCTGTCACTGAACCCGCCTATCAACTTTCCGTGAACACAGTAAGCTCCCAATACAAAATCATTGGGTCGACCAAGTACCGAGAAAACTCCCAAAAGCAGATTGATGCGCTAGCGAAAGCTCTTGCCGAATCTGGGATCAAAGCAAAAGTCTATTACGGCTTCAATTTCACAACACCGTTCATTTCTGATGCCATGGAGCAGATTAAAAAAGACGGCATCAAAAGAATCGTGATGTTTAATCAAGGTGCGCAGTGCTCGTGGGCATCCCAGGGCGAGAATATGAAGGATATTCGCGAATATCTCCACGAACACCCGGAGTATGACGCTGAAGTCCTAGCTTACCGAGAATACTCCAACGACAAACGCTTTCGCGACCTTCTTCATGATGTAATTATGCGGGACGTTAAGGAGAAGTTCCCAGGTAAGAGCCCTGCATTTACCTGCGTTATGGTCGCATCACACGGCCTCCCTACGCGGATGACTGACGAGGGCGATCCAGCGATTAAGCAGATGAAAAGCGCGTTTGAATACGTTGCTGCTAAAGCTAAACCCTACAAGTTTTACCACGGATTTTTAAATGACGACTTCATACCCGGAGCAACTTGGGCATCCCCAGCCTCGGACGAAGTAGCGCTAAAAATGCGTAGCGATGATTGCAAATATATTCTCCTGGACGCGCGTCTTTCCTTTACCGTGGACCACCGAGCAACACTTTTCGATTTAGACACCGAAGCAAGGCAAATTCTAGAAACCAAAGACCCCAAGAAAGACTGGAAATCCTCTCTCACCTGGTCCAAGCCCCAGGTAGAACTAGCCAATCATTTTGACGGTGATCCGGGCCTGGCAAAACTTTACGCTACTCTGACAAAAGAGGCCCTTAGCCGCAACGGTGACCTTGAAATCATCAAGGAACTGGGCAAGCCAGTTACCCCTGAACCTCCAGTAAAACAGTGGTGCGAATCCACCAAACGCTAAACATTCTTTAGTGAGACCTCCTTCAGTTGGAGGATTAGGGGCCGGGGGGCATATGCCTCACCGGCCTTTATAGTGCGTAGACTCAGTCAAAGAACTCATTATTCACGCTCAGGTTTTGACACCACGGACATTAAAACGCCACCTGCTAAAAACGCGCCAATTATACCGAGAGACCAGGCCATGGATAGCTCTTTGCCCATGAGATGGGTCAACCAGGTCATTTTGGAACCGACGAAGATCAGGATCAAACCCACGGCATATTTAACGTAATGGAACTTATCAACGACCCCTGCCAAGAGAAAATAAAGTGCTCGCAGTCCTAAAATCGCAAAAATATTGGATGTGTAAACAATCAAAGGTTCGCGAGTGATGCCGAAAATGGCTGGCACGGAATCTATCGCAAACACAATATCTGAACACTCAATAAATACTAAGCCAAGGAATAATGGTGTCGCATATAAGGCACCATTTAGCCGTTTAAAAAAGCTCTGCCCGTGAATCTCTGTGGTAACCGGAAAGACTCTCTTTACCCATTTAATGAACGGATTTGCACCTGGATCTGGTTCGTCATCACTGCCAAAAATCATTTTCACACCGGTGTATATCAAAAACACCCCGACGATGGTCAATGCCCAGTGAAACTTAAGCAGGTAAGCACCCAGTGCAATGAAGATGCCGCGGAAAACCAAAGCACCCAAAATGCCAAAAAACAGGACCCGATGCTGATAAATCGCAGGAACACCGAAAAACTGGAACAACACCACGAAGACGAAGATGTTGTCGACAGCTAATGACTTCTCAATCACAAAACCGGTGAGAAACTCCAGTGCCACCTTGCTGGCAGCAGTGGCAGCATCCATACCCGTTGCTGCAACAATCGTCGGATCCACTGAGAAGCGATAATTAGTGTAAGCATATAAAGCAGCGTCGAACAATAAAGCCAGACTTACCCACACGACGCTCCAAGTGACAGACTCTTTGATACTCACAGCATGTGCGTGCCGATGGAATACGCCCAGATCAATCACAAGTAGCAACATGACAAAAAATGTAAAAGCCAGGTAGAACCACCAGTAATCTATAAATGGAAAAATGATCGTCTGGGTCATGGCGTCCTAAGTATTAAAATAAGAGATTGAGAGTTAAGCTACCTTAGCTTATGCGCCCAATCAGAGGTCAAACGTGACAAAAAAAATGCTCGTACTTCTTGGTAATCAGTTGTTTCCTGATGACTACCTTACATCTTTTCGCGGTCATCGTATTTTTATGGCTGAGGATCTCGGACTTTGCACGTATTTTCGCTTTCACCAGCATAAAATTGCATTGTTTCTATCAGCGATGCGTCACCGGGCCCAGGAACTGCGCCAGCAGGGTTTCGACGTGATCTACCATCAACTCACCGAGGATGGACTAAGCTACGAAGATCGCCTGATTTCCGTCCTTAAACGGGAATCAACGCGAGTAGTTGATCTATTTGAGATTGAAGACCGACTGTTCGAGCAAAAACTTCTCACGGCACTGCAAAGGGCGAAGATTACGGTACAGAGCCACCAGTCGCCCATGTTCCTCACCTCCCGTGATGATTTTCAGCAGTATTTACAGTCAGTTAAAAAACCATTCATGAAGACTTTTTACGAGCGGCAGCGGCGCAAATTAGGCATTTTACTGGATAACGACGGTAAACCTCAGGGTGGGCGCTGGAGTTTCGATACAGAAAATCGCAAGCGCCTGCCGAAAGGCTTAGAGCTGCCTACAGCCCCATTTAGCGCACCGACAAAGGTGACAAAAGAAGTGTTGAGCTTGGTCAGCAGCACCTTCAGAGATCACCCGGGTAATGTTCTAGACTTTGGCCTGACCGTCACAAGAAGTGAGGCGCTACGGTGGCTGAACGAATTTCTAGCTAAGAAGCTTGAGGATTTTGGACCTTATGAAGATGCCATCTGCAAAGACTCAGCATTTTTATTCCACAGCGTTCTCAGTCCGGCATTAAATCTAGGACTTATCACCCCACATGAAGTGATAGAGACCACGCTAAAAGCATTCCATAAGACAAAAAAACCGTCGTTGATCGCGTCTGTCGAGGGCTTTATCAGGCAGATTATTGGCTGGCGAGAATTTATCCGAGGCATAGATCAAAACTTTGGCAGCAAACAAGAGACCAGCAACTTTTTTGACCACCAGAGACTACTCACAAACGCCTGGTATGACGCCACCACGGGAGTTCCCGTATTAGATGGAGCGATTCAAAACGTTACTCGTTATGGCTACACTCATCATATTGAACGGCTGATGGTCCTAAGCAACTTAATGTTACTTTGTGAGGTTAAACCGATCGAGGTTTATCGCTGGTTTATGGAAATGTTCGTAGATTCCAGTGATTGGGTTATGGGACCTAACGTATACGGTATGGGGCAGCACTCAGACGGTGGCATTTTTGCGACCAAGCCATACATCTGCGGATCAAATTATTTGCTAAAAATGAGTGACTACAAGCCAGGACCATGGACTGATGCCGTGGATGGGCTCTACTGGCGATTCATAGATCGAAAGCGAGACTTTTATCTCCGTAATCCACGCACATCGATGGCTGTCCGCCAGCTTGATAAATTAGCGGCAGCTAGACGTTCAAAGTTGGAGTCAGCTGCTGATGAGTTCTTAGCGCGAGTCACGAAAGAATGAACTTTCTGACTATCAGTAGGTGTCTCACTTGCAGCAGAGTAGTGACCTAACATGACCCTTAGTCGCACTTACTCCCGCTGTATACTCATCTAACGCACATTGTCCCTTGAGCATATGCGGATCCCAATCACCTGGAATTTCCACCGAGCGATTATCACGCTCGAAAAAATCAACGCTATGACATTGAGTGCCTAGCGGTTTATTAGCTTCAGCACACAGTACACCCGCGAACCAATATTTAAGAGCGCGCCGCGTTTGTGCAGCTCCTGCTACGTAGGAGTTCAGGGCGCACTCCATTTTGATAGCACCTTCGGCCCAATCTCTGCCTTGCGTATGGGTACCCACATCGCCCTGGTTATGGTCATTATTAGATAAAGTCAGAAGCTTGCCGATGCCCAGGTCTAGGCCATAGTCACTGCACAGCACTCCATGGGCAAACGACTGAGCTGCGCGTTTGCCAATACTTAGTCCCACCACGCGCTCGCCTTCGCGACATCTGGACTTAAAGGCGTTAGGCATCCAATCCTGACGATCCGAGGATTGAATACTGTCTCCGTCGCTAAAAGTTTGTACGGCAAAATGATTCTGGGGTTGATCTTCCCATTGCGGTTCTACACCAGGGCCGATTCGTGGCCGCATCAGAGTCTTCAATGGTGCGATCCGCCAATCACTGAGCGGCGAACTCCAGTCATCGCTCAGAAGAGAGAATGTTTCCTCCTCTCCTGAGGCTTTCGGTCCTGCATTCAAAGCCCAGTAGGCAAAATCAAAATCACCTTCGTGCAAGTACTCTATGATATGCGCATACCAGCTGCGATCTACAGTATGACTAGACTCGCCAAACTCACTCACCCAAACTGGAGCAGTGAAAGCTTGGTTGGGTGTAACCACAAAGCCCCATTCCTTGTGCATAAGCTCATTAAATTTAGCTTGATCCAACTGACCGTAGGTCGGGCCAATCGGACTTGGTGCCGTAAATGAGTAGTTATGGGCAGCATAAACTAAGCGATTAGCTAAAGGCAGTCTTACGGGGTCGAGATAAACACCGCGAAGATGATCGCGAGGAAAATTGATTCCTTCTACAATAATCAACAACTGCGGGTTCTCTGACAACACCAGCGCACCAGCGCGCTCAGCTGCAGCCCGCCAATCGTTCGGCCCTCTCCCCCAATTTGGCGCGCTTGGTACAAAAGTGCCGCTCCATTTTGCCACCCGAATCTCATTCCTCAAATCAGCGCCTACCACTCGAGTGTTGCCTAGGTAACGCCGAGCCATGAAGCCCCAGTCATCAAGCCATCGCTCCTCCGAGTAGTCAGATGTGTACCAAAGGCCGTCATGATCATAGGAACAACACCACATTGGATGCGTTGTATGATTATTTAAAATAACTAAAATTCCAGCATCGGTTAGGGCTTCGACCACCCGGTCGTAAACTCCAATTGGAGTGAGTCCAAATAGTTGGGGATTTGCGGCAACGGCTTCGTCTTCCACGTGTTTGACATGAAGCATGAAGTTTGAAAACGGTAGGCGAACAGAGTTAAAACCCAAGGCTTTAATTTGCGCCACAATCTGGGTTAGCGGAGCGCGGTCGAGTCCGCCAGGTACCATGTGAGTATCGCTTGCGCCGTACCAATTCACTGACGCCAATTTAACTCGGCGGTCATTGGCATCCACAATAAATCGACCACGCGTGTGAAGCGGCATTTCAGGGTCGTAGCCACTCACGGGAGCCTTAACAGCAGGCTGAGTATTTGAGTACCCCCTGGACGTAACATGCGAGGATTGATGACTCGAGCATGCTAGAACGCAAAAAAAGGCAAGACACATCATCTTGGGATGGCGCAAGGTTGCCTCATGTACTTTTCTTAGTTTGACGCGGAAATTGACTCTATATCGAAGCTGGAAATGAGGGAAAATACAAGAAAAAAATCTAAACAGCCCCGATGCCGTGAAAACGTCACCTCCATCAGGGCGTTACAACACATTACCTAAACATGAGCAAGCGCATGAGAAACGATGCACTTTGATAGGCTGAAGATTCAGCGAGAGGCACAGCGGATCAAATCAGCCAGTAAGCCAGCGGCGGTAACCTCTCTGCCTGCTCCTGCCCCCTGAATCACCAGAGGGCTGCTTTGGTAGCGCTTTGTTGTGATGCGGATCAAATTATCACCTGCCGGCAACCTTGCCATTGGATGATCATGGGCTAACACAGTAGGAGCTACTACGGCTCGACCGCCGCGCTCAATAGTCGCTACATATCTCAACACTGAGTTTCTTCTGCGAGCAGCACTCACTTGGGCTCCTATTACCTGATTGTATTGGTCACAGCGCTCAAGGAAAGTCACTACTGACTCAGTCGACTGATCCCCAATAGGGGCACAACTAGTGAGACTGACATCGTCAAGATCGACCTTAATATCAGCCGTACGCCCAAGTATAACGAGCTTACGAGCAACATCGAGGCCAGATAAATCATGGCGAGGATCAGGCTCCGTATAACCACATGAATGTAGATCCCGCAGCACATCGGCAAATGCCTCGCCAACCTCAAGGCGAGCCAAAAGATGAGACAAAGTACCCGAGAGTATTCCCTCTATTTTCAGCACTTCATCCCCTGTTCGCACCAAGTCAGAAATCAACCCAATAAGTGGCAATCCAGCGCCAACCGTAGTCTCGCATAGGTAACGCCCCCCACCCACCGCCTCTGCATGTCGAAGTGCGGCATAATGGTGTGAGGCAGATGCAGCCGCATATTTATTCGCTGTCAGCACTGTGTAACCGCACCGTAACCAATGGGCATGTTGCTTCGATACGGATTCAGAGGCTGAAACATCGATCACCACGACTGCATCGTCTTGATGGCGCAAAAATAAATTTAGATCCCCGAGATTAGGTTCTGAAGTTGAATGTGCTAACGCCTGTTGCCACGCCGCCACATCGATAGGTTTCGCCGCTAGTAACATGTGCGATGAATTACACAAGGCACGCAAATCTAAGCGGGCAGTAGACCGCATCATTAATTGAGGCTGGATATGGTGCCACTGCTCGAGCAGCGTGCTGCCAACCCCCCCTGGGCCGACAATAGCCACACAAATGGCCTTTTGTTTCGGTGAAGGCCAACGAGCGACTCGTTTCGCGTTCAGCCCTGCATCAATGCTCAGATTCGCATTAGACATAACTACAAATCACTCCCGGAAGTGACCACGATCGACAAAAATTTTTCAGTAAGTTGCTGCGCGACTCACCGAGTCAATATCAGACCTTGGTTGACTTCGTAGCGCATGGACACGGTCGAGACCAAGACGCACATCGCAAATCAGATCCTTAGTGGCTTCGATACCGATAGATAGACGTAGCAATTGCGGCGTAATTCCCGCCCGCGCCTGCGCTTCTGCTGCCATCGATGCATGAGTCATAGATGCCGGATGTGCCACTAAACTTTCAACGCCACCCAGTGACTCGGCCAAAGAAAAGCAGGTTAAACCCTCTAAAAATGCATGAACTCCGGCAATACCAGCATTTAACTCAAAACTGATAATCCCACCGAAGCCCTGCTGCTGCGATCTTGCCAGTGCATGACCTGGATGACTTGCCAGGCCGGGATAATAAACCTTGGCTACCGCCGGGTGATCGCTCAGTAATTGCGCGACGGCCGCAGCATTTTCTTCATGGAGGCGAATGCGAGCAGAAAGAGTCCGCACGCCACGCAGAGTCAAAAAGGAATCGAAGGGAGCCCCCGTGATGCCAAGGCAGTTGGCCCACCAGGTTAGACGCTCGCTTAATTCAGCAGTCTTCGCGATCACAGCGCCACCGACGACATCGCTATGACCATTTAAGTATTTCGTCGTCGAATGAACGACCAGATCAGCGCCCAAAGTTAAGGGCCTCTGCAAAGCCGGCGATAAAAAGGTATTATCGACCGCCAAAAGAGCCCCATGACGCCGACAAATCGCGCTGATCGCGGCGATATCTACCACCCTAAGCAGAGGATTGCTGGGCGTTTCCACCAATACCAAGCCAACTTTTTCGGATCCGGATGTAAAGGCATTCTCAAAGGCTCGATGATCCCCTTGATCCAAGAAAAGTACACGCGCTCTACCCTGCTTGTGGAGCGCTGTTAATAGGCGAAAGGTTCCGCCGTAGCAGTCATGCGGTGCCAAAATCAATTGATCCGCGTCGACCAAATGCACCAGCGCCGTGAGCGCTGCCATCCCCGAACTGGTTACGATGGCACCATGCCCCTCTTCGAGTTCGGCTAAAGTTTCGCCTAGGATGTCGCGGGTAGGATTGCCGGAACGAGTATAATCATACTTCCGACGGTCCCCTAGGCCCTTAAATGTAAAGTTCGTGGAGAGATGGAGGGGTGGAATCACGGCGCCGTATGATTGATCGGTACCAACGGCGGCACGTACACAGGTAGTTGCAGAAAAGTCGCTCACGGTATCAAGCTCCTATAAACATCGCAATAAACGGGAAAAAAATGTTGGCTCTTTTAAGAAGGCATCATGTCCATAAAGTGAATCAATGACCTGAAGCTCACATGATCCAGCGTGCGCATCAGCCAACTCCTCCAGTAGAGCCAGCGGCACCAATTGGTCCTGACGCACGGCCACTACTGTAGTTGGCACACAGATTTTCTGCGGGTCCGCTTCATGCAAGTCGATAGACCTAGACAGGCAGAGAAATGCATGTGGATCCATGTGCTTGACATAGTCCTCACCACGAGCGCGCAGATAGTCCCAAATCGGAAATGAATCGGGATCATGAGCGTCCAAGCGCGTTCCACCAAAGCGTTGCGCAAATTCATCCGGAGTACGGTAGGTGGCCATTCCCAAGGCGCGAGCTAAAGCCAGCGCTTCGCCTCCTCGATTTTCAGACAATCCAAAGCTAACAATTTGCCGTTGTATAGTTCGCCAAGCCACGGCCAGTGGCGCACTGCGATGGGCAGCACTAATGACCAACAGCCGCTTTACTAGATTGGGAAATCGGGCTCCAAAAGCTAAGGCTATCATACCGCCGTAGGAAGCGCCGACGAGCGCATGCAAGCTCGAAATACCAAGTATAGGCAATAGCTCAGCAAGCACACGAGCTTGATCTCCAGTGGTGATGTCGAGAAATGTTTTACCTGCGTATTCTGATGAGCGAGGTCCAGTGGTCGCACCATTGCCACCAAGAAAGTCCCAAGACAATATGCGATATCTGTTGCTGTCTAGAGCCTGACCAGGCCCACAGAGATCACTCCACCATCCCTTTGGTCTTGCTGCGGAATTATCAATTCCGCCGGCCACAAAGCGGGTCGCAGAAATACCACCCAACACTGCGACCACCGGCGCGTTGCTGGGACCGACAATCTCATATGCAACTTGGACTTCAGGAAGGTTCAGGCCACAATCAAGTTCGAAAGGGCGCTGCGGCAGATGAATTGTGCCACTTAATGGTGACGGTGAGCGCCAAACATCACGCGCACCAAACTCCACTCTTTCCCCTGCCAACTCCACCATCTCGTCCCCTTTACTGGGGTGCCAAGAACACGCGGGAACAGAAGGGTGCAAGAAGAAGTCGTAGGGGACCTTTTCTGCTCATCTTCCGGTTTGCACTCCTGGCTTACGCCGGGTTGCTACCGCAGGACTTGGCACCATACGCAATTTACTTTCATAAACTTGCGTGGTTGCCCCGGCGTCGTCGGGCCTATCCCTCAACCGGTCTTGATGAACAGCTATAAGGAGAACATAGAGCGCGTGGTTCTGTCAAGCGAAGGAACGGTCTCTACTCGTCAAACAACCAAGTCGAAAGATACCTCTCACCACTACTCGGGATGATCACAACGATAACCTTGTCTTTATTCTCTGGCCGCATGCCGAGTTCAATAGCCGCACCAATCGCGGCACCAGAGGATATGCCACAGAGCACTCCCTCTTCTTTAGCCGCACGACGAGACCAAGTACCAGCGTCCTCATTGCTCACCTTAATGACTTCATCAACTAGTTTCGCATCGAAAATGTCAGGTACAAAACCAGCTCCGATCCCTTGGATTTTATGCGGTCCAGGACTCCCGCCCGATAGCACTGGTGAATCCTTAGGCTCGACCGCGACAGCCTTGAAGCTTGGTTTTAGTTTTTTTAAAACACTCGCAATACCCGTAATGGTACCGCCGGTTCCAACACCCGCGACAAGCATATCCACCTTGCCGTCAGTATCCTCCCAAATCTCCAGGGCGGTCGTGTGCTTATGCGCCTCGACATTGGCAGGGTTTTTGAATTGTTGTGGCATATAATACGCAGGATTTTTTGCTGCCAATTCCTCGGCTTTGGCAATTGCACCCTTCATACCAAGCTCACCCGGAGTCAATACCAACTCTGCGCCTAAGGCTTTCAGCATTTTACGGCGCTCAATACTCATGGTCTCAGGCATTGTGAGGATCAAATGATAGCCTTTTTGTGCTGCCACAAAAGCTAGACCAATGCCTGTATTGCCGCTGGTTGGTTCAACGATCGTGACCCCAGCTTTAAGTGCACCAGATTTTTCTGCCGCCTCAATCATAGCCGCGCCAATCCGGTCTTTGACACTCGACAGCGGATTGAAAAATTCCAACTTTAGCAGGATCTGCGCCTGCACATCCTTACTCAACTTATTCAAGCGCACTAACGGAGTATTACCGATAGTCTCAAGGATATTATTTGCGATCTTCGGCCGCTGATACCTCTGCATAATACCTCCTTAAATACCGTCACCATCGCGAAAAAGTCCGGTCAGATAATGCTGCTGAGTGATGCGGCTATTCACCGGCACACTCTCTGTCAACCATACATTGCCGCCTATAACGCTCCCCGCACCAATCGTGATCCGACCTAGTATAGAGGCACCGGAATAAACCGTCACACGATCACCAAGAATCGGATGTCGCGCTTGCCCCTTGATGACAATCCCTTGCTCATCGCGCCGAAACCTCTTTGCCCCCAAAGTCACACCCTGATAAAGAGTCACATGGTCACCAATAATCGTAGTTTCACCGATCACTACACCGCTGCCATGATCAATGAAAAAGTGAGATCCAATTTGCGCGCCAGGGTGAATATCAATCCCCGTGATTTGGTGTGCAAACTCACTAATCATGCGTGGCAATAGAGGCAATTTCTGCTGATAAATCGCATGCGCAATACGATAGGCAGCTACTGCTTTGAAGCCTGGATAACAAAAAAGCACCTCAAGAGGATCAGATGTCGCTGGATCATTATTCAGTGCCGCATCTACATCACTGCGCAACGCATCACCTATTGCCAACACACTGCCACGCAACTTCGCCACTTCAAGGCCAACTAAAGCCTCATGATGCTCACCGTATGTCTGATTCAAACAGTCAAGTAACCCGCGTAATACCTCGTCGACACATTGAACAAAAAATCTCTGCGGGTCTGGTTCAAAAAATAGGCCATGGGTTGATAGCCTTAAGAGCTCGGCGATATGAGCCTGATATCTTGTCAGCAAAGCAGCATCTGGCGTTCGCTGACGAATAAATTCGGCAAATGATACGGCCTTAGATGGTTGATCTGGCATAGCAGCCCTCACTAATTAGGAATGCATCACCCGCTGACAAGCAGCGGCAACTTGCTCCACGCTTAAAGTGCGCATGCAACGAAAGTGGTCTAGCGGACAGCGCTGAGGCCCATGATCGCTACAAGGACGACAATCTAACTCTACACCGACTACGCTAGATTTTGGCGCGAGCGGCCCAAAACCCATTCCGGGCACAGTAGCACCGAAGATTGCGACCGTCGGCACTCCTAAAGCTGAGGCATAATGAATTGGCGAGCTGTCATTGGCCACTAAAAGGCTACAGTGCGGCAACACCCGCCGCAAATCCTCTAGCGAGGTCTTGCCGACCAAATTTAAAAGCCTAAAGCTACTCTGGTTAGCCCCAAGTATCGCGACGATCTGAGATGCAATTTCGGATTCAGCGGGGCTGCCGACGAAAACAACCATCGTGTCATCAGCAGTCAAAAGTTGGCGTGTGAGCTCAGCGAAATATTCTGGTAGCCAGCGCTTAGTGCCCCAAACACTACCAGGTGCGACTGCGACTATGCGCCCACCATGCTCCATGATGTTCCTTTGCCATTGAATCTCCGGCGTCAACGGAAGAGGCACCAGAGAAGGCGTCGACGTCAAAATTTTTTCACGCGTTACACCGAGAGGCTCGAGCAATAACGCGATTCGATGCGCCTCATGCAAAACGGCCACCCGCGGCACCCGCCGCCACGACATCCAAGATCCACTGGACTCCTCATAGCTAATCACAGGTAATCCAAGGGAGCGCGCCAAAATAGTGGACCTTGGGCTTCGGTGTGCCTGCAGCAAGATCGCCTTGCGGCCAGCTGGTATTACTTTTTTAAGGTCGCGCCTAACCTGGCTAGTAGCGCGCACCATGCCCGTGCCCGCTTTATCAAACACGAGGCAGCTTTTTAACTCAGGAGTATCGGCAAGGATTTGAGCACCAACCTTGGTGGTTATCAGATGTTGGTCTTTGTCCGGCCAACAAATCTTAGCCAATGCCATAGCTGCAGTCGTAAGCACGATATCGCCAATAAAGCCTGTTTGCAGCCAGACTAGATCAAATTGACCGGTGAGATCAGGAGAAGTCGTCATGACTTTGGCCCTTTAGGAGCATCTGCCGCGATAAAATCCGAGTCGCCTAGAGAGAGCTTTAGTACCAGGGCATCTTCTCCGTCACCATAATAACGCTTGCGGATGCCGACCTCGGCAAAGCCAAGGCGTTGGTACAGCTTGCAGGCAGATTTATTCGAAGGACGCACTTCCAAGACAAGCGCCTCCAGTTGAGGTTCTGTATCCAATTCCATGAGAACCGTTTGAAGCATCACTCCAGCTGCACCACGGCCACGATATTCCGGCACAACATAGATATACAGTAGGTCCGCTGCATATACCCCGACATCGATAAACATAACTCCAACCCATCGGGCCGCAGCAGATTCCGCGGCATAATAACCGCGACAAATTGGCCGCGCCAACATGGCGATGAGCGCTTCAAAATCCCAAAATCGCTCAGCACCCTGTTGCCAGGTTGCCGCCATAACTTCCAATGCTCGCATATGATCGAGACTGCGGGTCATCGGAAAGAGTTGGAATTCGGCGGGAGCATGGGCAGGAAGACCGGAAGACTCAGGGCAATCCATCAACGCGCCCTCCGGCGATCGGATTAATCTCTAAGTAGACTTCAGTACCTGCAAATACCCTGGTATTAGTGCGACCTCGCAACTCGGTTAGCCACTTAGATTCGCTCTCGACCGTGGCTGACTTCTTTACTACAGCAGCCTGAGCCTCTTGCCGATTCCGATTTTGCCGATAACTTGCTACGCGCAAAATACTGTCTAGAGTCCTGGAAATGGTTAGGTCATCCACTCCCAATCTCTGCAAGGTACGCTTTAGCGCAGTACCTTGTGCCAGCTTTTTCCGAATGACCGCATTGTATTTATCTAAGAGCTGATCCGGCGCCGCAAAACTACCGAGCCGCACCGCTTCTTGCAAAATCATCATCTCTTCCGTGAATACAGTAATGGCTTCGCCCCAATTACGAGAGGAAATCACTGACTCGTCAGCTCCTTGTTCGGGCCTGATCGTCTGCTTGACGGTTAGGTAAAGCTCTAGCTGACGCTGAGAATAGGGCACAGTGTTGACCGCAATAACTAATCTGTCGCCTACAATCGCTGCATTAGAGAGCGTCCCAAATACACAAAGCGCAATCACCCCGATCATCGGCAGAGGAACAAAGCAAGAAGATTTTGTTTTTCGACGTTGCATGTCTGCCATTGTAGCCAAAAGACCTGGATGCAGCCATCACATACCAATCACTAAGAGAGTTATGAGCGATATGAACGTCAAAGAATGTTGACAAGAATGAATCAGCATTGCCCAATTGACAAGGGCTTGACTTCCAATGGCACCTGCGTAAACCTGTAGAGATCGCACCTAAGAGGTATGTCTTTTCTTGATAATTCGTCGTTATCTATTGGAGGAATCGTATGAATAAGGCTGAACTGATCGAAGCCATCGCTAAGGTTACCCAACAAACCAAGGCAGATACTGAGCGTACCGTCGATGCGTTTATTGACGTCGTCAGCAAGAACATCAAGAAAAAGGACGGCGGCGTGAAGCTAGTTGGCTTCGGCACATTTGCAGTGTCCGCACGCAAAGCCCGCGTTGGCCGCAACCCGCAAACCGGTGAAGAAATTCAAATCCCGGCGCGCAAAGTTCCGGTTTTCCGTCCAGGCAAAGAACTAAAAGACGCAGTGCGCTAAGCTCTTTTGCTTCTTGAAAAAACAAAGTCCTCTGGTCTAGACCAAAGGACTTTGTTTTTTATGTGAGCAATTTAATCAGAGTAAGCGTCACCGCCCTCTTCTAAAAAGTCGACCAATCGATACTTCGCGAAATTCGTCGCTGGCACGATCAGCATCTCGCCATCACGCTCATTATCATCTTCCCTCGCTAGCAAATAGTGACCTTGATCACCAGTAGCGCTACCAGGATGGTAGTTGAGGACAACAAATAATTCCTTGTTCTCACGATCAAAAACACGAAAAGGAACCATCACGCAAGTCTCCCTAGAATAAGATTAAGATGGTTAACGTAATTTACCCGGCCCCTCAGAGGTCGCGGAGAAGGTGATATCTGGGTTACGCTCTTCAAGTAGCCTTAAGCGCCATGGTTCATCTACCAAAATGGTGGGATGGTCATGCTGATCAAAGCAAACCTGCTGGCTGTTCGCACTAATGAACCGATCCAGTACATCTGCCTTGGTGGAACTAATCCAACGAGCCACGGAATAAGGCAAACTCTCGAATCGCACTTGTACACCGTATTCAGCAAGAATTCGGTAAACCACGACTTCAAACTGCAGAGGTCCCACCACACCCAAGTACTGGTCGTTCGAATGGGAGGGACGGAACACCTGAACAGCACCTTCTTCAGAAAGCTGATCAAGCCCCTTACTCAGCTGCTTGGATTTCAGTGGATCACGCAATACAACGCGGCAGAAATGCTCCGGCGCAAAAACAGGGACCCCTGTGTACACTAGTGACTCGCCCTCACTCAGTGAATCCCCAATCTTAAAGACCCCAGGATCGTGAATACCGACAATATCCCCAGCGAAGGCTTCGTCGACCAAGCTTCGATCCTGAGCCATAAACTGCGTTGGTCTGCCAAGACGCATTTCTCGGCCTAATCGCACGTGAAAGGCCTTCATGTTACGTTCATAGCGCCCAGAACATATGCGCATGAACGCTACCCGATCGCGATGAGACGGGTCCATATTGGCTTGGACTTTAAAAATGAACGCCGTGAATTTTGGCTCATTTGCGTCCACCTTACGCTCTACCGCAACTCGCGGTAGCGGCGCTGGTGCGATTTCGATCAAAGCTTCGAGCAAGGTTTGCACGCCGAAGTTATTGACCGCACTACCGAAGAATAATGGCGCCAGTCGCCCTTCCATATATGCCTGACGGTCGAAGTCGCCGCCGGCACCAGTCAGTAACTCAATTTCTGCCAGTAGTTGCCGCGTAGCCTCTTCGCCCAACTCGGCGACTACCTCCGGGCTATCTAGAGCCAGCCCTTTCAAAGGCACTGGCCGAGCCCGATCGGCATCTTTCTCGAAAATCAGAAGCTGATTACTAATGCGGTGGTAAACGCCACGAAAAGAAGGCCCCATCCCGATTGGCCAAGTCACGGCAAAGCAACCAATGCCGAGTACTTTTTCTATCTCGTCCATCAGTTCAAACGGATCACGACCCTCTCGGTCCATCTTATTGACGAAGGCCATTACCGGAGTCTTACGCAGCGCACACACTTCAAATAGTTTCTTAGTCTGCGTCTCCACACCGTTTGCGGCATCAATTAGCATCAAAGCCGAGTCGACTGCCGTCAACGTCCTATAAGTATCCTCAGAAAAATCCTGGTGACCAGGGGTGTCGATGAGGTTGATCTCAAATCCCCCGTAAGGGAAATTCATCACCGAACTAGTCACAGAGATACCGCGCTGCTTTTCGATCTCCATCCAGTCAGAGGTCGCAAACTTTTTCGACCTCTTGGCTTTTACGGTACCGGCCATTTGAATCGCACCGCCGTACAGCAGCAACTTTTCGGTAAGCGTAGTTTTACCGGCGTCAGGGTGAGAGATAATGGCAAAGGTCCGCCGCTTGGCGATTTCTCTTTGTAATTCGATCGACATATTTTGAACCTACTCTTTGAACCTATACTGCGATGGCGAAATCGGGACGCCCGGTAAGCCGATCATGATTGGCTATGTGCGGAAACTAAGCTCTGCCAAGGCCGGAGTCACTATAGCGAGTTCTGTAGTCTCAGTTGCGGTCATCTTGAATGGTGCGGCAAAGTTAGGCAGTAACGCCGGTTGTCCCTGAAGTATGGTCTCACCATTGACCACCACTGCTCCACTCAACGCCAACAATGCACCGTAACCATCCTCTATTACCAGGGTCAGCTGAGCGCCAGCCGGAAGCGAGCAAAGCACGGTCTTATAGTATGGATTCGCCGGAAACTCACGCACAGAAACACCACCGCTAAAACGGCGCTCGGTCGGTTGCCGTCGCAGGGTAGCGACGAAGGCCTCACCCACCTGCCGCTCCGGATCGACCAGGGGCAAACTCTCATCGACATGAAGCGGACGCGCCTGGCCGTTGGTCATATCAAGTCGACCTTGGGCATCATACCGACGCCCCCAATCCCAAAGACGGTAGGTCTTGCCCGCCTGACCGGTCAAAATGCGCTGTGGTTCAAGCAGAGTGACCCCACCGCCAATCGCGTGTGGTACGCCGGGCTCTATCTCAAAGTAATCACCTGGTTTAACTGCAACAAAGTGCAGTAAATCACGGGCTGAAGCACCGTCAAGCAAAGCCGCACGCAGATCCTCGCGCGTCATCGCGCGAGCAAATCCCAAGTAGATTCCGGCACCTGGAGCTGCGCGCAGAACTAACCAGGACTCTGGTTTGCCACATTCTCCGGGCTTCAAATGCGAGTCATGATCTGCGGGGTGAACTTGCAGCGACAGTGGTTCAGCCGCATCCAGTAACTTAAGCAGAATCTCGCAGGTCGCTCCGGATGCAGCAAGCCGCGGCGAGAGTATTGCATCCGGCCACTTTTGCACAGCTTCAAGGAGAGTTTCCCCAGTCGGCAAAATACGCGAGGGAAAGGCTGGGTCGCAGGAGAATTCCCATGACTCACCGATGACCGTGTCATCTGCTGCCTTCACGACACTCTGCTTATAGGTGGAAGCTATGACCTGGCCGCCCCAAGGCGTCCTTGCTAGAGGGGTAAAATTATCGGGACTCAGAAGTACTGGCCGACGCAACCATGCCGGAGTATCAGGCTTCATTAAACACCCGCTGGAAATAGGCGCGACTCGCACAGCTCTATAAGAGTGTGAATCACTTTAATATGAAGTTCTTGGATCCGGTCAGAGTACTGAGTGCCACCGGGAGTACAGATATTAATATCGGCATGTGACTCTAGTTTATTGCCCGGCTTACCCGTCAACGCGATCACTTTCATGCCGGCGGCATGAGCTGCTGTTGCTGCCGCCAAAATATTGGGACTATTGCCCGAGGTGCTAATGGCGAGAAGGACATCACCACGCCGACCATGCGCTTCGACAAAACGCGAAAAAACCGAATCAAACCCGAAATCATTAGCAGCACAGGTTAAATGCGCCGGATCGCTGATAGCCATCGCTGGCAGCGCCGCTCGCTCACGGCGAAATTTACCCGATAGCTCCTCTGCAAAATGCATAGCATCACACATCGAACCACCGTTGCCGCAGCTGTAGACACGCCCACCATTTTGGAACGTTTTGACTAGTAACTCGCCGGCGGCAGCAACTGCAGCCAAAGCAGCGTCATTTTTCCTCAGGTTAGCTAGCGCATCCGCAGCGCTTGTCATTGCTGCATTTACCAGGTCAATCATCGTCTGCCTCCACTATTCCCGCAGTCTACACCAAGCTAACGGCGCGACGCGATAGCGGAAAGCGACCCTAAGTAGGGTGCGATAGAGTAACACCCACCTCCAACCCGATATCGCTTTGCTCTAGAGAGCCGTAATCTGCTAGTGATGCATGGTACATCTAGCGCGAAAGGGATTCGCTTTGACTATGAGCACAACCACCTTAGGCTTAGGCAAGAATCAGCGCGCAACACTAGCCGGTGGTTGCTTTTGGGGCGTTGAGGAGCTACTGCGCACCTACCCCGGCGTCATTAGCACCTGCGTCGGCTATACCGGGGGGCAGCTTGCCAACCCAAGTTATGAGCACGTTAAAATGGGGCGTACCGGCCATGCCGAGGCGATCGATGTCACGTTCGACCCCACCAAGTTAAGTTACGAAGATTTATTACATTTTTTCTTTAAGCTTCACGACCCAACGACCTTAAACAGGCAGGGCAACGACCGCGGCAGCCAGTACCGATCGGCGATTTTTTACCACGATGAGTCCCAGCGCCTCACCGCTGAAGCGGTCAAGGCTAGCGTGGATGCTGCCGGCAAGTGGCCAAAGCCTGTAGTCACCGAAATTATTGCCGCAACTACATTCTACCCGGCAGAGGACTACCATCAGAAGTACCTCGAGAAGAATCCGGGCGGATACACCTGTCATTATATAAGAGATTGAGAGGTAGTGACCGCTATTGACTGGTCATGGTGTCGCTTTTGCCATAAACTTCAGCATTGAGGCGGCTGAGGTTCGCATGAGATCCATCGGCTCTATGTCATTGCGTAGTCGTTCGTAGGGTGTTCGATGTCGTATCAAAAATTTCTCGTTGATAATACGGTCTGCTCACGTCGCTTTCACATCACATTTGATGACGAGGCTACACCAGTCGCTAAAGTCGAAGTCAAATGTCCGTATTGCGATATTGCAGTGTTTAGCGCCACCAATCATGCGCCAGTTAAATTAGCGCGTGAGGAGAATTTGGTGAAGACCTCTGCCTTAGCAGAGATTGTGGTTACGGAATGCGCCTTTGAGGATAAATTGTCCGAGCGCACGATCCCGCAGTTGCAAGGAAAAGACTCCCACGTGTACCCGCAGGCCGCGCCTAAGTCTGCGCCTACCTCGCGTTGAGCGCTCAGCGCGGAACGGTAGTCGTCATAGATCCGGCGCGTCATACGCCGGAATTAGACGGCTTTAACCGTATAGCACGCACGTCTCCTCTGCCACTGACGTATCACCTTCCAGCTATGCACGGCATGGACTCACTGCAAGCCGAGGATATGACCACCGCTCGCGGCGTCATCATCTTCGGTAGTGCCTCTAGTGTGAACGAACGCCTACCGTGGCAACTGCAGCTTGAAGCGTGGTTGATGCCACACCTGCAAAGGGGGCTGCCAACTTTGGGGATTTGCTACGGACACCAAATGCTGGCTTATATGTTTGGCGGTAAAGTCGATTACGTCTTCCCCGATCAACGCAAACATCTCGGCAGTCGTACAGTAGTAATGAACGCTACCTCTTGTTGGCCCGAAGCTGAGGGCGAGCTCCTAGTGTCCCATAATGAAATGGTAGTGCTGAAGCCCAAGGATATGACGGTGATCGCGCGCAGCGACGCTATCATTATTGACGGCCTAGCCCACAATCACTTGCCTATCTGGTCTTTACAGCCACACCCTGAGGCCACACTTGCCTTCCTAAAGCAGCATCAATTACCACTCGAGCCTGACCACAGTGCATTTAGCTTTGGCCAAGACCTTGTAGACCGCTTCCTAGACTATGCTACGAGCCACCCTATTTAGGGAATTTTCGGCCCTCAGACGCACCCCTAGGCAATAAACGCCGGGGCATACAATTTTTTATATCCTTTAATTACAGTCACTTAACTAATTCACGGACACTGGCCGCTAAACTTTGCCGACCAACCGTCGATGAGTTCTTAAGAGCACATGATGTTGCTCTAGAAGATTAATGACAGGAGGTCAGGTTATGGGTATGCGAATCCGCACGAATATTGCGTCATTGAATGCGCAGCGCCGACTGGGGAACGCGACAGATGCGATGGGTAACTCCGCCGCAAAATTAGCGTCCGGCGAGCGTATCAACAAAGCTGCAGACGATGCAGCGGGCTTGGCAATGTCAGAGAACTTGCGCGCTGATGTGCGCTCTCTGAACCAAGCTAAACGAAACGCCCTAGACGGCGTCTCGGTGCTACAGACCGCAGAGGGCGGTCTGACGGAAACCACCAACATGCTGGTCCGCCTGCGTGAATTGGCGGTTCAGTCAGCCTCCGACACGATCGGCACCCGTGAACGTGGATTCCTCGACGAGGAATACCAGGCACTCAAATCAGAGATCGACCGGATTGCTAACTCGACTGAGTTCAACGGTACGCGTCTTCTGGTCGGTGCCACAAACATTGCCGACGACATGCACAAAGGCGAGAACCAGTTCCCGCTAGAAGTACAGATCGGCAAAGACTATTACCGGCAGACTGATGCCATCGATGCAAAGAACCCGGTCAACATCATTAGGCTTGATCTAAACAAGCTCAATGCTTTCTCGACCGGCGAGAATTCTCTGCAAATCAACAAGACCATGGCGGGCGAAGACGTCGCAGGCATTGGCGACAAGAAAGATGCTCAGTTGAGTATCGGACGCCTCGACGAAGCGATCACCACGGTCAACCAGTATCGATCTTACCTTGGTGCTGTGCAGAATCGCATGACTTCTGCCATCAGCAACTTAGGTGTGTCCGTTGAGAACTTGGATACAGCTCGCAGTCGGATCCGCGATACAGACTTCGCTGCCGAAACCGCCGAGTACACCAAGGCCAAGATCCTGCAACAAGCAGGCACCTCGGTCCTGGCGCAGGCGAACCAGCAGCCGAACGTGGCACTTGGCTTACTGCAGAATATGTAAGCTGGGCCTCTGTAACCAAACTGGTATCCAGTGTCTTGACAGTTCCGTCATTAATCTAACGCAGGGGGAGGATCCCTCCCCCTGCGTCCCTCGGCTGAGTTCGTCCTATCTCTGATAATCAGAGACTAGGTAGTGCTACGCCTGCGGCGCAACCGTGCCCGCGCGCCTTCGACAGCACTGAAGGCACAGGGAACGACGACTAGAGTGAGTGCAGTTGACATTAACAAACCGCCAATCACTGCTACGCCTAACGGCGAACGAGCTTCACCGCCCGTACCGTGGCCTAGGGCAATGGGAATCATCCCACCGCCAGCTGCAAAGGTCGTCATCAAGATCGGACGGAGACGGATCGGACCCGCCTCAAGTAGTGCAGACTTTACATCTAGACCCTCGTTGATTCGTTGCATCGTAAAGTCGATGAGTAGAATCCCGTTTTTGGTCACAATTCCCATGAGCAGAATGATACCGATCATCGTGTACACCGACATGACTTGACCGGTCAGAAGCAGCGAACCAAAAGCACCCGTAAGTGATAGAGGCAATGCAGCCATAATGACCAAAGGTGCCAAGTACCGCTCATACTGCGCACATAGGATCATGAAGACCAAAAGGACTGCCAAGCCAAGCGCCTTTAACATCGCTGAAATGGACGACTTCATCGTGTCGGCCTGACCAGACAATGTATAAGTTATCGTGGGCGGTAGATTTTTTTGAAGGTAAGCGTTCAGTTTGCCAACTGCGCCGTTTAAATCCTTCCCGGTGAAGTTTGATAAAACCGTGATCTGCCTTAGTCCATCAAATCGAGCAATAGCAGATGGCGCCACCGATGGAATAATTCGCGCTACAGAGCCCAAAGTTAACTGCTGACCCAAACGACTGATCATGGTGACGCTAGCTAAATCCTCAGCCGTCAATCTGTCTTGATCAGAAATCCTCAACCGAACATCAAACGAATTTCCGTGATCATCGATCTCCGAGATCTTATCTCCCTCAAATAGAGACCGTACGATCATCCCGACTTGAGCAGCCGACACACCGACGTCCGCAGCTCGAAGCGGATCCACCTCGATCCTAAATTCCTTTTGTTCCTTAGCTTTGCTTGTTGATACGTCAACTGTTCCAGGAACTTCTTTTTTAAGAAACTCAGCGACCTTATCGGTGAAGACCGCAAGTTCGTCATAACGATCAGACTTGAAAATATATTGAATGGGCTGCGCTTTACCGCCACCAGCGCCACCGGACTCACTGACATCTAGCTCCGCCCCTGCTACAGCGTACTTAGGTAGCAGCTCCTCACGCATCCGCGACATCAACTCAAACTGAGTGTAATTTCGATCATGCTTATCGACGAGCAGAACGTTAAGTACCGCCTTATTCGGCTTTTTCTCCGATCCAGCAGCGATCGCTGTGACCACTCTGGAGACACCGGGGTATGCCTTAATAGCATCGACTAGTGCCAAGGATTTGTTTTTCGTCTCATCAATCGTCGTCCCTTCGGTAAGGGTGTAGTTGATGTTGAACTCAGACTTATCCTCTTGCGGGAAGAATGCCACGGGGACAAATTTAAGCAGAACAGCGCTTAAAATGAACGTAGCGAAACCGCCAGCGAGGGTGATAGCGCGATGGTCCAAGCACCAGGTCAGCGTCGCACGGTAACCATTATCAATCGCCACTAAAACGCGCTCCACCGCTTCCCACATCTTAAGTTTGACACCCCCGTGCGGCTTGTGCTCACCCGCCCCTTCTTTGAGCCAACGCGATGCCATCATCGGTGTCAGAGTGAAGGCAACAAACAAGGAGATGGCTACCGCAAAGGTAACAGTAAGACCGAATTGAAAGAAGAACCGACCGATAATACCTTCCATAAAGGCGACCGGCACGAACACTGCACAAATTGTAAGAGTAGTCGCAAGTACGGCGAGACCGATCTCTGCGGTTGCATCGTTAGCAGCCTGCGGTCCACTTTTACCCATGGCTAAGTGGCGCGCGATATTTTCAATCACGATGATCGCATCGTCAATTAGGAGACCAATCGACAGAGAAAGAGCCAATGTCGACATGATGTTGAGCGTAAAGTGCATGTAATCGAGAAAGGCAAACGTCGCAATTACGGCTGTTGGAAGCGCTAAGGCACTGATGATCGTAATCTGCAAATCGCGCAAGAATATCAGAACGATCAACGTTGCGAGCACCGCCCCAAGCACCAGGTCAAGTTTAACGGCGTCAATCGATCCCTTAATGTACTTAGAGTTATCGGTGACTACTTCAAGCTTAACGCCTTTGGGTATTTGTGTACTTAATTTAGCGAGCGCAGCTCGTGCTTCGTCAGCTACTGTGTTGGTACTCGATCCAGCCTGCTTTTGAATACTAAGCAAGATTGTCGGCATACGATCGACAAAACTGGCTGTTTCTTCTTCGGCAATGGCGTCCCTAACCTCGGCGACATCACTAATAATCAATCCGCGTTGCTGTGCACCGATCACCGGCAGCGCAGCGATTTGTACACCGTCAGCGACGCGATTCTTGATGCGCAGAGAGAGAAAGTTTTTCGGATCCTGAACTTTACCAGCAGGCACATCGGCGTTCTCCTGCTGCACGGAGGCAATAATGTCTGCTGGAGTTAAGCCAAAGCTCGCTAGCTTCTTACGGTCTACATAAATCTGCACTTCCCTAGGCCTTATCCCTGCTGTCTGAACCTGAGCTACACCAGGCACCCGCTGCAAGGCCGGGAGAATCGTGTCTTTCGCCACCTGAGACAAAGTACCGTAACTCAAGCCTTCGCCGGTCATGGCAATATTTAGAATCGGAGCACCGCCAATATCGAGCTTTTGGATAACTGGCGTCTTTGCTTCCGCTGGCAATTTTGAGATCGCAGCAAAAACTTTGTCGCGCACTTCCTGCGCCGCCTGATCGACCTTCTTCTCCAACTTAAATTGTAAAATCACAGTAGCTAAACTGGGATAGGCAATCGATGACAACTTATCAAGACCAGCTAAGCCATTTACGGCATCCTCTAAGGGCTTCAAAACGCGTTGTTCTACCGAGGTCGGATCGGCACCCGGATAGACCACTGTTACAGTGACTACGGGAAAGTCGACTTCAGGAAACTGATCAACTGGTAACCGCGGTAGCGAGAATAGACCGAAAACCACCAGCACCAAGTTGAGCATGGTGGCGAATACCGGGCGCCGGATCGAAACTTCCGATAAAAACATAAACTACTCCAGATGTGCTCAAGCATTCATGGCGAGGTGGCCTTGTGCACCCCACACAATTATTTACTCAATCGTGGCCTCAGCATAAGTTCCAGGCACTACTTTCTGATCGTAAGCAAGAAACTTGGCTATCACTTGGAAAGTCCGCGATTTTTCATTAATCACAGGCACTATTCTTGTGACCTCACCTTTACCCGTGAATCCGGCAGAAGGTACAGATATCTTAAGTGGAGAACCGATGTGGATCTGACCCATGAGACGCTCCGGTGCGGACAGGGCGATTTCGGGCTCCGCGGTGTCATAAATCTCTACCACTGGAGACGGCGGCATGACTTGCACTGGCTCGCCATCAAATTTCAGTTGAGATGACACCACGCAATCATAGGGTGCCGTTAGTTTCGTATCTTTCAGGGCCAAATCTGCTTGCTCCAGATCAAGCTCCGCGAGCCGCAGACCCACCCGCGCGATATCGAACCCTGACTTAACTTTATCAAAGTTGCTGGCCGTCGAAGCATTAGCCTTTTTCAGCTCCTGCTCACGCTGGAGTTCTTTTTCGGCAGCAGCAAATTGCACGCGCGCACTGTCTCGGCGTGCCTTTGCTAACTCAACTCGAACGACAAAGTCACGGTCGTCCACAGTCGCAATGACTTGCCCTTCCTTCGCCTGAGTACCAGGCTTTATCGGAACAGATTTAATGAATCCGGATACGCGGAAGGTTAACTGCGAGTGACGCATGGCGCTGACTTGCCCGGTGAGACGGTAGTCCACCGCAGAAGATGTGCTTATTGGAGCTGCGCCTCCGGGCCCAGCGCTTGCAACCGCAGCGCTAGGCTCCGTCGCTGTTCCTTTGGCTTCAGCATCTGTGCTCGGCGCTGCAACAGCAGCGGCAACTGGCGAAGTTGCAGGGTTGGCCGTGACGGGAGCAGCTGGCGCAGTCGCAGCGGGCTCCGCAGTCGGGGCTGCCGCAGTTGCCGGAACCTCGCCCTTTGGCGGCAACGAGGCTTTGCCATCGCCCGAGCTATGGCAGCCCATTACCCCGATCAATACTGATCCAGTGACTGCCCAACTCTTAATCGCCCAGTTCTTATTGACCCAATGCGAACGTGACATCGTGTTGCCTTTCATAATTGCGGTTGCTCAAGGCCGAGGGCCTTTTGCGTTTTTAAATTCCAAGCGACTAAATCGGTCTGAGCACTAACCAAACGAGCCTGCGCGGCGTCGCGAGCATTTTGTGACATCAGCAACTCTGAGCTAAGAATAGCTCCCGTCTTAAAACGCACAGCTTGAATCCTGTATACCTCTTCAGCTTGCGTCACTGCCAACTCAGCAGCCGCTAATGCCTCTTGCGAGGCACTAAAATTGGCTAATGCCTGCTGCACGTCCAATCGGACCATCTTCTCAACGTTTTGTTGTGCCTCTTCAGCAGCAACTTGGCTCTGAGCCGCTTCCCGGACTGCGAAGGCTGATGATCCATTTGTCCACAAATCCCAACTCGCATTGACGCCATAAGTATGCTGAAGTGCCTGCGATCCAAGTGCCAACTGACCAATGGTTCTATCGACTTTGGCAAACACATTCACAGATGGCACATACTGAGCGTAAGCAAACTTTTTGCCGTAGCCAGCAAGAGCTACGCCAGCCTCCGCTTGTTTACGCTCTAGTCGCTTATCTGTCGCTGCAGCTAATGCTTTATCAAGTGTCGGTGGCGGTGTCAGTTTTGGCAGACTGCCTTTCAGTGCTAATTTAGCTTCGACAGGTAAGCCAAGCGCCTCACGCAGCGCCGCAAAGATGGTGTCGCGACCAGCACGAGCCTTAGCCAGACCGCTCCTAGACTCAGAGATAGCAAGCTGCAATCGCAAGCTATCAGCATGATTAAGGCGACCAGCGCGCTCCATTGCGGCGGCGTCGTTGGCCTGACTTGTTGCCACTTGAACTGCAAACTCGGCAATTTCTAACTGGCGCTGCATCTCGTAGGCCTTAAGCCACATGTCAGTGGCCTGAAATGCGACATCCGCGCGCGCCTGCTTCAGCGCCAGCTCTTTGAGATCCTCCTGCTTACCATCAAATCGGGCCTTGGTAACTAATGCATAGCCACCGGTGATAGGCTGAGCAACTGTCAGCGATGCTGTGCGGGTAAGCTCTGGTCTAATGATGATGGGCTGGGGCCCAAAAGAGGCTTTTACTGGTTCGCGCAGGTGAATTTCATTGTATTCACCTTTTACTCTCGGCCCAATGTCAGCCCAAGAAGCTCGGCGATGCTCAGTTTGCGCGTTACGCTCAGCTTCTGCTTGCCGCAACTTGGGCGATTTACCAAGGGCAAGCTGAGTCGCATCCCTGATATCTACAGCAATAGCAGTCGGATCGACAGGCTTCACGTCTGCGCGAATATCCGCAGACCGCTCCGCTGCAAGGCCGACCTCAGTTGCGGCTAAGCAACAGGCAAATAAAAACAACTTATTGTTTGCCATTTGACATCCCTTGGTTAGTGCTTGCGACCCAATGGCTCGCTTTATGATTTAGATCTTTGAATTTGCAGTGTCGTTGAATAGCCGCATCAGTCATGCCGATGGCTCGCAACATGAAGCGCAAAAATTGCTCAATGAGTTCATCGTTGCTGACGCTATATGGAACCACTTGCGTCGACGGCAGACGATGAAGACGCATCGATACGAATAGGTGATGGCAAAACCAAAAACTTAAATCATCGGGCATACCGGTGATAACAATGTCACCACTGGCACGAGCCGCATCTAGGCTGGCTTCCATCATCGACGCATAACGCATGGCAGCGCGCTCGACGAAAAGACGTGAGAAAACGCCGTCGTGCAGTAGACTCTGCACCATAAGCCGCGGAAACATCTCCTCACGCCCGCTATCCAGATTGATCTTTTCGACTACCACTTTCGCCTGGAAGAAAAGCAGACTGACTAGCGTTTCCGTAGAGGGTGTTAATGCCGCAAAGAGCTCCTTGAGCTCAGAGTTAGTCTGACAGCAATGATCTTGCACCTCTTCATACAGCGCCTCTTTACTGGGGAAGTGCCGATAAAGCAGAGCCTCGGAAACACCCGCAGTCGCCGCAAGCTCCTTTGTCGTGACGCCTTTAAAGCCCTCTTGAGCAAAAAGAGGCACGGCCGCCTCGATAATGGCAAACCGCCTATCCGCCGCTGTAAGCTTCTTCTTAGACTGCTCTTTTATTTTTTTTATTCTTGAGGTCACAGACTCTTACCAAGTTGAGTAAGTATTTACTTACCAGGGTTTGATAAGCTTGCCAAGCCCTCAACGCCCTAACGCGCCGCTTTGACAAGCACTCGCGACTGGCATAAACCTAATAGAACTCGCAGTAGTCCAAGAACATTATGAGGTTTTTTGTATGCCTACCAAGGCGGTTCAAATTATCGGCGTACCGCTAGACCTAGGTGCCAACATGCGTGGCGCCAACATGGGGCCGTCCGCAATACGCATCGCCGATCTACACCATAAAATTTCGGTCCTCGGTTACCAGCCTTATGACAGCGGTGACCTACCAGTGCCGGTTAGGGACACCCTACCGGCATCAGCCAATGAAGAGCGCTACCGCGCCCAGATTGCGAGTGCTTGCCGCGAACTAGAAAGCGAAGTGCATCAGGCCCTTAGCCTGGACCGAGTACCAATTGTTCTTGGGGGCGATCACTCTATAGCGATCGGTACGATCGCCGGTGTCAGCCGCTTTTTTCGGGAAAAAAATCAGAATATTGGCTTGATTTGGATTGATGCTCACGCTGACTGCAACACTCCGAAGTCCTCCCCTTCCGGCAATATTCATGGCATGCCCCTGTCGATTGCCCTCGGTCACGGCTACCCAGATCTCGTCGACATCGGCGGCAAGGGCGCGAAAGTTAAGTCGGAAAACGTCGCACTGATCGGCATCCGCACCCTCGATGGAGCCGAAAAGGATATCCTTCGCCGCAGTGGTATTCGCTACTTTACCATGCGAGAAATAGACGAACGTGGTATGCACGCCGTCATGAAGGATGCGGTGGCTGTTGCCAGTCAAGGGACGGCAGCTATTCATCTATCCTTCGACATCGACGGCATCGATCCGGCTTCAGCACCTGGAGTCAGCACACCAGTTACCGGTGGCATCAGTTACCGGGAGGCTCACCTCGCGCTGGAAATGATTGCGGATACCGGGCTTCTCCGATCGATGGAATTTGTAGAACTAAATCCGATGACGGACCTCGCACATAAAACCGCCCAGCTAACCGTCGAGCTGGTGCAATCAGCCCTCGGCAAAGCCATTGTCTAATCTCGATTCTAATTCCAAACCATTATCGTCACCGCGCCAATGCTTCACCCGCCTGACCCAGTCAGGCGGAGCTAGGCGGGGTCGTCTGCAGCTAGCTCACGGTACGGTAGAAACGCCAGTATTCATGCCGGTCGGGACTGTTGGTGCTGTGAAAAGCCTGACTCCAGAGGATCTCCGGACAATCAACGCGAGTATCATTCTCGGCAACACGTACCACCTATATTTACGTCCGGGGATGGAAGTCATCGGCGCTTTTGGCGGACTCCATCGCTTTATCGGCTGGGACCGACCTATTCTTACTGACAGCGGTGGTTTTCAGATTTTTAGTTTAGGTAAGCTGAACAAGCTGGCTGAGGACGGCGCTCATTTCCAAAGTCACCTGGATGGTTCAAAGCTAACACTTACCCCTGAGTTGGCCGTGCAAATTCAGGAGACCATTGGCAGCGATATTCATATGGTCCTCGACGAATGCACGCCCTACCCTGCAACACGTGAGCAAGCTGAGTCATCGATGCGCCGCTCCATGCGCTGGGCAGCTCGCTGCCGTGCGGCCAAATCCCGGGAAGAGTTGTGCCAGTTCGGCATCGTCCAGGGCGGAGTTTATCCGGACCTACGTCAGGCTAGTGCGCGTGCACTGATGGACATCGGTTTCGAAGGTTACGCCATCGGCGGCCTTTCCGTTGGTGAGAAAAAGTCTGAAATGATCGGAATGATCGCAGCGAGCACCGAGGTATTGCCAGTCGATCGACCACGGTATCTCATGGGAGTAGGTACGCCACTTGATTTAATCGAAGGCGTCAATCTAGGTGTCGATATGTTCGATTGCGTCATGCCAACTCGCAACGGCCGCAACGGATCACTATTCACGTCATTGGGTCGCGTCAACATCAAGAACCAAAAACATCGCCTTGATCCTGGCCCACTAGATCCAGCCTGTCCATGCTACACCTGCAAAACGTTTTCCCGTGCCTACCTCAGGCATTTGTTTGTCGCCGGTGAGCTGACCTGTCTGCGCCTCTTCACCATCCACAATCTGACTTATTATATTGAGTTAATGGCAAAAATCCGGACTGCCATTGAGAATGACACCTTCAGCACGCTGCTAAGCGAGCAACGCGCTTTGTGGCAGGAATCCAACTGAATCTAAACGTAAGCTGAGTCGCCGCTTGCGATAATAATTTTGCCTTCTTGCTCTAATTTACGCGCAGTCTGAACGATATCGGACTGAATGGCTTCAACATCTGATAGTTTCACAGCGGACATGGCTTCCATGTCCTCACGCAGCATTTTTGCCGCGCGCTCTGACATATTCTTGAAGACCAGTTCGCGCACCGCCTCGGATGCCGTCTTGAGGGCAACCTTCCATTTCTCGTTGTTGATCCCTTTGATGAGTTCCTGAATTCCCCGGTCATCGATTTTAACCAAGTCGTCGAAGGTAAACATCAATTTGCGAATTTGTTCCGCAAGGTCTGGATCTCGTTCCTCTAGACTATCGAGAATCTGCTCTTCAGTCGCTTTATCAATCAGGTTTAACATTTCAGCAATTGGCTCGACTCCACCGATCTTCGCGGTATGAATCGATCCCATCGCCTGAATTTCTTGCCGCAATACATCGTCTATTTCGTTAATGATCTCTGGCTGCACTGCGTCCAAATTGGCGATGCGAAGTAGAATCTCGGTATGCAAAGTTTCGGGCAGCACTTTAAGAGTCTCACCGCACTTTTTTGGATCTAAGTGCGCCAAAATTAGGGCCATCGTTTGCGGATGCTCATTCCGAATAAAGTTTGCCAAAGTACGTGGGTCGATGAGCTCTAATGAGTCCAGGTTGGCTGCCGACCCAAGAGACAATTGGTCAATCAAGTCATCAGCATCACCACCTTTGAAAGCATTGCCGATAACCTTCATGGTGAACTCGTTGCCACCATAAAAAAACTTCTTGTTTTGCTGGAGGATCTCGTAAAACTCCATCATCACATCATCAACAATATCTTGCTCCAGTCGACCTAAACGGCTCATCGCTGAGCCTATCCGCTTAATTTCAAACTCATTCATATTCTTGAAAATTTCAGCGGATATATCCTCGCCGAACGACAACAGGAGAATAGCTGCCTTTTGGGCACCGGTGTATTTATTTGACGCCATACCTAAGCCTCCAGTCATCTACCCAAGAATTCCGCGGGTAAGCATCTGCCTACGGGCTACTTTCATCTTAAGAAAGCCTACGCATCCTTGAAAGATTGTCATTTTTTTGACACCCCACCGTTTCACCGGCGCAAGTGTCGAATAGTTAGACATCTGTCAGGCATAGACACCAAGTCAAAAAACAAACAAGGGTCACTTTCTGGCGTTTTATTGGCACGTTTCGTTACCAATTCAGTTGGTACGCTACTTGCTCAATGAGTACCACTGCCGGCGTCTTCAGCCGTCAAAGTTATTGCTCTTTGCACTTGTTGATTCTGTTGTTGCTCCAACTGAGGTTTTAGCTGATGCCGTTACAGAAGACTCCCCCCGCCATCCACCGCAGCTCTCTGCCAAATCACCGGACCAAGCAAGCTATTCTAGTAGCGGCCTTGTCGCTTTTTGCCGGCGCTGCCCTAATGGATGGTATCTTGCGCATGCATAGATCGGCGCACTTAATGGCAGCTAAGCGCAAGACAGCCCCTACTTCATGGGCCATGACTTCAGCGCAAGCAGACAAAGACAACGCTGAATTTGAGCTAAAAAGGAAAAAATCAGAAAAGATAGAAGAATGCGTTCCAGTGAGCATCAGACAGGATGGAGCAATAGGCATATCCTATTTAAACTGCTCACGTCAGGCTTATGAGCAAGATGGTGAGGCCGTCACCATCACTGATGATTTCCGCGTACCTTCCGAGTTAGCCCGCCGTTATAATTTCTGGCGTCGCATCTATTCTCTTTGGAGCAAAGATCATTACGTACTACACCTTTCTGAGTACCCAGAAGTAGTCATTGCAATATTTGACGCATCAAAAATTTCGGCCTTACCGGTAGCTAAAGACAAAAAAATAAAAAAATTCGCGAAGGTTGAGCGCGATAATTACCGGAAGCTCTTTCTTGCCATGCATGAAAATAGAGAGAATGAAGAACGTTTTACTCCAGCTATGCGACGCCTAGCAGAAAACATGGTCCATATTAATGACAAAAACAAATACCTTGTAGCTGCTCAATCCTTGAGGCTGCAACGCGGACAGCGCGACTTTATCGCTAGCGGACTTGCGGTCGCCCCCAAATACCTAAGCAGCATCGAAGCAGAATTTCGCCGGCAAGGTGTGCCAGTTGAGATCACGCGGTTAGCGTTTGTGGAATCGTCATTCAATCTCAAAGCTCAATCAAAGGTTGGAGCCTCGGGCGTCTACCAAATCATGCCAGCGACTGGACATCAATATTTGAGAATCTTTGACGGTGTCGACGAACGCAACGATCCGATCAAAGCCAGCCGTGCCGCTGCTAAATTACTCCGCCTTAATTACGACCTAACTGGTGCTTGGCCCCTCGCTATCACCGCCTATAATCACGGTGTAGGTGGGATCCGCCGGGCCACACAGGCAGTAGACTCTCACGACATCGCAGATCTGATCGACAAGTATCATGGCAATCAGTTTGGCTTTGCCTCAAAGAATTTTTACTCAAGCTTTCTCGGTGTACTGGCAACTCTCAAAGATGCAGATCGACTGTTTCCAGAAGTACCACGAGTTCAACCGCTGGCCTTTTCGACTATCAAGTTATCGAAACCAATCAGCGTTCGAGAAATATGCCGCAGGAACACGGTCTCGCTCGCGCAAGTGGCCCAGTTAAACCCAGATATCTCACCGCGCGTTATCCGCTCGGAGTCTAAGCTACCGACCGGTTTTGTGATAAAAATTCCAGCCAGCACTAATACTAGTAGCCGGACTTTTGCAAGCAGCTCGACGTCTCGATAATACTATAGAACATGGAAAATTTTTCATCCTTTTGCCTTTTCCCAAAGACTCACTGAAGTGAAGTACTAATGTTCTTCATTGGGGTGCCGATCCGAGACTCCAGGAGTCTAACTACGGAATCAGCACATGCGGCAATTAAAACAAAAACTCAAACGATTCAATTTCGCGATTCTCGCGGGTTTTGCACTTTCTGCAGCCCCTAGTCTCGCCGAAATTAAAGCTGCCAACGCCGTTTCCGAAAGTATGACTCTTGCCGCAGCAAGTAAGAAAAAGCCGACAAAGAAAGTACATGGTAAGCACAGCACGAAGAAAAGGTCGCATTCCTCTAAGCATCGAACGACTTCGTCTAAACAACAGGCAACTTGGCATGCCCCCCGCGTCGAACGAACCGATAGAGTCAAAAAGACTGCAGCTTGGCATCCCACCAAGACCCCAAAAAAGGTCCGCCACAGCAGTCACACTGCGCCTGTACTTAAGGCCAAGCCAAAAAGTGTAGCGGCAATGCCAGAACCAACGTCCCCAGCTCCCGAAATGACTGTGCCAGCGGTGGCCGCACCCCAGCCGCAACAGCTCAATACAGCGGCAACTAAGAGCCTAGCTGCCAAACCGCTCGCCCGTCGACCGAACCGTGCAATGACGGATGCGGACACAGACCCCGACCGCATCGTTGTGGACGAGTCAAATTCACCCTCATACAGCCTGATATTACTCGCTCTTTTGATGGCAGCAGGCGCATGCTACATGTATTTAACTCGGCGGCAGCAGACGCTGGTTAATCGGCGCCAATCAGAACGCCAATCGGTGTCGACAACGCCCAGCTCAAAATCGCGTGGGCGTCGGCAAACAGACATCACGAATACGGCAAAATCGTTGACGGACTCAGATGACCTCAGCAGCTCGCCCGACTCTGCTGTCGACACTGCGGCATTAAGTGCGGATGGCACCGCTGTCACGCCACCACAGCTAGCAAATTCCCCCGGGTCGGAGCAGACTGCGCAGTTACCACTGGTGCCCCACTGCACCTTCGAATTATTTGTAGAAATCCAGGTGGCACTAAGTGCCTGGATTGACCAGGGTGCAGATACCTTGGCTAATTTACAGAATCATTTTGCACTGTCCGAAGCCGATTGGCTAACAGAGAGCGCCTACTGGGGGCCTAAGTATCTTGCTGATGACGAGCTCCTGCGAAAATTTAACGCTCTATCGGCAGAGTTTCGGACCAAATATCGGGGAAGCGCGGCCTGATTCCGATGGAATGCATGATTATGTCTTTGGCAAGCGGGCAGATTGAATTTGCCTTTTAAGGCTGCTAAAGTTAGGTTTCCTAATGGTCACTTAGCTTGATCCTAGCTCTTATGCCTAGCTCAAAGGTCGATCTCATGATGTTCAGCCGCGAAGATTTCCGCGTCGAGAATCCCGTCGATGTTCTACATATGCTGCCAATACTATTGTTATTGGCTCTCGTAGCGCCCTTTATTATCGCTGCCTACACTCTAGGGTTTGTGATGGATGTTACTGGTTGGCTGACTAGCGACTAAGCTGCAGACTGATTAAAAATTGAGCTGGCGCATTATAAAAATGCCCTTACAAACGCCCATTTTTAAAAATCATTATATAATTAGAGACTGATTGTCTCCAAATGCAGCCGCCTAGATATCCTAGGCGGTTATGTTTATATTTGTAAATCACCCAAAGGATCGGCATTAGTGTTATTAAAAAAATCCTAAAGTCGACACCCCATTTTAACGATGGACTATATACAAGTAGGGAGTGACTAACGGTCCATTCCCGAGTTCATCCTGGTGCCTACTTTGGCGACATCATGCCGTGTCGCCACCTTCTGCATCGCACTGCATTTTAAGGCCTTCCCCAATTGAGGCCCCCGCAAGAATGGCATGATTCTGGCCTCCGGACACGCGCCGGTCACCAAGTGACCGGCGCTTCCACCTTCAAAATGAAACTTCATCTAAATATGTAGGAACCAACACAAGCGTCACGCTTTGTTGAGTCGAGCCATAGGCGAGAGTTTTGACGGAAAGCTTATCTGTCAACAACGAGGGAATAAGTGCGCATGAATATGGTACGAGTACTCAGATTTGAACTGAGGACCTCTGCCGTGTGAAGGCAGCGCTCTAACCAACTGAGCTATACTCGCATCGGGTCAGGTGCTGCATCCTAGCGTGATCAAAGCCATTGTCACCAGAAAACAAATAAAATCAATGATTTCATTTACTTACACAATGAAAGCGCCCCTCACCCATCCCCCACAGATATTTTTCACTGTCATTTAGATAAGTTACTACCAACTGAGGATGAGAAGAGGAAGGCGTCCGGCAGAAAACAGACCTCAACGACATAGAAATCTTGCCGATAAGAGTAAGAGGGCTTCGGACGAGGTTTCATATGTCTACTGGCAACAGGCTTTTCATCATCTTAGTTACCTTATGCAGCTGCATAGGATGGGATCAAGCGACCAAAATATTTGCTGCCAGAGTGCTCCGCGATCATGCTCCGCAGCACTACTTCGCCAATACTTTGCGACTCGAATATGCTGAGAACGTGGGCGCCTTTCTGGGCCTTGGCAGCTCACTACCAGACTCTTCGCGCTGGTTTTTACTAAGCGTTGGGGCCGGCGCACTACTACTCGGCTTGACGTTATTCATTTACCTGAAGCATGATCTGACAGCAGCTGAGACGATCGGATATGGACTTATACTAGCGGGCGGTGGCAGCAATGTGCTCAACCGGATCGTCTCGGGCTTCGTAGTCGATTTCCTCAATGTAGGAATTGGTGGACTACGCACTGGTATTTTCAACGTTGCCGATGTCAGCATCATGGTCGGGTTTACCCTGGTGACATGGTGCCGTTGGGCGAGACAGCGCCAAACAGCGGTGGTCAGAATATGAAGGAGCAAAAAATGGACGCACTAAAGCAGTTGATGGCTATGCAATCCCGAGTCGGTCAAAGATCGACACCGGGTTTATCCCATGCCACGCTTAGCCGCTTCCTCCCACTCGATCCAAGACTGGGGCAAGCAATTGCCGAGGCTGTCCAAGCACAGGCCGAGCTGTGCAGTGAGTTCCCCGATCTGGCTAACCTCGCTGAGGAAGAACTAATCGTTAAGCTACAGAGTAAATATGTAAACTTTTACGCCGAGGATCAGCGGAACCCCTACGTCGCGCTAGCGGCACGAGGGCCTTGGTTGGTGACCTTCCATGGCGCAGTCCTCCACGACTCTGGTGGCTACGGAATGATCGGCTTCGGACACGCGCCTGAATCCGTGCTGGCTGTGATGAGTAAGCCCGTGGTGATGGCCAATATCATGACACCCAACTTCAGTCAGCACCGGCTCGCCGATCGCCTGCAAAAGGCTATTGGCTTTAGCCGTCCCGATGGCTGCCCATTCACCAAGTTCCTGTGTATGAACAGTGGTTCGGAATCAATGACAGTTGCTACACGCATTTCTGACATCAACGCTAAGAAGCAAACAGATGTCGGTGGGCGTCACGCTGGCAAACGCATCATGTATTTGTCGCTGAAAGGCGGCTTTCACGGCCGCACGGAACGACCAGCGATGCTTTCAGACTCCTCAGCAAAGAACTATAAGCAAAACCTCGCCTCTTTCCGGGATCTAAATATCACGCACATCGTCGAGCCCAATAATCTGGAAGCGCTGACCGCAGCGTTCGCCTGGGCCGATCGCGAGGGGGTTTTCTTTGAGAGCACTTACCTCGAGCCGGTCATGGGCGAGGGAGATCCGGGTAAAGCGATCACTCCGGAGTTTTACTCACTGGCACGAAAGTTGACAGAACAGCACGGGGGCCTACTTGTTGTCGATGCAATCCAAGCAGGTATGCGCGCGCAAGGCTGCCTAAGTATCGTAGACTACCCAGGGTTCGAAAAGCTTCCTGCGCCGGATATGGAGACGTACTCTAAGGCGGTCAATGCTGGCCAGTATCCACTGTCGATTTTGGCGATGAACAACACTGCCGCTGGATTATACGTCCGCGGTGTTTACGGCAACACCATGACTGCTAACCCGCGGGCTCTAGACGTTGCGGTTGCTGTCCTAGACGCTATGACACCCGATCTACGTCGCAACGTCCAAGAGAAAGGCCGAGAGTTCGTCACCAGATTTGAGTCACTGGCCGAGTGTTACTCAAACATAATTCGAAAGGTCCAAGGAACGGGGCTTATCGTCTCCATTGACATAAACCCTGCGATTTTTGCTGTAGTCGGCAAAGGACAGCTAGAAGAGTATCTACGCCGCAACGGCATCGGGGTTATTCATGGTGGCGTCAATTCGCTTCGATTTACGCCACATTTCGCGATCACTACGGCTGAAATAGACCTAATCGTGGATGCCCTCTCTCAGGCCTTCACTCACGGCCCCAAAAAAGCGTAGACGAAGGCAGATCATGACATTTCGATGGCTAACATTGGTTACCTTGCTTGTCAGTACTAGTTTGATGTTAAGCTGTCGCAAGTCTGGATTCAGCGGTACAAAGTCACCGATGGATCCCCATTTCCACGAGAATGGCCCCTGGTTTGAG
Source organism: uncultured Pseudomonadota bacterium (assembly GCA_903915625.1). Taxonomy (GTDB): domain Bacteria; phylum Bdellovibrionota_B; class Oligoflexia; order Oligoflexales; family CAIYRB01; genus CAIYRB01. Next base: position 2,115 of record CAIWTN010000013.1, on the reverse strand, counting down.
GGCTGGTACACACGCATTGTCGATCATGCAGGACAACGCGACTTTGCGGTCATCGTTGGGTCTTTCGTGCGTCAGGGCGTCAAGTTTTCTGACAGTCCACTTGAAGGCTACGTGGCGCTGGTAATTCATGACCACAAAACCGGCAAGACTGAAACAGTAGAGGGATTCCCAGAAAGGACAGAGTTGCAGGCATCCGGCGAACCTGTCACGAAGAATCCTGACGATAAATCTAATGCGAACTTTCGCTGGCAAGCCGACAGCTTCGGCTCGATGACACAAGACAGCATCGATCTCAAGTTTCCCAGCGGCGAGGTGTTTAAAGCTCAGTTTTCAAGCACTCGTCCAATTTTTCCAGATCAACCCTGGGTAGGTCCGGAAGGCTTGGCCGCGAAACTCCCATTCATCTGGAGCCACTGGTTCATTTATAGCCTAGCGAGTGATACCAACTATCAGTTCAGCAAGGGCAGCACCCAAATCACTGGCCGTGCTGTCTCTCATATGGAAAAGAATTACGGGTCTGGGTTCCCTAGTAGTTGGATCTGGCTTCACGCAATCTCTGAAAACGGAGCAAACCGCCTCAGCCTCGCGGGAGGACCAGCACCAGTCAGCTTAATTCAACCCGAAGTCTGGAGTGCGATCTTCAAAACCGAAAAAATTGATTGGGTTTTCCTGCCAGGTATTAAAAACCTCACTGTGACCAGAGACATCAAACCCTGCGATGGTGAATTCCAAATCACAATTCTGAATCCACTAAAAAAACTAGAAATTAGGGCGAAAGGCTCGCGATCAGATTTTGTAGGAATAGCGACAGCATCGCCTAAGGGATGGGTCAAGGCTGGCGCGCATGAAAACTACAATGCTCATATTGAGATTGATGCCTACGAACTCAATCTGTTAGGACAACAGACACTGGTTCAGCACGTAAGCGCTGACAACAGTGTGTTAGAGTTTGGCGGCACACATCGCTGCCCGACAATGAAGTTGTGATCATGTCGTGATCAAGTTCAGGGGCTAACAGAAGGCGCCATCCTTTAATTTGATTGAGTTCAGTCATGAAGTCTGTTCCGCAGCCTAGTAATTCTGATACCGACACTCTTAAGAACCTTGGTTACACACAAGAACTTGATCGTAGAATGAGCGGCTTTTCGAATTTTGCGATTTCCTTTTCAATCATCTGCATTTTATCTGGAGGCCTCACCTCCTTCCACCTGGGTTTCAGCGCCGTTGGCGGAGCTGCTATTGGCATAGGTTGGCCCGTCGGCTGCACCCTCGCTCTCGTTGTAGCAGCCACAATGGGCCAACTAGCCTCAGCCTTTCCGACAGCTGGTGGACTTTACCATTGGGCGACGATTTTAGGCGGACGCTGCTGGGGCTGGATCACAGCTTGGTTCAACCTTGCTGGATTGATTGCCGCATTAGCGGCTATCAATGTTGGTACCTTTCTGTTCGCAGTCAATTCAGTCGGCAAAATTTTAGGAATTAACTGGGAGAATCTACCGTCTGATCAGCAGTTCATAACGCAAGCATGCGGCGTCACTTTAATTACCGTCAGTCAGGGGATCATAAATCACCGAGGCATCAAGCTCACCACACTCCTTACTGATTTCAGCGGATATCTGATTTTAGCGGTGTCCTTCCTGCTCACCGCAACTATGCTGATTTGTACTTCGAATTATGATTTCACCAGACTGATCACATTTACGAATTACAGCGGCATCAAAGGGGGTAATGTCTGGCCCTTATCTAATCATCTCGGTATCTTATTTGCACTTGGCTTACTGCTCCCTGCCTACACAATCACAGGCTTCGATGCCTCTGCCCATACTTCTGAAGAAACACTTGCCGCCCAGACCACGGTCCCCCTTGGAATTATCCGCTCCGTATTGATTTCAGGACTTGCGGGCTGGTTGATGCTTACGGCAATGGTTTTAGCTATGCCATCATTAGATCAAGCAGCCTCGCAGGGTCCAAACGTCTTCTTTTGGTTGCTCGATTCCGTCGCACCTAAAGCATTAGGTGGCTTATTGTTGAGCGGCATCATACTAGCACAATATCTCTGTGGTTTAGCGACAGTCACCTCAGCATCTCGCATGACCTATGCTTTCGCGCGTGATG
>CAIWTN010000012.1 GCA_903915625.1 uncultured Pseudomonadota bacterium | reverse complement strand
CTCGGACTTATGGATGAGATTCGCAAGCTCTTGGCTAATCAGCCGTTGGCGCGCAAGCTTGGGCTTAAAGCTGGTGCCTTTAGTTTCAATACCGCAGGCGGCCGCTGTGAAACCTGTCGTGGTTTGGGCACTGTGGTAGAAGACCTGTCGTTTCTTGGTGAAATGGAAGTCACCTGTCCAGCTTGTAATGGGCGTCGATTTGAGGACCGTGTCCTGTCTGTCGAGGTCATGGGTAAGAATCTGATCGGGATTTTGCAGATGACGGTGAGCGAGGCGCGAACCTTCTTTTATGATCGGCCGCAGATTGTGCGCGTTTGCGATCAAGTCATTGGAATGGGCCTTGGTTATGTGACTTTGGGTCAGAGTACGAGTAGTTTCTCGGGTGGCGAAGCTCAGCGTCTCAAGTTAATCAGTCGTGTGCGTGACGTAACGACGGCTAAGCCGGCCATCTTGATCTTCGATGAACCAACGACCGGACTCAGTGACCGCGATGTAGCTAGTCTAATGGAGCAGCTGCGTGGTCTCACGGCCAGCGGTCATACTGTGATTGTTATTGAGCATCATCTAGACGTACTTAGGGCTGCTGATTGGTTGGTGGAAATTGGTCCCGAAGCCGCCGAAGGCGGTGGTAATTTAGTCTACGAGGGGCCACCTGCTGGACTGGGGGCTGTTAAGGAGTCGCTGACGCGACCTTATATGTGGAGGCAGTAGCCTTCTTTCGAGGCTCTGCCTCGAGCTCCGCCTAAGAACCTTTCAAATAAAAATTTAGTTTGTTTCTGGCAAATTATCGCCAGAAACAAACCAATCAACAGTGTCAGTTACTCGCCAATTTCTGCTTGAAGAGCCTGTCCTTGTGCGAGGAATTTTTCATGTTCGGCACGGATCTTCTGGAGATAGGTTTTAATTTCTGGATTTTTCGCCGATGGAATCAAGCTAGAGTCTAGTAGCTCGATGAAGTGGTTTTCGAACATAGTTTGCTGATGCACATATTTTTTATCGAAACTGCTTCCGCTCAAGAGGCCTAGAGTCGCTAGATCGCGTGCGAGCTCAGTCTGCATGCCTAGGCTGGTAGCACTTACCTCACTCTTCACATTAACCTTTGTGAGTAGAGCGGCAAATTCATCATTAATCCTTTCGTGTTCCTTGACCATAAGGTCTGCGTAGGCCACTACCTTGGGGTCTTTTGCGCTCTTTTGTGCGGATTTTCCGATGCCGACGCAATGTTCATTGGAAGCGTTAATAGCGCCAGCGATTTGACTGTCGCTGAAGTCAGCAGCTTCAAGAGACGCGTCTTCAGATTCGGTCGCAATAGCGGATAAAGAGACAGCCGCCATAGAACATGGTGCGGAAATCAGTGACACAATAATTGCAGTGCGGTTTTTTAGTGACAACATAAAATTTCCTCTCAAATAATTTTGTTTGCACACTGGTTTGTATAGACACCTCGAATATATTTTTTGCAAGCACATAAGATTTTGAAAATATCACTGAGATTATTTCCCGACGCACTCTAGACTAATCGGTGCATTTGGAGATTCGTCAGTTATTAGTCTGAATGACACCACTTCGTCGATGTTGAACATGCCGTTCTTTACCGTGACTTTGTGACCACTTCGCTTGTCTTTGAGGGATAGAGTTGCAGCGGGTTTGCTTAGCTCCACAATAAAAGAGAAGAGGTCACCTTCACCGTTGGTAATGGTCGTATTGTCTTTATAGGTGCTTGTTAGGGACGTTGGAGCAATTTCAGTTCCCGTTGCGTCAAGTACCCTACAATTTACTGTCGTTGCGATTTTTTCTTCGCGATTAGGGTCTTGGTCAGCAAGTGCGAATGTAGGGGGCAAAGTAAGGACTGTGATAAGAGTTGCGATTTTGGTAATCATAATTTTTTCCCTTTATTGATTTTTATAGCGGAGTGTAAACAAAATTTAATGCCTTGCCACGCATCGATGATCTGTGCCGTCCCAGTAGCAAGTCTCTTTGTATAAAAAACAGATATCGCGACTAGGCGCGAGGCTGCATAAAGCGTCACTGCTGCGTGTATTGCAGAGATTCATGTCGTCATCCCAAAAGCACTCTAGATTCCCAATGCAGGATTCGAAGTCATGGAACAATCGGCACATAGTCCGTTCTATGGCTGCTTCACCTAAAGCCGTCTTCAAGCAGTCGCCTGATGGATAACTCATGAAACATGCGTTAGACAGATGCGTCGTAACGCTGGGTCTTGCCCATTCGTGTGACGCTGCATGTGCTACCATAGAGATAAATTGGACGGCGCTACTTAGGATGATCGGAACGATTTTCATGAGAAGGTATCCCAATAACTTGCCATCGAATTGAATAGATCGTTCTTATCGTTCGAGGCATGAATACCTTTGTGAAAGCAAGTTGCGTGCCAATTGCTTTAAAAATAATAATTTCTTTATTTTTATGAGTAGTGGGATGCAGAAGTTGCTGCTAACAGGTCGCAGCCTATCACGATCGACGATTAAGAAATATTACTGAGGTGATTTCAAGTGTCGCAACTTGACGACAGGTATGTCGCTACTTAAATGCAAATTCCCCGACGCGCTCGAACCGCGTTGGGGAATGTTTGGAGTCTTTTTATTGGTTCGCATTACGCGCCGAGGCGCGCCCATAAATAACTAAACTCGAGAGCGTACCTTTGGGCGTGTTGCAATTGGTTTGCTCCGGCACTATGGCCGCCCTCAATATTTTCATAATATAGGAACGGTTTGGCTAGGTCCTGCATTCGTGCTGCCATCTTACGTGCGTGGGCGGGATGGACACGATCATCTCGAGTAGAGGTTACAAAAAATACCTCTGGGTATTGCTTGTCCGAGTGCAGGTTGTGGAACGGCGAGTACTTGCGCAGTACCTTGTGCATGACAGGGTCATCGGGGTCGCCATACTCAGCCATCCAGCTCGCTCCCGCCAAAAGTTTATGATAGCGGAGCATGTCGAGCAGTGGCACTTGGCAGACAACTGCCCGGAAGAGTTCCGGCCGTTGAGTGAAGGTGGCCCCCATCAAGAGCCCGCCGTTGCTACCGCCTTGAATCCCGAGGTGACGCGGGCTAGTAATCTTCCTACGTAAAAGATCTTCTGCTACAGACGCGAAGTCATCAAACGCTGTCTGTCGATGCTCTTGCAGTGCTGCCTGATGCCAGCTTGGGCCAAATTCACCGCCACCTCGGATATTGGCAAGGACAAAGACGCCGCCCCGTTCCAGCCAAAGTTTGCCCATTGCGGCCATATAGCTCGGCTGCATGGCTACTTCGAAGCCACCGTAGCCATAGAGAAGGGTGGGATTCTTACCGTCCAACTTTAAATTTTCGCGGTGGACGATAAAGTAGGGGATCTTGACGCCATCTTTGCTGGTGGCAAACTCCTGCTTGATGATGAGTCCTTCGGCATTAAACCGCGGTGGTACTTGCTGTACCAAATTTTTGCTAAGCGACCGCCCATCCATAGCGTAGAGGCTTGGCGGCACCAGAAAATCTTCATAAGTAACGAGTAGCCGATTGCTGTCTTCATCGACCGATGTGAGCCTGAGTGCGCCTTGTTCTGATAAGGGCAGCTCCATCCGCTCCCAGGTCTCGCTGCCCTTGTCGCCTTTTTCCTCTAAGCGCAGGACCTTACTACGGACCTGATCAAGAAGAGAGAGGTAGAGGTAATTCTCGCCGCGAGCGACGTCTTTTAGCGCCTGCTGTGCAGTTGGTGTGAAGAGTGAAGTGAATTCGGCCTTGCCAGCGGCTAGGGCCTCGAGATCTGCTGCGATCAGGGAGCCCGCGACAATGTTCGCTACGGGTAAACGGTTGGTGAACAGAAATTTGCCATGAAAGACGCCCTCAAAATGAATATCTCTCGGCAGTGGTAACTCCACTAACTGCCCGTTGCGCTCGTAATGAATCTGCTCAGTGAAAAAGCTGAGCGCCCGCACAAAGAAGACATAATCCTTGTCCCCGTCGTGGACGACTGAGGCGTGTACCGCTACATCACTCGCCTCACCATGAAATACTTGCGTCGCCGCCTCTAGCTTTGTACCCCTTTGCCAACGACGGACGATGCGAGGGTAACCAGAGGTGGTCTGCTGCTCTAGGGTTAGAGCGTCTTCTAAGAAAACTTGGTCCTGATTGACCCAGACGAGTGCTGATTTCGATGGCGGCAAAGCAAATCCATCTTCGACAAACTTTTTCGTGCTTAGATCGAATTCGCGATAGTAGCTTGTATCACTGCCTCCGACAGACAGTCTGATGAGACAGCGTTCGTAACGAGGGCGCAGGCAGGTTGCGCCATGAAATACGTAATTTTTATCGTCTTTTTTTGCTAGTTCATCGACATCAAGGACTAGCTCCCATTCGGGTTTGCCCTGTTGGTAGGTGTCCCATTGGCTGCGCCGCCAGATGCCGCGGATGTGGCCTGCGTCTTGCCAAAAGTTATAGACGTAGTCGCCCTGAATTTGGCCGCTGGCGAGCTTATCTTTAGCCTGGAGAATTCGTAGCGAGGCGTCTTTGAATGCGGCGAAGTTCGGTTGGCGCTCTAGTTCTTTTAGGGAGCGATCATTTTGTTGGCGGACCCAGTCTAGTGCCTTTTTACCTTCGACCTCTTCTAACCAAAGATAGGATTCGTCATTTTTTTGTTTTTGCGCAGCCATGGCTAACGAGCCCTTTTGTACGGGTAATAATCCTAATCCTAGAAAAACCGCTTTTACGAAATTTCGTTGATTGACGAGCATGTTTTTCAAAAATAATCTCCAAGATCTCATATTGATCGCTAAAATATGGCTTGAAAGTATTGCCTGTCGTCCTGAATTACAACTACCTAGTGGGTAGTTTTTTTGCGTGTGATTTATGTGTTTGGGTTTACAGCTCGCAGGGAGCAGGAGGCAGGTGCCACATTATTTGCAAAAAATGGTTTTAAAAGCAAAATATTAGAGTACCTTAGAGGTGATGAAAGGGGGTGCTCAAAGCCTTGAG
>CAIWTN010000011.1 GCA_903915625.1 uncultured Pseudomonadota bacterium | reverse complement strand
TGCCGATGCTATTTGTGCCGCGTGGTCATCAGATCATTCAACAAAACTTCGACCCACCACCGCCAAGCACGGCGGACGCGACCGTATGGGAAAGTGCCAGCGCTGCAGCCTGCGACTTCTGGCAGCGCGCTTCCACCGATACTCGCATTTCCGTTGGCTTTCGCACCCTCTCGGCACAGTGCTATGAGAGGGTAGCGCGGAGTGCCGAAATTGCTCGGCGCTTGCCATAGGGGGTCAGGCACTTCGGGGATCCACTCTAAATCTTTAGGCATCCCTATGCGCTCACGAACTATAGTGACGCGCTCTCAGTAGCTTAGCTTGAGTGCCTGACCCCATGCCTATACAATGGCTTAGCTTGAGTGCCTGACCCCATACTTTTAGGACAATTAGCGATGATCGAGACCCAAATCCAAGAGCGAGCGGCATCTAAATGTGAGCTTTGTGGCTCTGGACAAAATCTGTCCGTGCATGACCTGCGCCCTGGTGTTCCGCCTAGTCTCGAGACCAACGTTTTGTTGTGTGAGACCTGCAACGAAAATCTTAGCGCTCCCCTCGCCAATCCTAATCACTGGTTTTGCCTGCGCGACAGTATGTGGAGTGAACACACCGCGGTGAAGGCACTCGCCTACCGTATTTTGAAAAGTATGGGTGATCATTCCCTGGCGCAGGAGTTGCTCGGCCAAATTTACTTGGAGCCTGAAGTTGAAGAGTGGGCAGGTGCTGTGTCATCCAGCGATGATGACAGCGGATCAGACGCAGTGGTCGACAGCAATGGCAGTGTGCTTGAGGCTGGCGACACCGTGACTCTAATCAAAGACCTCGAGGTTAAAGGTGCTAACTTTACCGCCAAGCGTGGGACCACGGTAAAGGGCATTTCGCTGACGGGCGATCCCCGTTACGTCGAGGGAAAAGTAAACGGCATTCGTATCGTGCTTGTGGCGGCATATTTGAAGAAGGCTTAGCGCAATACTTTCGGTTCCACCTTCGGCACGGCGACCTAAAAATAAAAAACTACCCACTTCCGCGGGTAGTTTTTTTTACTTAATAACGAACTCAGTCCCAAAATTTACTGGTGCTCAGTCCAACTTAATCACTACTCCCTCATTCGGCCGCAGTTCTAAAGCACCAGCCACCGACTGCCCCACCTGATCCATCACTGATGTGAATGCAACGTGACCGAACAAGTCACCTAATGTAACCGTCGCAGGTTTGTCAGTGAAGTTTAGGGCTACGAAAAATTTCTGGCCGTCAGCTTCGCGGATGAATGCGAATACGCCTTCGTTCGCGGCGACTTGTTTGTAGGACCCAACGTTTAAAGCAGGGGTTGCGCGGCGCAGTTTCAGTAGCGTCTTATAGAGCGAAAGCATGGACTGCGAGTCAGAGTCTTGAGCTTCAGCATTTAGAGTGACGTAGTCAGGCTCTAGCGGCAGCCAAGGTGTACCCGTCGTAAACCCTGCGTTAGCAGTGGCATCCCACAACATGGGTGCGCGCTCTGGATCACGGCCAAAGCCCTTGCCCGGAGTTTTTAACTCAACGGGGTCCTGAGCCAATTCCGGTGGCACGACCACGTCTTTCACGCCGAGTTCGTCGGCATAGTAAAGAGTCGGAGTGCCGCGCAGTGTGAGCAGCACCATAGCAGCGATGCGAGCCTGGCCGTGCGGCAGTCGCGTGCCGAGGCGATGTTTGTCGTGATTGCTGAGCACCCAGTTTGGCCAGCCGTGTGTCGGCAACGCGGCTTCGTATTCGGCAACCACTTTAGCGACGCTGGCCGCTGTCCAGTCTGCCGAGATCAGGTGGAAGTTGAATGGTAATTGCGCCTCGGGAGCTTCCGGTGTGCCGTAGTACGCAGCCTGTTGCTCAAACGTGATATAGGCCTCAGTGATCAGGGCGCGCTCGCCAGGATACTGATCGCACAGTTTACGCATCTCCCGCACGACACTGTGATTCGACGGCTGCTCGGTCGTATAAACGTGCAGGTTTTTGTCAAACTCGGGCATCGTGTCCTTGTACTTTGGATCTGCGGGTTCATCGAGAAGTGCGGCATCTTCCATAGTGTGAGAAATTCCATCAATGCGGAACCCATCAACGCCACGTTCGAGCCAAAAGCGCATCGCACTGAGCATCACTGTGCGCAACTCAGGATTATGCCAGTTTAGATCCGGCTGCTCTTTTAGGAAGGCATGATAATAATACTGCGACGTCGTTGGATCGTAGGTCCAAGATGACCCGCTAAAGACGCTAAGCCAGTTGTTTGGTGGCTGATTAGCTGAGCGTCCATCACGCCAAATGTACCAGTCGCGCTTTGGATTATCTTTTGAGCTGCGTGATTCGACAAACCAAGGATGCTCATCCGACGAGTGATTGGGCACGAAGTCCATCACTAAGCGCAGACCTCTTTTGTGCATTTCAGCAACCAGAGTGTCGAAGTCGGCCAGCGTGCCAAAGCGCGGATCAACATCAGTAAAATTGGTGACGTCGTAGCCGAAGTCTTTCATCGGCGAGGGATAAAAGGGCGAGATCCAAACGGCATCGACGCCTAAGTTCTTTAGATAATCTAGGCGCTGCGTAATGCCCTTGAGGTCGCCAATGCCGTCGCCGTTGGTGTCTTGAAAGGAGCGCGGATATATCTGATAAACAACTCCGCTTTTCCACCACGGTGCTCCGGCGTCGGTAGCCGTAGCCTTGTATGAGGGGAGGACTGCTAGGGTCAAAGCCGATAAGGCTAAAATGATCGATTTCATTGGGTTTACTGTGCCTCTAAAGAAGATGATTCAGTGGAAACCTGAAGCCACGCCAGAAGTAGCCGACTTGGTAGGGTGTTGCCAGTCTTTTTTTGGACAAAAAAAATCAGCGCCTACGGTCGGGCGCTGAATCTAAGTATTTTAAGTTACTAGTATATTTGGCTCCCAGAGATCACTGGCCAGTGGTCTCGCGGCCGCTGATGACTGCCCGCAGCCGCGCGGCGTTGGTGGCAAAAAATGCACGTATAGCAGCAAGGAAAATGCCGCCCATACCACCAAGTAATCCACCCAAAATGATAGCTACAACAATATTGTTTAGGCCTTTACCGGTGGTGGGTAGAGCTGATGCCTGCGCCTGGCGTAGCTCGGCAGTGCCGTTAAGTGACGGTAAATGCGTGAGCGTTTCAACACCGGAGGCAGTCTTAATTAATTTGAACTGATCTTGTGCCGCAGCGTAAGCGACTAGTGCCTGAGACTGCGTTTCGATCAGCTTTTTGCGCAGTGGTTCTGTCTCTGGAACTGGTCCGAGCAGAAACATCACAGCATCGCCGGTTTTGTCGGTTGCGAGTGTGCCGCCTAACCCAGTGACTACGAATTGGTTAAAGTCGCGAGACAGTCCGCCGTAGCGGGAAAATAAGCGGAGCGCCTGCATCTTGACTGAGCCTAGGTCGAGTTGCCGCCTAGAGATCTCTTCCTGTGCCTTTTCGTAGGGATCGGCAAATTTAAGATTGAAGGCAGCGATCGTGCGATTAATTGCCGCCGGCACGGCCTTGGCCATTTGTTCCGAGTTGCAGCCTGCAGCGCAGTCTAGTGTCACCGCCAATTGATTCCCGTGCGTCTCAATGGCTTTTAAAACACCGCCGCCTGATTGTTGTTGGCTGGTGAGCCGTTGAATTTGGGCTTCGTTAAGTTCAGCGCCGAGGATGGACGGATTTTCAAATAAGGGACGTGCACCTACGTCGGTCTTTAGGAAGGTCGTCAGGTTCGACACAATTAAGGCATTCTGAAAGCCATCAGTTGCTGGCGTCACCATTGCAGTCCATTGACCACCAACCGCTGCTGGGGCACCCACAGACTGATGCTTGAAGGCCCAAACACTTGCGCCGAGTGCCATGCCGGCCAGCGCTGAACCTACGATCGACTTTCTCCAGCGCCAGACAAAGCCAATGATGTCGATCAGATCGATTTCGTCGTTATAGTCTGACGTAACGCCGGACGCGCGTTGCGATTGGAGCATTTGCGGACTCGTTTGGTCTGCCGTGGTCATAGATCCCCCGGGAGTTGTTGGTGTCGGGGTATTTTGCCACAATTCAGCGCTAGAGCTAGGTTAATCTTCGGTTAGAGCTTCACGTATTCCGGCGATTGCAGCTCGGCCCATCGCCAGTACGGCTTCTCTAGTATTGCCGCCTATGTGCGGCGTGCAATAAATGGTCGGACAGGAAGCCCAGGCAGATTCGAGGCGGTAGGGCTCGACTGGATAAACGTCTACGGCAAGGCCACCAATGTCGCCGCGAACCGCTGCATTTGCGACTGCCGTGACATCGAGGACGCTGCCACGGGAGGTGTTTACGATGAGAGCGTTAGGCTTCACTTTCGTCAGCTCGCGAACGCCAAACATCCCGGAAGTTGCTGCCGTGGCAGGCACATGAAAGCTGATGAGATCTGACGTGGTCAGGAGTTCCTCGTAACTTACTTGCCGTGCGCCAAGGGCCTCCGCCTCCGCATTCTTATCTAAGATATCGTGAACCACAACGTCACTGCCAAAGGCTCTGAGTATTTTAGATAAATCGCTGCCTACATGGCCGAAGCCGACAACGCCCACGCGTAGGTCTGATAACTGCACACCGCCGTCCTTGATCCATTGACCCTGGCGCATGGTGGCAATGCCGGCAGACGCTTTGTGAAAGTGGCCAAGTGCGAAGGCGAGCACCAACTCAGAGACGGAACGCTTATTTACGCCAGCCTTCCAGGCCAGCGTAATGCCGCGGCGGTTCAACTCAGCTTCATCGAGGTTGTCTAGGCCGACCCCATACTTGGCGATGAGTTGCAGCTTGGTAGCTGCTGCTAGAACTTCCCCACTTATGATCTCTGTGCCTACTATTGCAGCGTCGGCGTTTGCTTGGGTGAAAAATTCTATCAAACTTTTCTGGTCTAATACGCGCTGCGTTTCGTTCAAGATGACGTCAAATCCCAGGGAATTCCCAAGATTTTTAAGCTCTGCGACCAAAGATGCATTCTTAACAAAACTGACAGCAGATACCGCAACGCGCTTTATCGTTATCTTGCCTTTGGTCAGTGTCATCCGATGTGTCCTGTCATCTAAACCAGCCCGTCAGGCTGAAGCGATCTTTAGCAGTAGTGGTCACTTCATGCGGGATATCACGGCTTAGGAAACAAGCCAAGGTGCCGGCGCGCGGAGCTACCTCAGCGATCAGTTTTTCCTCGTCATCGGGAGCAAACAGCCGCAGTTCGCCGCCGTCCCCGGGATTCCAATCGAGATTGAGATAAACGATGCAAGATAGAATACGGCTGGACTTACCCTGGAAATTATCGACGTGCTTACTGTAGTGGCCGTTCGGTGCGTAGTGAGTAAGGTGCGCCTCAAGGTCGCGTAGGCCGAGGTAGAGGTGGCGATTCAAAGTAGTGCGCAGTGTTTGGAGCCTGTCCCAGGCGATGTGCTGCGCCGTAGTGAGGGCGGCCTCTTCAAGCCAAAAAATAGCATCAGAGCGGACTAACGTGTTTTGCTGATAGCGGTCAGCACTGCCCACACCCGCGCGATGCATGTGCTGTGCGTGTCGCAGGTTTTCTATATCTGTCACGAGGCCTTCGCATTCCGCCAAAGACAGAAAGTTTTTACACACAGCCCAACTGCCAGAAGATAAATCGGCGGCTACTTGATCCAAATTAATCTGATCTAAATCGATCCGGTCTAAATCGATCGTGCTTATGCCGTTCAAGTCAGCAGCTCCTCGAGGAGGATCCCTTCGCCGCTGAGCGCAGACTTTAAACCAGTGAACTCAGCGCTGGCGCTTTTTAAAAACTGACCGCGGCGCTGGCATAATAATAGGCGATTTTTAACTGTATGGGCTGAAGGCACGAATTCAGTGGCGGTCACTTCATAGCCACGACTGCGGAGCAGTAGCATGCGCATTGTGTCTGTCACATGCGCAGCGGTCTCGCGGCGGATATTAGGCGTCTGAAAAATCGGATTGAACGGATGCTCTGCTTTGCTGTCGCCTACCGCCTTCCACTTGCGGGCTAACTCAGCATGGCAACAAGGGGCAAACGCCATCGCGTCAGCCTTGGCATTGACTGCAAACGCCATCGCATGATCAGTGGCGGTGTCGCAAGCATGCAGTGATAAAACCAGGTGCGGGCGACCTGCGGCTTCGTCGGGAAATAATTCGGTAAAGATATCGTCCCAAGGCCTGTCGCCAACGTTCTCCGCCTTAAATCGAACCATTTCCGCAAGGTCAAGTGCAGTGGCCCGTTCCTGACTGGTAGCAATGACCCGCGCATTCGAATCGATACCGACGATGCACGCTTTTTTGTTCCAACGCTTACGTAGGAGCCAGGCCAGAAGGATCGTCAGATAAGACGTACCGCAACATGCATCCACCACACGGATCTGCTCGTGGCGACTGATTAAGTCTTCAAGCACAGGTCGCAGCAGCGTCAGCATGTGATTGATCTGCGAGAATTTCCGCACCGCATCCGCTGGCATCGAGGCATCGGAGTTAAGTAGCCCGATCGCCCGCAATACCGCCGCACCTTCACTCGGCTTGATCAGCCAGTCCTTGCCACCGGTGACCTTGGTCTCTCGCTCTTTGGTCCAGTGGCGCGCAGCTTTTTCCGTGAATTCAGCGGTGATTTGCATCGTTCACCCGATGGGTTATTTGGACTTAGTTGGGCGCGGATGCTGCAGATGCCGAGGCAGAAAGGACATCATCGCTGATGTTGGCTAACTCTGCGATTAAGCGCTGATCGTCAATCCAACCTTCGGCGACGCCGACGTTGAGGTCGAGGAACACCTTCTGGTCGAAGTGTTGTTCCAGCGATTCGCGCGCTCCGGTACCAATAGACTTGATTCGGCTGCCGCCTTTACCGAGGATGATCGGCTTGTGGCTTTTCTGGCTGAGCAAGATCTTCGCGTGGATCACGACCATCTCTGGCTTCATCTGCACGGAATCCACCTTAACGGCTGTGCCGTAAGGGATCTCTTGACCAATTTGGCGGAAAATTTGCTCGCGGATCAGCTCGGCGCAAATGAAGTTACGCGGCATGTCCGTTAGGTCGTCGGCACCGAAGAGCCACGGTCCTTCGTTCAAATGATCGGCCATAAATTCACGGAGCTCAGCCACTTCTTCAGGACGTTTTGCCGATAGCGGCACTGGGTCTGGCTGCAGCAAACGGCTAGCATGGGGAGCCATATCTTCGGTAGCAAAGAAGGCTTCGAGACGGAGGCTGATACCAGCCAATGCGGAGGCGCGTTCCATCTTTACGATCGCATCTGCCTTCGCTGCTAGTACTAGAACCGGTGCTTTGCTGCTCTTAAGAATGCGGCCAAGGAATTTCTCATCTTCAGGACAAAATCCGGCCATGATGTCGACCAGGTAAATCACCAAGTCAGCTTCGCCTGCTGCTTGCATAGCGACGCGGTTCATAACGGTATTGATAAGATTCTTGCCGCGGTCCTTGTGCATACCGGGCGTGTCGAGGAAGAGAATCTGGGCGTCTTCATGCAGCGCGATGCCGAGGATGCGGTTACGTGTGGTTTGCGGCTTGCGACTGACGACGGCCAATTTGTCGCCGACGAGCGCGTTAAGCAGGGTGCTTTTGCCAGCATTGGGTCGACCGAGAAGTGCGACGTATCCACAGCGTTGCGTCATGAAGGGTCTTCTTTTGAAATTGGTGTTTTGGGTCGCTGGCTTGCGTAGTGCCTGGCGACAATCGTTAGAAGTGGGCGTTAGTTATTATAATTTTTAATAAAAATCAATATTTTTGTTTAACCCCTATAAACCTCTCGTCTTAATCGAGGTTAATCTGGGTCAAATTCGCGCCGGATGGTTGTGACTGTCCGGCCACTACCAAATCCAACTTCGCGACGATGGAAGTTGCCTTGATAGGCACCGCAACAGACAACCTCAGCACTCCAACTGTAGATCCATTGCTGATCATTATTTGAGTTTTCACGTAATTTTATTAGCGGCTCACCTAATAATCTGGCTACCGATTCTTCGGTCATGCCCTCTTTTACTTGATCTAGTTTGTCTTCGCTGAAATTTAGCGCCCATTGCGTACTAGCAAGAGGCCAAAGTATTCCTGACAAAACTGCGTCCTGGACCGTGTAGCGATGAATCTTTGTGAAAGTTAATGCACCAATAGCAACAAACAATAGACAGAGGCATAAGGAATAAGCTGCAAAGGAAAAGAGCACACGAGCTGCCCTAGAGGTAACGTGCTTAAAATTCATGCAATTATGATTTCCGCGAGGCTTTTTTTGCTGTCTGGCACTTGTTTTGATTTAAGGTACTTCGTTGGTCCTCGGTGAGTAAGAATCACATTATCCAGTTCGCCAGCTTCGG
>CAIWTN010000010.1 GCA_903915625.1 uncultured Pseudomonadota bacterium | reverse complement strand
TTTCCGTCCGATAATCCCTCAGTCATTCACGATTGATGAAGGAGACGACGGCGATGGCTTTACCAGTGACACGCATCAACGAGAATAATGAAAAAGACGCGCTCTTAGTTACAGCGACAGCGGATTCGATCGTTGTACTAAGCGGCCTAGTTAAAAGTTATCGCTTGGGTCAGACCATAGTTCCTGCACTCCGCGGGGTCAGTTTGGAGCTGAATCGGGGTGAGTTTACCGCGGTGATAGGTGCTTCGGGCTCTGGAAAAAGCACTTTGCTTAACATGATCGGCTGTATCGACGAACCTGAGTCAGGGTCGATTGTTATCGATGGTGTGGACGTGCTCTCACTCGACGATAATGCACGCAGTCGGCTCAGAAACCAGAAAATTGGGTTCATCTTTCAGTCTTTTAACTTGGTCCCTGTATTGACCGTTGCAGAAAATGTTGAATTACCACTCCTAATCAATACGACCGTGTCGCCTGCGGAACGTAAGGATCGGGTGGCTCAGGCTCTGGAAGATGTTGGCTGCAGTAAATTCGTGCGTAATTTGCCAGATCAGCTATCAGGTGGACAAAGGCAGAGAGTGGCGATCGCTCGGGCGCTTGCCGGCAATCCGGACCTTGTGTTGGCAGATGAACCTACAGCGAACTTAGACTCAGAAAATTCGCACCGGATCATCGACCTTATGTTGGATTTGAATGCACGTCGTAAGGTGACGTTCCTTTTCTCAACTCACGACGAGAAATTGATGGGTCGGGTTTCCCGGATGGTGCACATCCAGGATGGAGTGATTAAGTTATGAACTTTCAACTCTTCAAGATGGGCGCTCGCAACTTATCGCGAAATGTCCGGCGTAACATTGCAACTGGTTCTGCTCTGGGTTTAGGTTTTGCCGGTCTCTTGGCGATCCTGGGTTTTCAAAACCAAGTTGAACATAGCTTGCGCGCCTACACAGTCTATGGGAATAGGACCGGTCACCTCGTGCTTTATAAGCACGACGGTCTGGATATGTTTGAGACTAGGCCGTTTGAATTTGGTCTTGACGCTCGGGACCTGAGTGCCATACGCCGCATCACGGCCAGTATGAACTCGGTTGAGTTCGAGGGTGAGCAGCTTATCGGGCCAGGGCTAGTAAGCAACGGGTGTCAGTCGTTGCCTTTTTACGCCATGGGGATCGATCCACAACTGGACTGGAAGGTGCAGCAGCATCCCTACAATCTTAAGTGGAATGCGGGCCTTACCAGTTTAGATAAGGGTCGTGAACTTTGGGAGTATCCCAGTGACTCGCCGGCAATCTCTTTGAGCAGCGGGCTTGCTGGGTTTTTGAAAAAGGAAAATCCACGAGATTTGGGTGAAGACACTGGAAGTTCCGATCCGATCGATTGTCAGGCGGCAGACGCATCTACGAGGCTGGCGGCAGATCCTATAGTTCAATTGGCATCCTACAGTTGGAACGGTCTAATGACCGGTGGTGATGCGCAGGTGACGGGTATCTTTCACACCGCAAATGCTTACTATGACAGTTCTGCTGTTCGGATGCCGATTTCACAGCTTCGCAAACTTTACGGCACGGATGGGGCAGCGTTCTATTCGGTTTGGCTCAAGGATCCAAGTAAAGTTGACTTGGCTCTTGCGGAGATGAAGTCGCGCGTGAAGGCCAATGGACTAAACGTGGATGTGTATGCTTGGAACGATGCCGCTCTATCACCACAATATACCGGCATGTCCGGGTTCTTGATGACTTTGGTGACGTTTATAGCATCCATTATCGCGGTCGTGGTCGTCCTATCAGTGTCTAACTCTGCCAGTATGACGATTATCGAAAGGTCCAAAGAAATAGGAATGATGCGCTCACTAGGGTTCACACGCCGTTGGATTCGGATCCTATTTTTGATTGAAGTGGCCTGTGTCGCGGCGGTCTCGCTAGTTTCAGGTGGTGTATTTGGATCTGGTTTAATTTGGCTGCTTAATCGAGCAGGATTTCCATTGGATTTGCCGATGGTACTCAGTGGTTTAACCGTCAAAATGTCCGTTAGCCCAGCTATAGTCATGAATTGCGCAGGATCGATTTTTGTACTTGCAATAGGTAGCGCACTTTTCTCTGTCTGGCGTGTTGCTAAGACCAACGTCGCGACGCTTCTCACAGGAACTAATCACTAAACCTAAAATTTAAATTATTTTGATTACTCGAATTATTTAGGAGTTAAGATGGTGAGCCTCAAAAAAATTAAATTCTCTAGCACCTTAGTAGGGCTGGTTTGGAGCGCTACGATTTTTGCTGCGAATGAATCCACGCCTACCACGGAGGTCCTTCTGAAGGACGCTGATCGGGCTCGGGGGGCGGTCGAGAGTGGTATTTCATGGAATACTGCTGTTGATACCGTCGATGGTAAGACAGTGAGTAAAGTTGAGTATGTCATCAAGTCTAAGGGAGATAAGGCTGTCGCTGAGACCACAGCTCCTGAGGCAGCAAAGGGTGAGTACCTTATCTTTAAAGAACGAAATCTTTGGTATTTGAAGCCTGGAATGAAGAGAGCTGTTGTCATTTCTGCAAGACAGAAGCTCACCGGTCCGGCTTCTAATGCGGACATCGCCTCGACTAATTACTTCCGTGATTATGATGGCGCGATTGTTGGTGAAGAGAAGGTTGACGGTGTCGATTGCTGGAAGCTTGAGCTAAAAGCAAAGGCTAAAAATGTCAGCTATAACGGGATTCGTTATTGGATCACTAAAACAGATCATCTCGGTATTAAGGCCGACTTTTTGTCGGTCAAGGGCGAGGTTTTTAAAACCGCTCGTTTTAAATACGATAACAAGTTGAAGGTGGACAAGAAGGATCAGCATTTTGTGAGTGATATGGTGATCGTTGATTCTCAGCGGCCTGACAGCACTACCAACATCAAAGTAAAGATGCCTAAGATTATAGATATCCCAGACGGTGCCCTAGATCTTAGTAACTTTAAGAAGTGAGGAACCTATGTCTGAGTCACCTCTGATTTATAAGCAAATTGCGCGGATCGCACGGCGCAATGTGTTGCGGAACTGGCGTCATAGTGTGGCGACGCTGCTGGCGATATCAGCCGGTTTCATGGCCATCGCCTTGTTGGACGGTTTTACGACCTCACTGGACGAACTCGCATCTGATAGCGCGAGGAAGCGGGGGATGTTCGGGGACGTTGTGATTGCCCAAAAGGGCGCGAACGCGGCAGGTTTTCAAGACCAGTGGAATCATGCTCTAAATGTGGAAGAGCAAAACTTCCTAAAAGATTTCCTTAAGAACGATGGTGACGTTAAGGTTTATGTCCGCTCACTGAATGTTTTCGGGGTTGCTGCTGCCGGTGACCAAAGTGCAGTTTTTGTCGGGACTGGCATTGATTTGAAAGAAGGCGCACAGATGCGCGGCGAAAAGTATGCCTGGTCCGCGATAGCGGGTGTGCCCTTGGAGCAAGTATCTGAACCGTCACTGGCTCTTGGTATGGGTTTAGCGCATATTCTTGGCTGTGACAGCACGTACAAGGGAAAAGACTTTATTCTGCCTGAGGGCGGTCTAAAAGCGGAAGAGCGCCCCTTCAAGTGTAAAGTCCCGAGCGTTACATTGAGTGTGTCTACGGAAAGTGGTCAAGCTAACGTTGCAAGTTATCCTACTGCGTCAATCACCGATAATTTGGTGCGGGAATTGAATCGCAGAGCGGTCGCCATGGATCTCGTGTCTGTCCAACAGCTGCTAGATACAGATAAAATTTCGGCGGTTAACGTTGAGCTAAAGGAGAAAGTTGACGCTAACGCATTCATTCAAAAGTTGCGAGAGGCTTCGTTGGCTAAGGGCTATCAGTTCGAAATTTTGCACTGGTACGAGCACCCAGCGGCTACTCAGGTATTAAAAAGCATCCAGCTACAGCATACCGTTCGGAACATATTTCTGAGCGTGGTTGTGTTTATTGTGATCATGTCGGTAACGAATACTATGATGAAATCGGTCAATGAGAGGATTCGTGAGATCGGTACGTTGCGGAGTATTGGCTTCTTTCGTCGACACCTAATCGTCATGTTTTCGATCGAAGGGATGTACCTGAGTCTATTTGCCTGTGTTGTCGGGCTACTGCTAGTACTCTTTTCCTCTCAGATGATCAGTCTGGCCGATATTCGCTTTAGCGCGGGCCTTTTGACTACTCCAATCAGTATGCGAATTACCTGGGTTCCGCAATCTTGGTTGATTAGCGCATTCATCCTAACTGGTTTGGCGACTTTAACTGCGACTTTGGCCTCAAGGCGGGCGGCTAATATGGTCGTGGCTGATGCCATGCGTCATTTGTAGGCTTAGTGTTCATGGGTAATATTTGATTGATGATGAAATATTATTTTTGGAGCCGTTATGAAGATTCTAAATTCAACTGCTGCAGCTCTATTTTTATTGTCCTCCATCACGTCTGTAGCCGACGGTGCTAAACCAAACGCTGACGAGATTATGAAGAAGGTCAGAGATCGAAAGGCGCCAGAGAGTGCCTACGCCCATGTGCAGCTATTGATAAAGAAGGGTGACGCTACTGTGGAAAAGGTATTTAAGACCTGGAGCCTTAAGATTAGCGACGATGAATCTCATAGTCTGATCGAATTCGAGAAGCCAAACACTACGAGGATTTTGGCGCACAGTCGGAAAAGCGGTAATGATGATCGGTGGATCAAGACCAGCAGTGGGGCTGCGAAAAGGATTTCCGGTGGGGGGGGCGACCAATCCTTTGTGCAATCGCACTTTAATTACTCAGACCTAGATTTTGCGCGGTCAGCTAATTTCAAATACGAAATGATCTGTGACGCGGGTAAATGTGAGTCAGATTATAAGGGTACGCCGCACTATAAGGTGAAAGCTATCCCGGATAAGGCTGAAGGCGAGATAGCCTACTTGGTGAATTTGATCGGAATTGCTGAGTACTCTCCAGACAAAGTGGAATATTATTCGAAGGACAATAAATTGCTGAAAGAGCTCACAATAGACGAGGTCAAAGAGGTTAATGGCTTCAAAACCCCTACGCAAGTCACTATTAAAGTCAGTGATTCTGGTGATTCCTCGATACTTAAGATGACTGAAGTTGATCTGAATACTAAAAAGGTAACAAAACAAATGTTCGATAAAAATCTGCTATAATTTATTAACTTGGTTATTTTATCTTTTGGGGGAGTAATTCCGATGGTTTTTGGTCGTTTTGTAGCTGCTTTTTATATTTTCCTCGGACTGACCTCCCCGGCAGCTTCGGCTCTGCCAATTGACGGTACATGGAGCGAGTCGGGTAATGTAGACGGCATCAAGGTTTACAGGCGTCCATTTGGTGACAATGGACTAACAGAATTCCGCAGTAAGATGATAATTAGCTCCGACATCAGTCGGGTGGCCGCAGTGGTCATCGAGGGCAAGAATTTCGCGTCTTGGCTCGATGGCTGCAAGCTCAGTGAAGAGTTCGAGCGACAAATTTCCTACGATCCAAGGCAATCACTGGCCGGACAGTTTACGAAAGTCTATGGAGTTAATTCTGCGCCGTGGCCTCTAAGTGATCGTGACTATGTTGTGAGATCCCACATGGAAATGATGCCGGTTAAGGCAGGTGAGCCGCAGGGTTATTTACTGCATTCTGAGCTAGCAAGTGATTCTAAGTATCCAGAACGTAAAGACAGAGTCCGAATGCTCGCAATGAAGGTCACTATTGCCTTAACGACACTGCCGAAGGATCCCGGTGCGACTGAAGTGGACATGGCGATCGTCGTTGATACTGCCGCGGATGGTCCAAAGACACTCACTGAAGCTGTGCTAAAAAATTTCCCCGCTAATTCTTTGTTGAAGCTGAGCGGTCTAGTGAAAACAGATGGATTTGATGCAAAGCTGGCTAACGCCCTGCGTCAGCGTTTGAGCCTTGCAAATGGTAAGGCAGCTGAATGAAAAGGTGCCACCGTCAGGCGGCCTTGTTTAGTGCCGTCTTGCGTTGTACCCAGATTAGGAGCTGGTCATCGTCCACGTTTGCTCTATCCAGGGCCTGGTCGCCTCTTTGATCGAGGTCGTATAGCAGATCTTGAATCTTACGGCGCTTAATCCGGCCACCTTGATTAAAAATGCCGTCAGTTCCTAGCAGTAGAGATTCAACGGGAGTCTCTGTGAAGGAAAGCTTGACCGGCTTCAAATCAAGTTCGTCAAAGAGTCCAACCAGATTTCCGCGACTTGCCATTGAGTTAAATTTGATATGTTCAGCAGATGTATTGTGATGATCGCGCGCAAAGCCATTGGCAACAAACACCGGTAAGTGTCCGCAGGAATAATAATCGGCACTTGTGGCATCAACGATTAGCACGCCCAAAGTTGCTGTATGCGGTGCTGAATGACCCAGCATGATGAGCGTCGAGTTGACTTGCTTGATCCACTGTGTCGGTTCAAATATGTCCTCGGTAAGTGCCAAAGCCCAAAGAGAATTTATCGTTTGAGCCACCATCGCTGCCGGAATGCCCTTACCCGTAACATCAGCAATAGCCAAAATCAACTGACCGGATTTGTCTAGTCTGACTCCAACCCAGTCACCTCCGAGAATGTCGAAACGGCGTTGATAGACCCTCACAGTTGCGTGACCGCAGTCCAATGTCGTGATCGCCGGTGACAGTGAGTCCTGGACTTGTCGTGCCACAGTAAGTTCGCGCTCAATTGCGTGCATGCGAAGTCGCTCGTTCTGTTGCTGTAAAACTCTTTTAGTCCATTCAATTTTTGCGTGTAGTCGAAGTCGGCGAAAGGCAATTATGTGATAAGCAGTTGCAACGCTGGCAAAACTTAACAGCACAAGTAACCACGCCACCGTTCGCTCAAAGGGATGCTCGAATCCCCAGCTAAACATTCCGAGCGCTACGAATTCTGTCGTCAGAAAGAAGAGAAATCCATTATGAAACGGGCTAATTGTGATCGTTAAAATTCCAAGACAGCAATAAATACCAGAACTCATCACCGCATAATCGAGCCGATCGCCTGTCGCTATGTCAATTTTGAAAACGAATGACATCCCGATCAAAGCAGTCTGACCAGCTAAAAAGGTTACTAGGGAGTTTACTTGCTGGATTTTTTTCGGCCAGATCTTACTTGCTAGTGGTAGGCAAGCAGCCAGCAGAAAAATTAATGAAAAAATTGTAATTAAAGGAACTCTTGTTATCTGAGACGCGAAGAAATAATTCGCCACAACCGCAAAAAAAGCTCCGGCCGTTACCGGCAGGTAAAACGCGGGAGTCATGGTCGCCTCTTGGCTGCGCTGCCACGCCAAGAGATGTGACCTCTCGGCGTCACTCTCGGCATCGTCTAATCCAAAAATAAGATTAACCAGTTTGGCAATCACGGCACCCCCAAGGCACATACCATCCTAGATTGAGTATCGACACAATTGAGGAATGTTTAAAAACCATCAATTTGGTCTTTTATAAATCCGGGCAAGATTTCTTTTTTTTGGCGGGCGG
>CAIWTN010000009.1 GCA_903915625.1 uncultured Pseudomonadota bacterium | reverse complement strand
GCGTATTATCGAGGCAGCTGCCCGCTACGCGAAGCCAGTGATCATCGCGACGCAGATGCTTGAGTCGATGATTGAAAACCCAGAGGCGACTCTCGCCGAAGTGGCGGATGTTGCCAACGGTGTGCTTGATGGCGCTGACTGTCTGATGCTTTCTGGCGAGGTTGCCAGTGGCAAATATCCAGTTCAGTCCGTGCGTACCATGGCTCGCATTATCAATGAAGTCGAAGGCTGGACCTTGAAGCGGCCAGTGCGGTACCAAACCAACTACCTCGGTCAAAAAGACCACTGGGAAGAGCACGAAGCCATCGCCCGTGCTGCGTGCGAGGCTGCCGATGAGCTGAATGCCAAGGCGATCGTGTGTTTGAGTTTGACTGGAGCAATTGCCCGCTCGGTTGCCAAGTGGCGTCCGCATACTCCCGTGATTGCGATGAGCCCACGTAAAGACGTCATTCAACGCCTAGTTCTTGTGTGGGGCGTTTACGCGATGCAAAATCCGCTGTTCTACAACACGGACGTGCTGCTCCAAGATTTGCCGCAGCTGTTAAAGAGCCTCGGCATGGTCAAAACGGGCGACATCGTGGTGATCACCGCCGGTATTCCGATCAACCACATGAAGCCAACCAACATGATCAAGATCAACCGGATCCCGTAGGGTCAGGCACTGACGCTAAGTTATTGAAATAACTGGGTTCGCGGCGACTGGTGTCAAGTTTCGTCGGTAAATGAGAACATGGGGCAACACCCCATGTTCCCTTGCTGCGGAAAGTGCGCTGGTCAGTTAGAGACGTAGACTACGGTATTATTTTCATTGATCTGCTGAAAATAAACTCCGTCCTCTGCACAGTACCAATTTCCACCCGTCCACTGGCAGTCGCTCGGTAGCGAGTAGAGACGTGTGCCTACGGCCCAACGCCGGGAGACCCGTCTTGCTGTGCGGCGCGCCGCTCCGACGTTGCCGACTCCCACGCCGACACCAACTCCAACTCCAACACCAACGCCTCGAGCTATCCTTGCGCCGCCTCTAGCCTCGGCACGTTGGGTGAACCCAATGGAGTCAACATGATGGTGTCGATCAAGTTCAACATTAAGATTACCGCAGGTCAGTGCGATGGCAACGAGCAGCAGTTGCTGCAACCCAGTTCTAGGTCCCGCTGCTAGGATCTTATTTTGGTTTTTCATCGGTATCCCCTCACTTTATTCTTTGTTTAGATCCGCGAATTCGACTAGCTGTGATGCCGCAGGTGCCTTGAACTCAAACATTGCATCGTCAAGGACTGGGTTAGACTTCCATTGATTGATCGTGACCGTATAACTTGGTGAGCCGGTGAGACCTTTAGAAGTCACCATAAACCGCTTAATTAGAGGTTTAGCGCTGGCTTCGATCCATAATTGCCAGTCAATGTTGTTTTGCCGGAAGGCAAGATGGTGGCATTTAACGCCAGCTACCATAGCGACGCCCAAAAATCGGCTGGATTCGATATCTGCAGTCAAGATGGCATAAGGATCGCTAGTGATAAAATCCGACATCGGCGCCTCGATCTGATAGGTGCTCAAGGCCTTCACCAACTTGTCGAGATCGCCAGGTTCGTCTGCGGTTGCATACTTTTGCTTGGTGGCATTGTATCCAACAATTTTATTACCGTTGAAATAGAAGTCCAGCGCCTCGTATCCCGTCTTTTGCGCAAAAATTTTATTCGGACGTTTAACGGATATATCGACTTTTGAGTCGAATAAAAGTTTTTCGTTGTCATTAGATACAGACTCTAAAAATGTTTGAGCCGTGTAGGAAAA
Organism: uncultured Pseudomonadota bacterium; assembly: GCA_903915625.1. GTDB lineage: Bacteria > Bdellovibrionota_B > Oligoflexia > Oligoflexales > CAIYRB01 > CAIYRB01. The sequence continues at coordinate 2,000 of CAIWTN010000009.1, read as the reverse complement.
ACTTTGCAGCGATGTAAGGTAGTCCGTCGCTGATTTGAGAATTAAGTCACTTTGTTGGTCAATCTGTGGTGTAGGTGAGGCACCATAGGCAATGCTTGCACCCAGAAGTAACGCACTCATCCAGGCCCTGCTGGCGATCTTGCTCAACATAAATCCCCCTGCAAAATATTAAAATGCGTAGGAACGCCAATCGTTCCTAAGACGAGAGAAAAGCCTGAGCATTCAGGCTAGTGATCTCTCGGCAGTGCAATTAATATGCCGCATCTTAGCGGATTCATAAGTGGAGGTTATGGCACATCAGACCGCTGATCAGATCTCTGAAAGGATCTCAGTCCGCAGGAGAAAGATTGGGAGTAACAAATTGAGCAAGGAGAATATTTGAGATCGATTTGTTGCCGGCCTCATCTTGCGCAATTACTCGAAAGGACATGACTCCGGTAGCTTCAGCAGCTGATTTTCTAAGCTGAATTGAGGCACGTCCCTTTATTGAAGGTAGTTCTGCCGGCGTCGCGGAACTTAGACATGTGGCAAGAGTGCTGATGTCCGTGCCATTTGTGCTTGAGCATGCATAATAGGTCATGTTAGGTGCAGCGGTCACATTGTCGTGACTTTCCTGCCATTCCAACGTCACTAAGACGCCAGCTGGGTCACTCTGCGTTATAACTCTCAAGCCTGTCGGATCAGCTGGGTTTTCCGTGTCAACAATCACACCCTGACTGGCAGCAGAAAAATCTGAAGTATTGCCTCTAGCATCGACGGCTTGCACCTTGGCAAAGTAGCGCTGCCCATTTAGTCCAGTGACTGTTTTAGATAGTCCCGTTACGTTGCCGGAAAAAAGAATCACGGGATCGGCATTGTTTACTCCCGGACTTGCAATTTGTAGATTGTAGGACACGATGTCTGCGCCACCAGGAGTCACTGCCGGGTTGCTCCAGGAAAAAGTGATCTCAGCCCCATGGCGGGACGGTGCCATTAAATCCGGAGCCTTTGGAGTGCTGAGACTGTTTGCTGCAACAGGCGACGTAGCGATGGGTGCCGCACTTTCTGCGCTATTAGGTGCACTGGCTATTTGTTTTGTTTCAGGTGCGGTTGCGGTAACTGTTGCAGGCACAGATGTGGTTGCAGGTGCGCTTGCAGGTGGGATCGGCTTACAAGCGCCGTTGAAAATGATGACGGCTGTAATCAATAAACTTTGCGCCTTCATGCGTGCCTCGATCCGTGAGCGTGAGATAGTGATGATGCATTATAGCACTTTTGAGCACTGGATTATTGTTGTGATTCAGAAATAGTTATTCATGAATGAAGTGGGTTGATCGGTCTTGGTAAAATTGAAGTGCATAGTCCACGTGCGCCTCCAGACTATCAAAAATTCGAAATCCTCGCTCCTTTAGCCCAAGTAGCCCGAGCTCTGTACAGGACAGCACAATACTATCGAGTCGCTCGCGCCTTGCCCACTCGTCGCAAAAAATTTGAAATGCCTGCCGATCCTGATCATCGACACAGCCACGAACTAAACGTTCCCAGATGACTCGGTGAATCTCATCGCGTTCGGGGCGTGTGGGGGTGCAAAGTTCGATGTCGGCAGATTCTTGAATGCGACGCTTGAGGAAAGGCTCCTCCATGGTCGGCCTTGTTCCAAGGAAGCCAACGCGTTTACTTGAATTTTTCGTGAGGACGGAAGCGATAGCAGATCCCATGTGAAGCACGGGACGCTGCGTGCACGCTTCGATGACGCGCACAAACTTGTGAATAGTATTGCTGGCAATCACAATGGCTTCGCAGCCACTCCCGGCGAGAAGGCGCGCAGAATGCACAATCTGATCTTCCACATCTTTCCATTGACCGTTGGCCTGTGAACGCCCAATCATGCCAAAATCATGAGAGTAAAGTAGCAGAGGGGCAGAACGATCATTGCCAAAGATGGAGGCAAAGCCCTCGTTCAATTTTTGGTAATAAATAAGAGTGGAATGGTAGCTAAGGCCCCCAATCAATCCAAGTGT
>CAIWTN010000008.1 GCA_903915625.1 uncultured Pseudomonadota bacterium | reverse complement strand
TGGCACCGCTGGCGCCGTCGTCAAGAAAAAAGCGCGTCGTAAGAAAAAAACGGCCGCTAAAGTCAAAGTGAAAGCAAAAGCGAAAGTGAAAGCAAAAAAGAAGAAATAACTTCTGCTGATTTGCTAATTCTTGGTTTCATTACCAACGAATTAAGCCGGCTGCCAGAGAGCTCGTGGCAGCCGGCTTTTTATTGTGAAAATCCCTAAGGGAAGACAATTTTAGCGAAGCAATCATGGGCATGTATCGACTCGCGATTGATCGCCTCGACCTCAAAGCCACTGATCTGATTGCTCTGAGCCAGAACCGATACCTTTTCGGCCGCTAACCGGACAATGTCTTCAACAAAGACAGGGTGGTCGTAGGCATACTCGGTCACGTATTTTTCGTCTTCACGCTTGAGTACAGGATAGACAGGCGAGCTAGCGCTCCCCTCAAGTATCTCGAGCAGATGATTGATCGCTGGGGCGCTTTGGCCCGGATCCAGATGGACCCGCAGGGTCAGATCTGATCTTTGGTTGTGTGCGCCACGGTCAGACACGGCTTTTGAACACGGGCACAGAGATTTGGCAGCAACTCGCACCGTCAAAGTCTTCTTCGCCTTGGGTCCGGTTACCGCCGAGAACACTACCGTGCTCTCCAACTGAGCGCTATGTCCGCTGATCGGGGCAGCAATGCGGCGGAACCACAAAAATTCCGCCTGTATTTGAGCGCTCTCCGCATCCAGCAATGTCGCGATGGATGTCGCAAATTGATAGTGACCATCGAGATCTAATGGCACTCCACCAATATTGTCTAACGCAGTGATAAAACGCGACATATGCGTTCCACGCCGCGACCCCGGGAGGTCCACACCCAATTTCCAGTGAGCAATGGTAGCCTGTTGCTCGCCGGAGACACTATCACGCACCAAAAGAGGATATTTAAGTCCCGTTATCCCCACGGATTCGATACCGAAACGAGACGTAATCCCGCTAGACTGAACGTCGATCATGGCTCCCCCAGATAGACCAAGCCTCCCTCTATAGCGGAGACAGCCATGAAAAGCAAACCCCGCTATGACCATGGCTAACCCCCAAAAAAAAGCGCAACTTTTCGTTCTGTCTCAAGTTCTTAGGTAAATAGGCCGATAGGGTTCTTATAAAAGACAGTACGTGCCTTTCTAAGCAAGCTTGGGGATTGCCGGTCCCTTGGAGGATTGAGTCCATGCGGTTCATCTTGGCATTATTTTCACCGTTATCTGCCTCCATGGTACTCGGTGGACTGTTGGGATGTAGCCCAAGTGGCAGCGGCGCTTTAAGCGTGCCCGGTCTTGATTTCAATTTTGGTCGAGATAACGGTAACGGTGGAGGCAATGAGTCTGAGAAGGCCGATCCACCGCAACAAGTCGCCGGTGCTTACCTAACTTGTGCCTACCTTGATGACAAAGCGGAAGTTGGCCAAAGCGCGGCGAAGGGAAAGGCAATTCCATTGGGCTGCGGCCTATTCAAACGTGGAATTAAATCCATCCAACCAGCCAGTCTGGCTAATCTACAAACCACCGCAGCGGTAAGCTGCGTCAAAAAACCGCTACGCAAACTGGCAACCACAACATCGCCGGTGGCAAATTTACCACTGTTCGCTCCTATACAACCTACAGAGCTACCTTGCACTCTTCAGCTCTCAGTACGGGACAAATTAGGAAAGGCAGCAATTTACGCCAAATCCATCCCAACTGTTACTCAGGCCAATGCACTAGCAGGCTTCGACGCTAACGAAGACATGGCTGAACAAAACATCGATCTGATCACCGATCCGACTACAAGCGAAGGTGCCGCTGCAAGTGGAATTAAAACTACAGCCCAAAACTCTGCGCTAGCGAATTGGCTAGCAGACTATGTTGGCGGATCTATCGGGGCCGACATCACTCAAGCGAACAACCAGAACTTTAATGGCGGCCCCATACTTGGACTGACTAAAAGCCCTAGTTTCGTCCCTAACCTCAGTAGTACGTCGTTTAATTCTGCAGGCGTCTATCAAGGAGCTGGCGGCTCGGGTGGCGGCGGTGGTGGTGGTGGCGGTGGTGGTGGCAGCTCGGGCGGCGGCAGTTCAAACGGCGGCAACACCTCCTCTAACTCGCAACTGCCAGAAAGCGCACAAGCTCAGAATAAAAACCAGCAAGCGACGAACAGCCGACAAAAAAACGCCGAACTTAGCTGTAACAAGAAAGACAGCGCAAAAAAGGTTCCGATCAATGCTAGCGCAGACTCGAGCACTGCCAATTCTTCCGCCAACTTAGCACTGGCGGAGGACAATAATTTGGGCTGTAAAGTGGCGACGACGCCACCGCCAGGGACCACGCCTCCGGCAACACAAACGACGAATTGAAGCACTAGGCCACCGCTTTCGGATCCATAGCTTTTTGCACCGCTTCGCCAATAAAATTGAGCATCGTGATCAGAAGAATGATGACGGTGAACACCGATACAATAATCCACCAGCTGGTAAGATTGCCTTTGCCCTGGCTCAGCAACTCACCAAGGCTAGGCGTTGGCGGTGGCACCCCAAGAGATAGAAAATCTAAAGCCGTCAGGCCCATTATGCCGTCAGCGATACGAAACGGGAAAAAAGTGATCACGGGAGTTAGTGTATTTGGCAGCACGTGAGTGACAATCACCCGTATACGGCTACTACCCATTGCGATCGCGGACTGGACATACTCGTATTGTCTAGCCCGCAAAAATTCGGCGCGAACATAAGCCGCAAGGCCCATCCAGCCAAATAGCGACAATAGTAAGAAAATGAGCCCAACTGATGGGTCAAAAATCGAGCTCAAGATGATGAGCAGATAAAGATCGTTTTGGGCCGACCAGATCTCAATAAAACGCTGGCAGATCAGATCAAATTTGCCGCCCATATAACCCTGGATCGAACCTAATACGATTCCCAAGATAGACCCAAATATAGCCAGTGTGACCCCAAAGACTACCGATAACCGGAAGCCGTAAATCAGTCGCGCCAAGACGTCACGACCGCGATCATCAGTACCCAGAAGGTGCTCCCCATCTGGTGGTGACGGCGCTGGATGGCTAAGCCTGGTATCTATGTACTGATAGTCAAACTTAATTGGAGGAAATATTGCCCAGTTGCCCTCACCGTTGAGAGCAGCAGCCACAGTAGGGTCATGGTAATCGGCCTCTGCATCGAAAACCCCACCAAAAGTGGTCTCGGGGTAACTCACCAGCACTGGCACGAAATAATGCCCTTCGTACTTCACAAGTAGAGGCCGATTGTTACAGATTAATTCGGCGAATAGTGAGAGTAAAACGGTGATCAGCAGGATCCAGGCACTGAAATAACCGCGGCGATTGGCGCGGAAAATTGCCAGCCGGCGGCGAGCGAGGGCGTGATTAGGACGCATCAGGATTTACTCCGCTACCTGGTCAAAAGTAATCCGCGGATCCACCACGACATACATGATGTCACTAAATAGATTGCCCAACACAAAGAGCACGGAGAAGAAAAATTGGCTGGCCATCACCACCGGGTAATCTCGCGCCATCACTGACTTGTAGGAAAGCAGACCGAGACCATCAAGGCTAAATAAGGTTTCGATCAAAAGACTGCCGGTAAAGAACATCGTCAAGAAACTCCCGGCAAACCCGGTCACCAGGGGAATCATAGAATTTCGGAACACGTGGCGCCAGATCACCCACCGTTCCTTTACGCCTTTAGCCCGTGCCGTGAGCACATATTGCTGCCGCATGTTATCGACCACAGTATTTTTGGTCAGCGTAGTCATGACGGCGAAGCTACCGATATTGAGGCAAATGAGCGGGAGTATTAAGTGATGAAGGGTATCCTTAAATTTACCCCAATTATTTAGAGCATCAAAGTTATCGCTGTGTAGGCCCGCAATCGGAAATACGTCCCAGAAGCTTCCACCACCGAATAACCAGATGAGTAAGACACCTAATACAAAACCGGGGACGCTATACCCCACCAAGACGACTACACTCGTCACCACATCAAAAGAGGTGCCCTCACGCACCGCCTTGGCCATTCCTAGAGGAATACACATCAGGTAAGTCAGAAAAAACGAACTAACCCCTAACCAAAGAGATACGGGCAACTTTTCCTGCACCAAGTCGATCACTTTTTTATGATGAAAATAGGACTCACCAAATTGAAAGGTAAAGAGCTTATAGGTCCAACTTGCTAAGCGCACCGGCCAGGGCTTGTCGAAACCGTACAGCTGCTTTAGCTCATTAATTTGCTCTTCATCTAGTCCTTTACGCATCGCCTTATTCACGTCACCAGTCGCGACCTCTCCGACACTGTCATGCCGAGCCTTAGCTACGAACTGTTCAATTGGCCCACCGGGCACAAATTGAATCAAGACGAAGTTAATGAACACCACCCCAAGTAGAGTCGGAAGAAACAGGAGCAAACGCTTTAAAATATAGGTTTGCATCAGGGCGCGGGTGCTCCCTTAGACTGCGCCTGAGAAAGCTGCGCAGCTTTGACTTGATCAAACCACATCAGCTCATAAAACTGACGGACTGCATAATAGTCTGGCAGCTTTTCGGGATGACCAAATTTATGCCAGTAAGCCAACCGAAAATTAGGCGAGTGCCAATTATGGACCAACAAATGCTGGTGATATAGGGCCCTGTCCAAGCACCGAGTCATAAGCTCCAGCTCGTCCCTGGACTTAGCGTAGATCACTTTATCAACCAGAACATCGATAGCCTTATTTTTAAGCCCTGCATAATTCCGCGAATATTGCTCGTCAGCTGAGGCAGATGCCCAATAGGTTCTTTGCTCATTGCCCGGTGACTGTGATTGTCCAAAAATCACGCTCGTCATGTCAAACTCACGCTGGTCGAGCCTCTTGATGTAGATGCTCTGCTCCTTTTCTTCAATCGTGATGTTGACACCGATCTTCCGAAGATTTTGGATATACGGCTCAATAACACGCTGCAGTCCGCCCGGCTGGAGCAAGAATTTAAACTCCAGCTTGCCTCCGGGACCCTGCGCGACGCCATCCTTAACTACATATCCAGCTGCCTTAAGCAGCTGCATAGCCTGACGCAAACGATCTGTGATCGGCACTCCCTTACCCAGCCAACCCATCGGCTTAGAATAGACGTCCTCTGGCAAATCAGCCTTAAGTGGCGCAAGCACAGCTAACTCTTCCGGCGTCGGCAATCCCTTGGCTGCTAGCGGCGTATTTTGAAAGAAGCTCTCGTTTTGCGCATATTGATCATAAAAAAGATTTTTGTTTGACCAGGGAAAGTCAAATGCTAGGGCCAAGGCTTGCCGCACCCGCACATCTTGGAATATTGGCAGTCTTAAGTTGAATAAAAAGCCCTGACCGCCTTGGGTATTCCGGCTCGGCAACAACTCCTTTTTAATATACTTGAGCTGCTCAAACTTGGGTCCGACCAGGTCCTTAGCCCAGACCTTCGCCATACGCACATCATAAATATCGAAGTCGCCGCGTTTAAATGCCTCAACCATCGCTGTTGAGTCCTTGTAGTACTTGATCACAATAGTATCGAAATTGAACCGGCCACGATTGATAGGGAGATCCTTCCCCCACCAGTCTGGATTACGCGCTAGGGTCAGCGATGCACCTGGCCGGAAATCCTTGAGCTTATATGGCCCTGAGCCAATCGCCTGGGTGGCAAAATCACCCTTCGCATAGACGTGCTGGGGCAGAATAGGCAACTCAGTGCAAATCAAAGCCAGTTCCGGGTTTTCTTTCACAAAGGTGAATTTCACCTTGTGCTTGTCAATGGCCTGCACAGCCTTAATGTCAGCCCAGTAAGATTTATAAAAAGGTGCAACTTTTGACGAATGGAAGGTGTGAAAACTAAATACCACATCGTCTGCCGTGAGTGCCTTGCCGTCAGAAAACTTCGCATCCTGCCGCAACTGAACGATCATGGACAACTGATCGGGTGCCACGAGAAAGCTTTCCGCAACTGATGGATACCTGGTAAACGGTTCGTCTAGCGACGCCTCTCCGAGCTCCTGAAACACCAGACCCTGAATGTCAAGTGAAGTGTCACCTTTGATGGCGAAGGGATTAGCGGTATCAACGCCTCCTTCCATCCCAATCACCAGGGTACCGCCTTTGGGAGCGTCTCGGTTGGCATAATCAAAAACTTTGAAATCTGGTTTGTATTTCGGCACAGCGCGCATGGCGATGCCAGCATCGCGCTCTGCTGCCGGGACAGATGGAGCTGCGGCACTAATATTGGTGGTTAATGCAGCAAAGGATATGAGGGCAGTAGTCGCGGATTGGATTAGCTTAGATACAGGAGTAGCTGTCCACGAGGATTGGCTCGATCTGCTCTTAAATAACATTAAGACCGTCTCCCCTTGAGATTAACACTATGTCAATTGTGCCCCGGATTGTAAATTACGGATACCCTCACGCGCCCTCTTGCTTGTTAGGAACCAGACGATGAGACGTGCCTTTTACTTATACCGCATGTGGTGGCTTACCCTCGGCCATCGACTACGCCATGACTTAGGGCGCGAGCTGTCCATACTCATCGCAAGTTGCGTGATGTTTGCCACGTTGTTTTAGGTTTTCAAGGATTTCCTAAATGTTCAGGTAGCTGAAATTGCTCTAAATATGCGGCATGCTTTTGCTCGAACGTTAGCAATTGTAGTTCTGCTGATTTGCACCGCAGCCGGCGCATTCTACGTGAGAAAACAAGCCGCTCGGAGCGTGATGCAAATGGCCGCACACCTGGGCGAGTCAGACAGTACTCTCCGCACATACCGTTATCTGAATGCTGGAACCCTACTTGCAGCGTGGCACGGTGGTGCATGGTATCTGATCTTGCGGTGGCTGGAGCCATGGCCGGTCCTTTCCCTTGTAGTCGCCGAGGGGGGAATGCTCATCATCACCTTTATTCTGCCGCAAATTCCCCAGAGCCTGGGGGGCCTGGGTCTCAAGCCTAAAACCAGGCAACGCCTTATTGCTCGAGCGCAAAACAAAATCAGCGTGCTAACTCAATGGCGATTACAGCAGATATTGAGCCGAAGCCGACTGAGCCGCATATTTTTAGCACTATCACTGGGCTTCTTGACCTTAGTCGCATTGTCTGCAGCGCGTTCAGCACCGCCATTTGTTGCCGCGATAGCTGGACTTGCCGCCGGCTACTGCACTGCTGCTACGCTTTGCGTTCAGATGGCTAACGATTTAAAACATGCGTGGCTGGAGCGCGGTGTCGGTGTCACCCATGATGAATTTATCAGGGCCTATCATTACACCGGCGGAATTCTTGGGCTCCTAGTGGGATGCATTGTAGCTATGGCCTACTTAGTTGGCATCGCTGCAGGGTCCATCAGCCCCAGTATGGAAACGACGATTCTTACTGCAGCCAAAGTGCTCGCAGTTGCCGCCGTGCCAGCTGTTACGGCACCCTGTCTACTGCTGCAAATTGATGGTCGACGTCTAGCCGTCAATTTACTGCTAATCTTGATTGTGTCGCTATTTATTGGCACAGCAGTATTCGCCCATTGGTTGGGTGTGCTACTTATACCGTTACTCATCGGCGCAGCAGGCCCGAGTCAAGCTGGGAGGTTTTATCGCGCATGAGCTCAACGATCACACCCGCAGGAAGCGAACCACAATTAGCCATTTCTGGGCTTAAAAAAGAGTTTGCGAGCGGATTTGTCCTCGGCCCCTTGGATTTGACTCTAGGCAGTGGCGCAACGATAGGTCTGGTCGGTAAAAATGGCGCCGGCAAAACCACTAGCTTTCAGCTGTTGACGGGCAATCTTGATGCAACTGCCGGAGAGATCAGACTGGCAGGCCGCAAGCTGACTCCAGACACAGCTGAACTGAAACGCGAAGTTGGTTATTTACCTCAAGACCCCGTACTACCTGAGTGGGCCAGCGGCCATGAAGTCTTAAGTTACGCAGCACGATTGTATGGTCTACCCCGTATAGAGGAACGAGTGACGTCAGCCGAAGACCTATGGGACTGCGCCAGTTATAAACACAAACCTCTGGGCACCCTGTCTTATGGGATGCAAAAGAGGGTCGGACTCGCCCTAGCCACGCTGCATGACCCCGCGTATCTGATACTCGACGAGCCATTCTCTGGATTGGATCTAAATCATATAAAAACCCTTGAGAGCATGATCGCCGGCAGGACGCGGCGTGGGCACATCACGATACTAAGCACTCATGTCCTTAGTTTTTGTGCGCGCCTTTGTACAGAGGTCTTAGTTCTGGCCGATGGAAAATGGGCGACGGTTGCTCCCTGGGATGTGCTTTCCTTGGAAGCACGCGAGGCCGAAATAGAGTCACGCTTCTTTGGAGTCAGGAGTACAAATTGACAGCAAGTGAGCACACCCAAACGACTTTGGGCTTTGGTGAATTTTCACGCCGCTTCGTTGCTCGCTTGTGGCCTTGGTATGTTAGCGGCACCATACTGCTAGCAGCCATCAATTTGATCAACCTCCAAATCCCCCAGCTTGCTAAGGAGATCATCAACCGCTTGGTAGCAGCCAATGACCTTAGCGGCGAGCGGGGTACCGCACTTGCCATTATTGGTCTCGGTATTTTAACTATCATCATCCGCTCCCTATCCCGCGTCCTCATATTTTGGCCCGGCAGGCAGGTGGAAACAGCGATCAAATCCCACTTATTTGCCCGCACTCTGCTCCTGCCTGAGACTTTTTACGCTCGCTTTGGCATGGGCGACCTCATCTCAAGACTGTCAAATGACGTGAGCCAGCTGCGAGCATTTTATGCATTCGGCGTGCTACAAGTACTAAACGTGGCCTTTCTAACTGTATTTACGCTCGCCAAGATGGCATCCGTACACGCCACGCTGACGATGCTCCTACTGATACCACTCACCCTAACTTTCGTGATCACCCGCTTCGCCATGCCGCGGATGCATCAATATTCAAGCTCAAATCAACAAGCCATCGGTGCCTTGACTAATCGCGTGACCGAAGCCTTTGTCAATGTTCACGTCATTCAAGCTAACGCTGCCACAGACACTTTCGTAGGTCGCGCTGCAGAGAAAAACCAGGAAGTGTTCCAGACCGCGATGAAGATGGTCTACATTAGAACGCTAATTTGGCCACTTATGACCTGCCTCGCCGGCGTATCGCAACTAGTAGTGTTACTTTATGGCGGCCACGAGGTCATAGCTGGCCGACTTTCTGTCGGTGATATTTTGGCCTTTAATGTTTATATCGGCTTGCTCACCTTCCCCCTCACAGCTATGGGGATCATTTTATCGTTGCTGCAGCGTGCGCGCACTGCACTTGAGAGAATCAGTGCCATCGACAGGGCAACGCCTGAACTACAGAGCTCGCCGCACCCACAGGCGCCTCGCGCTAGCATTCAGCACGACGACAAGCCCATGCTTGAGATCCGAGATCTGCATTTTTCTTACCCCGACGCAGCTTCACCAGCACTGCGAGGGATCAACCTTCGCCTCATGGCCGGCCAGAGCCTTGGACTCTTTGGTCGCATCGGCAGTGGCAAGTCCACTCTATTCCAAGTTTTAACGCGGCTGTACGATCCACCGCCAGCGACTGTATTCTGGCGTGGAGAGGACATCTTGAATATCCCTCCGTCTGAGTTACGCCGCGACATTGGCCTGGCCCTACAGCAAGTGCACTTATTCTCGGCAACGATTCGAGCAAATCTCGCATTTGGTATCACCCCAGAGCCACCTATGGCTGCATTAATTGAGGCGGCGCGGCAGGCACAAATACTCGCCGAAATAGAGTCTTTTGATCGCGGCTGGGACACTGAGATCGGGGAACGAGGGGTTCGCCTTTCCGGAGGTCAAAAGCAGCGTCTTGCTCTTGCTCGCGTGCTACTCCGGATGCCTCCGCTATTGCTATTAGACGACGTTCTTTCTGCTGTAGACCACACCACAGAGAGGCGACTTATCGACGAATTCTACCAAATGAAATCCTCTCTAATCATAGCTTCCCATCGCGGATCAGCATTGGTCCGATGTGATGAGATTCTGATTCTGGACGACGGGTATATTGTGGACCGAGGTACCTATCAGAGTTTGGTAAAAAATCATCCAGAGCTAATTTCGGCACAGTAGTCAGTCGCTTCTAAAATCACGGCAGCAAAAGATACTATAGAAATCGCCGTACTGCTCCGATAGCGGGTAAGGACCGTGGGCTTTTTGCCCACCCCTTTGACCCAAAGTCCGGGAAGTTATGAAGCCTTTTCTCGAAGCACTAAATCTCCACCGCCAAACGATCGTTCGCGATCTGGCGCTTGGGTTGATTCGTGCCGTGACTTTGGTTTTCGCGTTAGCGGGTATCGCTAACTACCTATTTACAGTCAACCGCGATACGCACGCTTTGAATGATAAAGCAGTGGAGACGGCAGACAATTTAGCCTCGGTTCTGGCCACACCGGTGTGGAACCTCAATACAGACGAATTAAAGAAGATAGTTGCGATATATCGCCAGTCTGGTGTGGTTGCTGATATTTCGGTGGCCGATGACAGCGGCGAACTCATCCCATTTACGCGAACTTCTGCCCAGGTCCAGCTTGAGCTGACCCGCACCATCACCCACAATGGGACGCCCATCGGCCGTGTTACGATACTTTTTACTGACCCCGAAAGTGCGCAGAAACAGATCCATACGGCCCTATACTCAACGGCTGTCTTCGCCATCATCACCATAGCCCTAATCTTTGGTACAGCAATCCTATTGCGCCGTTTTCTAAAGGAGCCTCTGGCTAGCCTGTCTGAAGGCCTCAGTCGCATCTCTCAGGGCGATTATCAGCATCAGCTGCCAGCGGCTAGACAGCTGGAAATAAGCGATATGTCGGAAAAAATAATGATCATGGCGCGCGAGATTGCCAAACGCGAATCAGCACTTGAGAGCAATCGCAGCAAACTAGAGATCCTGAACCAAGCAATTTTGGACATTTTTTCTTGTTCCGACACCGAAAGTTTAATCAAGCAAACGATGACCTTGGCTTTCCGTGTATGCAGTGCCGACCATGCTGAATTTAGCAGCACCCCCGAGCTAACCGCGGATAACGGAGCCCCACCTCTCCCTCCTTTAGTAGCCGTACGTGGGCAAGTGTTTTTGGCTCATGAGGTGGGTATTGAACTAAATCGGGAGCCTGCAGACGACCGGCGCGTGTTCAATTTTCCAATCAAATCAAGATTTCAGACTATTGGCAGCATCACTATTTCATTTGCTTCTGTCCCCGACCCCACGATTACCTCTCTTCTGCGCTCACTAATGTCCTTGTCGACGCTAGCTTTAATTCGCCAATCATTCATCCGCGAGAGCGCATTTATTGCAGCTGAACTTCAGGTCGCTGAGACGGTTCAACGCTCGATGCTGCTGGACCAAAAAAGCAAACCACCGCGCAGTGCTGTGATTGCCTATCACTACGAACCTGTGCTGCGCGTGGGTGGTGACTGGTTTAGTGTGATTGAGTCACGCGATGGCAACAGTGTCTATATCATCATGGGAGACGTTACTGGGCATGGCCTTGCGCAGGGACTTATCACTACGGCAATGGCTGGAGCCATGACCTTAGTAGAGTCGCTCATTCACGATTTCAACAACACCTCGATCATGACTCCGGCAGCAATTATAAGTCAGCTAAATAACGTCATTCTCAAACTCATAGGCACTAGTAATTTACGCATGACTTGTGTTGCGGCCCAGATTGACTTTAAAAGCGGTCGACTAGCCATATGTAATGCTGGCCATACCTTTCCGCTGATCTTAAGACAGGGGTCTGACGGCCATCGTAAAATCGAGGCTCTTGCACGCAAACAGCAGTACATGCTTGGTGATGACAGTACCCATGGCAGTGTGCCCCACCAATACACCGATGCCATCTACACCCTGGGATTAGACGACTTACTTGTGGTCTACACGGACGGCCTAACAGAAGCAGTGGGCAAGGATGGGCGCAGTTTCGCCCGCCCATTTCACCGCTATGTGCAAAAAATTAATTCTCACAGGACCGCTGGTGAGCTCCGTGATGAAATCCTCACACTCTTCAAAAACCACACACTGGATGTACCGGCTGAGGACGATATCTGCCTCGTGGTTATTGGCAAGAGGACGGAGACCGCGGCAAAGGTGGCATAAGACTGCCGGCTCGCCCCAAGCAATTCTTCAGCTTTACTTGGCTGCAGCAAAGGTGATCTGCTAGGTTAAAGCAATGAGGCAGACAGCTAAAGTTAGTAGCACACAGGTTGAACACCCCAGCGATAAACGCCGCGGCTTTATGGCTGACATTGCTGGTCTGCGCAAACTTTGGCCTTATTTAGTCCAAGACAAGAGTATGATCCTGGCCGCTGCCATCTTGATCCCACTCATCTCTGGACTGCAGATGGCCCTCCCCCTGCTCCTTAGGCTGACCATCGACAAGGGCGTACTAAGCGGCAACTTGACCAATCTGCTCCTTGGCTCGGCATGTTATTTATTGGTGGTGATTGCTGAGTATCTTGCCAGGGCTGGGCAGTCGATTGCGAGCTCACGGGCTGTCTTAAATATGATTCGGATCATGCGGCTGAAACTCATAGATCATGTGCTTGATTTGAAAGCGGCTTACCATGACCGGGCCTTGAGTGGCGCCCTAGTCACCCGCGCAACTGGGGACTTCGATAATCTGAGCGAGTCGCTCAACCTAGGCGTTCTGAACTCGATCGTAGATATTGCCGTACTCCTCGGCTGCGTCATAGGTATGTTCCTACTGAACTGGCAATTGGCGCTTACAGCGGTTTTAATACTGCCGTTGGTGACCTGGATCGTCCAATGGTTCTCCAAAGGCCTCAAATCTTCGATGACTCTGGCGCGGGTGAAAATTGCCGCTTTAAATGGTTACACGCAGGAGTGCTTTTACGGCCATGCCACCGTAAAGCTGCTCAATGGCGAGAAAGCTGCAATCGAGCAATACAACCAACTGAACACCGATTACCGCGATGCACAGATGGAGAGTGTGGTTCTCGATGCAGTGATGTTTGCTGTGCTTGATGGCATTGCCTCAATCACGTTAGGACTGGTCCTTTGGTTGATCGTGGGTGGCGTCGTCGAGTCAGCAGGCGGCATGGGTAGTTGGGGCTCGGCATTAACCGCCGGAGTTCTTGTAGCCTTTGTGCAATATATCCAGCAATTGTTCGAGCCGCTGAAACAGCTCGGCAACAAAATGGCAATGCTTCAAGGCGCCTTTAGCTCTATTGACCGAATTTTTGGCGTCCTAGATAAAGACGAAAAGGTCGCTGGCCAGACCATCGTACGGGACATCTCAGGCAAAGTTACTTTCGACCATGTCGGCTTTGGTTACTCTGCCAATCAACAACAGATCCCTGTCCTAAAAGATATCTCTTTTGTCCTAGAGCCAGGTAAATCAGTCGCTCTGGTGGGAGCGACCGGAAGCGGTAAATCGACGATCATCAAACTTCTCACCAAGCTCTACGATGGTTATTCAGGCACCATCACCATCGACGACTGCGATCTAAAAGATATTGAACCTAAGTCGCTACGCCAGCATCTCGCCATCGTGCCGCAGGACATTGTGCTATTTGATGGTACGGTTGAGTTCAATATTAGCTTAGGCACCCCCGGTATTAGTCGTGAACAAGTTATAAAAGCCGCACGCGAGATTGGTGCTGCGCGATTCATCGAACGCCTACCAGGCGGCTACGATTTCGAAATCAGAGAGCATGGAAGTAATCTGTCACAAGGACAGAAACAACTACTGGCCTTCGCCAGGGCTCTGGCAAAGAATCCTGCATTAGTGGTTTTGGACGAGGCCACGTCATCGATAGATCCCGAGTCAGAGGCGGTCATCCAAGAGGCAACGACCAGGTTGTTAAAAGATCGAACTGTCATTGTAATCGCCCACCGTCTTTCCACCATACGCCAATGCAATCAGATCATTGTGATCGATAAAGGCCAGATCATCGAGAGTGGCACCCACCAAAAACTACTCGCGGCACACGGGGCTTATTTTCAGTTATATAGCGCCTTCGCTTAGTCCAACGCCCATAAAGAACTTAATAAAAACCAGCAATATCAATAATATCCATACTAATTTTAAAACTTTAATAATTTTTATAGAAATTCTATTGCATTTAATAAAAAGTTGTCATAAGATGGCCTTCGTTGATTGACATAGCCAAGCCGAACCATGATTTAGTTTCCCTAACTAAAGGAGCCTGTCATGAGCATTCAAACCAACCTAACCCGTCTTTCCGTGTTTGTAGGTTTTTCGGTTCTTAGCATTGCTTGTGGCAGCAAAAGCAGCAGCCAATCTCCTGCTACTTCGCCGCTTACGGCTCCCCTTAATCAAACGGCAGATGTACCTGCCGGGGCCGGCCCGATTAGCCAAAACTTCAATGGCGGGCCAATCGGCGCCAACTTCCCAGGTGCGCCTCTTGAGCAACCTGTAGGGGCAAACGTTGCGGCGAATGCTGCTGCGTCTGTCGCTGCACAAGGTGCAAACGTTGCCGCTTCAACTGCAGTAGCAGCTGGTGGTGGCGCAGTCGTCAGCGGCGGCTCCGTCACGGTAGCAGGTGGGGCGATTGCCGCAACCCCACCTCCGGCTCCAAGGCCACAAACTTTCAGCATCGGTCGCTACTACGCATTTAC
Organism: uncultured Pseudomonadota bacterium; assembly: GCA_903915625.1. Classification (GTDB taxonomy): domain Bacteria; phylum Bdellovibrionota_B; class Oligoflexia; order Oligoflexales; family CAIYRB01; genus CAIYRB01. Next base: position 13,181 of record CAIWTN010000008.1, on the reverse strand, counting down.
TGTGCCACAGAACATGCACATGCAAGAGTACACAACCAACTGGAACGTTCAAGGCACACCACAATTCTACATGGTGCACAACGATCCTACTTATATCGGTAACTACCGCTGCGCAGGCCCATTCGATCTCGCTCAAATCATCCCGAATGCTGTGCATGACCCGATGTCCTACTGCTACACCGCGCCTCCAACTGACCTTCTCGGCATGCAAAACTGGGTCATGTCGAACCATCAAGCGCTAAACCATATTTTGGTTGCATCTAACCCAGGTAACTCGTGGAACAGCATCGACATCAACCTGTTCGACGAAAAGCTACCCTACGAGCGCAGTGAAGAGCGCGGCAGAAGTAAGTTCGACTTTCTCTGCGCCGGACAACTGATTCAAGCGACTCCAGTGATCCCAATCATGCCCAGCTTCTGGGGTAACGCGGTACACACCGTGATGCTAAGCTGCCAAGCTCCAGTGGTCGTCGGTGGTCTAACTGCAGCTGGTTCATCTTGGGTTAACGCTTACATCACCACCTTCTACGTCAGTGCAACTGCACTACCCAACCTGGTCTGTTTTAACAAAGGCTGGGGCGGGGAAGAGTGCGGACTGAGTGGCAACCCATACCGTAACAGCAGCTTGCTCGAAGTGACCGTTATCCAACAGATCACTGGCTTGACCCAAAACCAAGCTAACCAGCAAGCTCAGTTAGTCTTCCAAGCCGGGCTGCGTCAAACCACCCCGTTGCTCGCTCAATAAGAAGAAAATGGGATCCCATGCAAGTGGGATCCATCGGCTCCTAAATCAACATGGTTCCTTTACAGGCCCTGACCGCTAATTGCGGGCAGGGCTTCTTGGCGTTTGGAGCATTAAAGCTGCGACAAAAGTGCGGCAGCAGCTGCAATTCCAAAAGCGAGCCAAGCTAGTTCTACCCTAGCCTGACGGAATCGACGCAGGCTCGGCAAGACGAAGTCATAGAGCAGACAACTAACTAAATTCCCAATCGCAGCCGCCATCACGACCAGTGCAAAAGGGTGCAGTAGTTCCTCACGAACAAAAAGCTTCAGCACGGTCGCCACGACCACACCGCAAGGAAAACTAAGTAAATACAGCCCAATCAACGGCAATGCTTGATTCACATTACCCCGACGGCCAAGAACAATCGACGATACCGACATCGCTTCAAAAAGTTTATGAATCGCTAGAGAAAATATCACCGTAACAAAGGCTGTACTGACTAAATTGTTGGAAATCACCAGCAAGGCGCCATCAAACAGCGAATGCAGCAAAATCGAACAAAAGAAAACTAAGAGCGGCTTAGCATTATCACCAGATGGGATATCTGATTCACCCTCGTGGTGGTGATCGCAATGACCGGAAGTATGATCATGCGTGAGGTGAGCATGTTGACTGACATGCAGCAGGTGAACAATCGAGTACACCACCGCAACAGTCAGCACGACCTCGGCACTAAGTCTGCCGCCCTCATGCAGCACTTCGGGTAGCAGCCCGAAGGCGCAGAGCCCGATCATCACACCCGTCGCCAAGGGCAAGAGCCATAGGGGGATGCCGCGTTGCCGCCCAAGTAATAGCGGTACCGCAGCACCGACGGCTCCGATCAGAGTAAAAAGTATGCTTTGAATGAGTAACATCGGCGAGCCTTGTCGGCTGTGAATCCATGGGACGGCGGCACGTTAGTACTCGACCTATGGCTATATTGCAAACTGCATACTTAGCTAAATCTCTGTCTGGGCGGGCTAGCGCTGCGACAGCTCCTGATGAATTTTCAGCGCTAAAGACTGGTTGAGCCCATGGGACGTCATGTTGCCGACCACGCGGCCGCGCAAATTATGCCCGAGCAAAAACAAATCCCCCAACAAATCCAAGATCTTATGGCGAACAAATTCATCTGGAAAATTGAGCTTGGTGTTGATCACTTTGCCGTCGTGGATGATGATGTGGGAATTGAGGTAGCCCGACCCAACCATACCGCGCTGCTGCGCCATATCGATATTTTCAAATGTATTGAACGACCGAGCCGGGGCAATCTCATCGGTAAAACTTTGTTTACTAGGATTGAACCGGAAGCGTTGCTCACCAATCGGCGCTGGATAATCCACTCTCAGGATCACCTCGAAGCCAGCAAATGGCTCAACATAAACATGTTTTTCAGCCAAGTCTTCGTTGCCGACACCGATTTTTTTATTCACCACTAGGTCGATGCGAGGCGACTCTTGCTCCTCAATACCGGCTGCAGCAATGATCCGGCAATAATCAGCCGCCGAACCATCTACGTTGGGGATTTCTTCATCGACTTTGATCAGGGCGTTGGTCACTCCCATCATATGCAAAGCAGCCAGCAGATGCTCTACGGTCCGAATGTGCCGCCCACCTTTGGCCAAGGTCGTCGAGTTCGCCGTGAAGGTCTTAGCCTGCCCGGTCATGCTATCGAAGTTTTCTAGGGCGGTGATATGAGCTGGAATAACCACGCCGTCTAGGGTGCGAAAGACGATCCCCGTATCGACTGGCGCAGGCGTGATGATGATCCCTGTGGGACGACCGCTCAGCAGACCGACGCCGTTCAATACGGCATTGCCACGCAACGTCCGCTGCCGATATTGCGACGAGCTTAACGACACAGCCCCGACATTATCGCTGGCCAAAGACGGCGCTGCGGCCGACTTAGTAGGAGCCGCTTTGCCACCATCGATTGGCGGCAAGTGGGTGGCAATCTTTTCCAAAAGATGGTCTAGATTCAGTGGCTTCTCGAGAAAATCGCTGGCTCCGATCTTCATCGCTTTGACGGCAATATCGACACCCGCGTGACCACTCATTAAAATGACTGGCAGATTTGGATGGGTATGCTTCAGGTTGACCAGGGCCTCTAGGCCATCAACTCCGGGCAGCCAGATATCGAGAAGAATCAGATCCGGCAACCCTTCGCTTAGCCCCAGCGCCAGCGCCTCAGCACTGGTGAAAGTTTGCACCCGGTAGGACTCATCGCTGAGCACCGAAGCAACGGCCGAAAGAATAGATTCCTGATCATCGACAACAAAGACGGTACGCGTCAAATTCACAGAGTGTTTCCCCTATAGACAGGACCTCTTTACACTAGGTTAGCCCAAGGTGGAACCATTTGTCCCGTCGCGAAGACAGAACGATATGCAATTTTTTTTACAAGGCCGTTGACACCCCGGATGAGTCTTGCTAACTTCCTGCAACCGAACGACATAACAATTGTTCGGAACCATCTATGCGGGGTGGTAGTTAAGTTGGTTATAACGCCGGCCTGTCACGCCGGAGGCCGCGGGTTCAAGTCCCGTCCATCCCGCCACTTCATCTATAAGAGCCACCTAGGAAACTGGGTGGCTTTTTTGTTTTAGAAATGGGGTCAGGCACTCTATGCAACTACCCCAAAATAGTAGTAATGGGCCCTCAGGTCATGCTGACGACCTAAGCATGAGCCCACTTATGTTCCAAAAAGCGGACTTCGTATGTCCCGAATTTAACCGAATTAAATTGAATAGAAAGAGGTGTTTTATGCTGAAAAATTTCATGATGAGTGCTTTAGCAGTCTGTCTCTTGTCGAGCCCCGCATTGGCCGGATCGGCCTCGGCTGGAAACCCTGGAGTCGGTAATCCTGCCAACCGCAGGACACCTTGGCCAGGAAGCAATGGCGCATCCAATAGCTGTACCTACCAAGATGCATTTAAAAATAATGGCTGGGGCTGGAACCCATACACCAGGACCGCATGCCCACCCCGCTGCAATTATCAAGATGCATACAAGAACAACGGTTGGGGCTGGGATTCTGCGAGCGGAGCATCCTGCGCACCGCAGTGATAGCCATTTTAGTTAAGCATGTTATGTCGTCGGGCGTCTTTTAGCAGCTAAAAGCGCCCCCCAAAAAACACTTGTTAGCAGCTATAAAACACATGTGAATCCGGCTGCTTGCAATAAGTGCCTGACCCCACCATTCCTTTATGGTATTGCACCGCGACGCCCGCCACCCCTCCTCCCAGGAGCTAGAATCGCATGACTACTGACAACGCACCCGGTCCAGCCGCACCTGGATTTAATGACTTAAATCTATCCTCCGAGATGCTCGCAGTCTTGCAAGAGCTTGGCTACAGCCAACCGACACCTATTCAGTCGAAAAGCATCCCACTTCTACTTGCTGGCCGCGATGTCGTGGGTCAGGCGCAGACGGGCAGCGGCAAAACCGTAGCCTTCTCTCTACCAATTTTAGAAAAAATTCGCATCGAAGGTCGCCAGCTACAGGCGATGATACTCTGCCCAACACGCGAACTTTGCACCCAGGTTGCACGCGAAGTCCGCAAACTCGGTCGCCGCCTACCGGGCTTGCAGGTCATGATTCTTTCTGGTGGCCAACCAGCGAGATCGCAACTATCAGCGCTAGAAAAAGGCGTGCACATCGTCGTCGGCACACCGGGCCGAGTGCTGGATCATTTAAAGCGCGGCAGTCTTAATGCACGGCGCCTGCGCTGTATCGTCCTCGACGAAGCCGATCGAATGCTGGATATGGGCTTCGAAGAAGACATGGAGCAGATCTTTGCCGCCCTACCAAAGGTACGGCAGACCGTGTTCTTTTCCGCCACCTATCCCCAAACTATTGCAGCTATGAGTAAGGCGCGTCAGACAGAGCCAGTGCGCATCACTGTTAGCAAAGATGCTCAAGCAGCCGCTGCGCCTGAAGTGAAACAAGAACTATACGAAGTGCCTGCAGGTAGGAAATGGCAAGCACTGCAGTCCCTGCTCAACCGTGAAGTGGTGAGCTCTGCGATAGTTTTTTGCAATCAGAAAGTCACAACGGCAGAAATTGCGCAAAATCTTCAGGATGCTGGAGTCAGCGCCGACGCTCTGCACGGTGATCTGCTGCAACCAGAACGCGACCGCGTGCTGGCCAAATTCCGCAATCAAAGTATTCGCGTATTAGTTGCCACTGATGTGGCAGCGCGCGGAATCGACGTGGCCGACTTAGATTTGGTCTGCAACTTCGACCTTCCCGTAAAGCCCGAAACTTATGTGCACCGCATCGGCCGCACCGGCCGTGCCGGCAAAAAAGGCCACGCCGTTTCGTTAGTCAATCCGAATGAAAACCACAAAATAGAGGCAATTGAGGCGCTGATAGGTCGCACCATCGACCGCGTTAAATTAGCCAATAAAGAACCCTCTCGCCCAGCGGCTCCGGCCCAAGCATCGATGGTGACTCTCTATATTTCCGGCGGTCGTAAGGCAAAGATGCGCCCAGGAGATATTCTCGGTGCATTGACTGGAGAGTCCGGCGGCCTCAGTGGCTCTACTATTGGTAAAATTGAAATCCACGACTATTTCTCGTATGTCGCCGTAGATAAAAAAGTTGCAGAGCAGGCAATCAACAGCCTTCGCCTTGGCAGCATCAAAGGACGGAAGTTTGGTGTGGAGCTGGTCCGCTAACTAGCTATGTCATAGCCAAAGCGATCGAGACCTACGCCTACTGGCGCGCGCTCCTGCAAAGCAAACGCCGCACCTTGTGGGTCATCGCAGACAGCAATCTTCGTCCCGCCTTTGAGCACCGCTTGATCTACAACTTGTCCACCGCCAGCGCGAACCGCCGCGACTGCAGTCGCCAATTGAGTCACACGAAAATGAAAAAGCCAGTGCGGATGCGCCTTGGGCAATTGCGCAATATCGACGATCATCCCATTGTTAACGCGATCAGCGCGATCACCATGCCAGCTAAAAAACTGCGCAATACCAACCGCACCTAAGTCAATTCGTTCGGTCATACACCAACCCAGGCTGTCGTGATAATTTGCCGTCGCTTTCTCCAGATCGGCTGTCAGCAATTGATACCAAGCCACATCAACACCGAGCACCTCGTCGCAAGCGTTGGACAACGCAACTACCGCGCCTCCAGCATCGCGCATTAGTGCCATCTTACCGCCACTGCTGGTCTGCTGCGTAGGCCCTAGGCGCTGGGCACCGTTAGCGACAAAAGTGCTGGCACATTCATCAACGTTACCTATGCCGATATGCCCTAACCAGTGAGGTGGAGCACCCCTTGCCGCCGCCACTTCCGGCAATCCCACAATGTGCTTCACTTCGTAACCTAAGACGGACGCGTAAAAAGCTCGTGCGGCTTTGATGTCGTGGGTCCGCAACTCGATCTTTGAAAACAGCGCATTCATCGAACATCCCGAGTTCAGTGGCTTGAACATTTTTGCTATAGTTCCACATTCGACCGTTCACTGTCATCCTCTGGCAATGATGACGGCAATTTATGATGAATTTAGGCCATAATTCGGGACATCTGCCCTCATGACTATCGTCCGCATGTTCTTCCTGCTCTCCGCCCTCATGCAGGCATCCTCCAGTGAGGCGAAAACACCAATAGTCATTGATACCGATATGGCTATCGACGACTGGCCCGCGATGCTTTACCTGCTGCATCACCCAGAGGCAGAAGTCCTAGCGATTACAGTCACCGGAGCCGGCGAGGCACACTGTGATCCCGGAGCCCAACACGCCGTTGATTTAGTGGACATCACTCCGAGCCGCGGCACTCCTGTCGCTTGTGGCCCGAGCGAGCCGATGGACGGCTACTTTGAATTCCCCAAGTCCTGGCGTCATGATGCCGACACATTTTATGGCGTGCCTCTCACCCGCAGCAACCGCCACCCACTGGCTATAGGATCGCCTGAGTTATTAGTCACAACGCTACGCAAGGCCACCCAACCCGTAAGGCTTCTCATCCTCGGCAACGCGACTAATGTTGGGCTGGCTATGGAGCAAGCACCAGACATCAAGTCCAAAATCGAGCGCATTTTTTTCATGGGCGGATCGATATGGCATCCCGGCAATATCATCGTGAAAGGCTTTACCGATCACTTTAAGAACAAAGTAGCTGAGTGGAACGTCATGATCGACCCAGTTGCTGCGAGGATCGTGCTGAAGTCAGGAGTGCCGGTGACGCTCGTACCGTTAGATGGAACCCAACAGCAACAAGTAACGCGGCAAGATATTCGCCAATTCACCAAGGAAGCCAAGACACCCGGGGCGCGCTTCTTCGCTAAGGTCTTTGAGAAGATCAAATGGTTTGTCGACTCCGGAGAATATTACTATTGGGATGTCTTAACCGCAGCTGTGGCCATCCATCCAGAATTTTGCCGGATGCAAAAGCTGAATCTCGACGTGATCGTCGGATATTCAGATAAAACCAATGGTGGTAGCCCACCCCCCTTCAGTACGCAGCGCTGGGACGGAAGACCCCGGCGTAACTTCGACCCCTACTACACTGGACAAACATTTTTGTCAGACGAAGGTCCGTCTATCGATGTCTGCGTGGAAAGTTACCCTACGCTCTTCAAACCAGATTTGATTCGTACGCTCAATTACAGCCGCTAACATCGCTAAGCCAAGAAAATCTGAAGGCTGCCATAAGAGGCTAAATCTTCAATACAAAATACAATGTTTTAAATTTTACTTAAAGTTTAAGGATCAAAATGCCGATATAGGCGAACCGGGTGAGCGAAAACTTGAGAGATTTATGAATCACCTTACTTCAATATTTTTTATAGCTATTGCGCTCTACTCCGAAGTAGCAATCGCTGCTACGGACTGCACCGCATGGCAGCGCGATATAAATGACACCGTCAGCCAGAGTAGTAGCCCCTGCTACTGGCAATACTTGACCGCGAATTTAACCAAAGCCGCATCATCTCAAGTCGACATCGACAAACAACTAAAAACCACAGCTCCGGAATTGGTGGCCATGATCCGCCGCGATGCAAAGAATCAAAAAATCTTTGACCTTTGGGGCAGTGCTATTAATTTTGACGATGATTTAAAAAATGACATAGTCAGCCCTCAAATCCTAAGTGTCCTTGGTCGGCTACTCGGGAATCCAATTAAAGGTAAGATGGTCAACGCCGGAATATTGCGCACCTACGGTTACCTTTTAAGCAACGCTATGATGCCTTATGGATTTAAAAGAGACCGCTGGACAGAGCGATCATTAGATTACGGGTTCGGCTGGAAACAAGACATCATATCGCCAGTTCCACAGCAAGGCACTTTACTTACAAATGTAACGGCACTCGCCGGGATCATTGCATTTCGCGATGATCCAACTCAACTAAAAGCCTTGGTAGCCGCAACCGCAGACGCCGCTCCTGAAATTCGCAACGTGAATCCCGATGCCCTGGACATTCGTCGCCTTGTGGAGACTATTACACTTACCGATGCGGGCAAGGGCAAGGCTCGAACTGTAGAGCTACGCAGTGACTTGGTGACCTTACCTTTTGAAGTAAGTCCTGCTAAGGCATTGACCCATCTTATGATTTATTCAGTAAAAGACTCTGTGTCTGCTGGTGGAGCTAAGTTGATCAGCGTTGCACCCATGACACAAGATACCGTCGACGACCTCTTTACTCCACGCGGCCTTGGTGCGGACCAGTTGATTCGCACGCAGTACAATGCCTTCATCCCCGAATTGACTGGCAAGAAGAAAACGGGACGACGCTGGGTCCAAGTCGTCCCACACGGCACGAGTCAGCCAGCTATCATCATCAACGATAGCAATTGGCCGCCATACTTTTTTGCCGGAGCTGCAGATGAGCCACCAGGTTTTGCTAAAGAGCTCATACAACGATGCCTACCTGCTACGGGTTGGCAGGCGGATTTTCAGGCGCAGCCTATTTCGCGCATGCGTAAACTGATCGAGCAAGGCGATTTAGATATAAACATTTATTCATATGAAAAGTCTCGAGAGTCATTTCTGGTCTACGGAAAAGAGGCTTTATTCACGTCCGAGTATCGCCCAACAGTGCGGGCCGACTCTAATATAACAATCAAAAAAATTGCTGACTTTGACAATCTAAGACTAGGTCATTTTAACGGACTAAATTATTCCACGGAATTTAAAGCCTATGTCGACAAGAGGCAGGCAGAAGGTCGCCTCGACGTAACCGACAGCGAACGAGCAAATTTACTTAAGCTAACTGGCAATCGCATAGACGTGTCTGTCAACAACGTGCTTTCAACCCACTGGCATGCAAAAAAACTGGGCATCGACGATAAAATCAAGATTCTGGACTTCACCATCAAACGGGGAGATTATTTTGTAACTTTTGCAAAGGCATCTAAGCGACTGTCGCAGGTCCAGGCCCAACGTTTCGTCTCTGCCATTGATGGATGTGTTCGAATTTTGAAAAAAAATAAAGATTACAATGTGCTCCGTGAGCGTTATGGTGTGGACGGTAAGTGACTATTTTTAGAGCGCTCAGCGAGGAGATCTCTGGCATGCAATTGAGGGATCCTGTTCCGCGGCCGACACCCAATCTTAGCCATACTCTGCGCGAGCTACACAGCTACGGCATCACCCTAGAGGGGCGGGACAGTTGGCTGCGACGCGTTTTTTATAAAATTGCAGCCTTCGTTCTAGAACCTGAGCAGGGCCGTCTCCTGGCAAAGGGCACAGCTTGGCAGAATGACGCCATGACCATGGGGTACTTGCAGGGCCGCGAGTCATTGGCTTTCTTCTCCAACGTCTTCTACTTATTCGAATCTGATCCCAGCGCGACCGATGGGGTGCTGCGGGCAGCAGTGCTAGCACACAGAGCCTTGCAGTTTCACGACGACTTAGTCCACGGCCGCCTGGCACCTGAGATTGAAGGCAGCCAAAGGCTAGATCAGTCTCAATATCCCTATTTTTTCGCGACTTCAAGAGTCCCAGGTCAAGATCAAGACCAAATGCAGTATACCGCTGACTCAGGTCATTTCATGGTGATTTGCCGCGGTCAATTCTTTCGAGTCGATATCCCAAGCGATCCCACATCCGTCGAGGATTTATACGCAACCTTCCTCACTATAGCGGCACAAGCCAAGCCAACATCCGACTCCTTTGGCCTGCTAACCTCGTTGTCTCGAAACGAGTGGGGCCAATGGCGGCAGAGGATGATGCTAGATGAACAAAACAGCGTTGCAATTAAAGCCCTAGACAGCGCGTTAATCCTCATTGCCTTGGATCTTGATGTGGCCCCTGCGGATCGTACAGAGGCCATGGCCAATCTCGCCTTTGGTCATCTGGAAAATCGCTGGTTCGACAAGAGCCACCAAATCGTAGTCACCAGTAACGGCATCGCCGGAATCAATCGCGACCACTCCTTTCTAGATGGCCACCCCACGCTCAAATATGCGCAGTATCTTACTGATGCAACCCTGCCAACTGCTCCTGATCGCGGCACCCCCCTACCTACCGCACAGCTTGAATTTCGCCGCTCTCAAGAGCTAAACGATGCGATCACTGCGGCTAAAACAGCTTTTAGTCAGATCAGAGCAAATTTTCGCCTAGTCACATGGGACAGCGACAGACTTGGTGGCGACTTATGCAAAGCCCGCGGCTACAGTTCTGACTTTCTCGTACAAGCAGCTATTCACCTGGCCTGCTTCAGAGTCTTTGGTAAATGCAGCAGCATCAGCGAAGCCGTACATATGCGCCACACTGTAGCCGGTCGCTACGACTCAGTCATAACTCTGACACCGGCGATGCGTGAGCTAGTAAAAAAGTTCGCCGCCGCCGATAAACTGACCCGCGCAAAATTATTAAACGAGGGTCAGTTGCAGCACAAAGCACGCATCCGCAAATGCAAAGAGGGCGGAAGCCCCATCCTGCACCTCAGCGCTTTGCTTAGCCAACCGGTGTCTCGAGGACCATTCAGATTAACTGGCGACGGCCTATATCTCGGCCAGAAATGGAAGCTCTGCGATGCCGATTGGCAGCAGATAATGCGTTGCCCAGTGACCACCTCGCATCCAGGGTATCGTCGCGGCATAGAATGCACGGGATTCACTGATACCTACCCATCGGTTTTAGGCGTATCCTATCTGGTCAAGAGCGAGGTCACGACCTTCTATCTTAAGGCCGATCACCAAGTGTTGCCTTTGGGGGAAAAAATGCAGGAGGCATTAAACGCTGCCCTTGCAGAGATTGCCGAAGTCATCGGTGAAAATACTGCTGCCTGATTTCCGAAGCCCGAAGCCCGAAGCCCGACGCTGGGTGACATCTATGCGGTGCACTATCATGTCCCTTCCCCACTCATCGTGGCACATGATCAAAGCTCAGGCATGTCAACTGCCGCCGCCCAATCGTGCACCTATCAAAGGCGACGCCCCGAGCTTACACCCTGCTATCAAATCATCGCAGGTCATCTAAATACCTTTATCGCGGAGCGCGAAGCCGAGCAGCGTCCCCTACCCGATTATGTGATCAACGAGTTCGAGGCGTATCTCATTTGCGGCATTCTTGCCCACGGCTTTATACGGCTCAAATGCACTACCTGCAGTGCCGAGAGCAAGCAAGGCGGTATCTAAAGCACGCCGGGCTTGACTCCGAGCCTCCGCCCAGGGCGCCACCGCGACACGAGCAGGCTGAAAAGGTCGAAGCGCAAGTGACTGGCATGGGGATATCTATCAGCTTCAGGCAGAACGTGGGGTGAGGATACGGCAAGTTGGCGCCGGCAAGGAGTGAGGGGTGTTGGAGCAATAGGGGTGGAGTGTCCTACCATCTGAACTAATTTTGTCGCACTCACTTAATCTAATGATTGAGTCTCGAGATGAAGATTGGCTCAAAACCTCGTCAAGCTCGTTACTTCTCCGAGGTGACTCTTTAGATAGCTTTGATGGGACAAGGTGGCGTAACTCATTAGTGGACTTTAAGCCCGCCAACAAAAATACGGAGCTACAGCTAAATAGTGATCTATTAGGCGAGATAAAAAACATCACAATTCACCTTGAGCCAAGTAATTTAAACAACGTATTTTACGCTGGCAGACTGCTATCCATCCGTAGCATCGACTCACCTAATGTCCACTTCCTTACCTCATTGACTACGATCAGGCGACGCAGCGGGAGCTTTGGCAAGAAATTCGGAGTCTGGGTCAAAGAACGCCCGATTTGATGCCAGAACTTGGTCCTGTTTCGCTGCGTTATTTAGTTGCGACAGGTGTCGCGGGTGTATTTTTATTTATTATTTTATTCCTGCGAGTTCGCAAGTACAGGAAGTTCGACTTGGCGTTACCAAGTTACTACCGTGTGTTTAGTCGTAAGTTGAATAATATAGGCCTACGTCGTCGGTCTGGAGAAAGTTTTGGGGCATTTCATAAAAGAGTGGCCCAGGAAGTAGATGATGAACTTCATATAACCTCGATAGACCTAGCAATTCACATCGATCTTTATGCCGCGAGTCCCCACGATTTATCGACAAGAACTAAGCTCGCACGTGAGACACGCCGCTGGCGACCAAGGCGACGACATGGCGACTGATCGGGCTAGATGAACGGACCATACATAAAGGGTGAGTGGCATACCACTCACCCCTGACTCTCGAATCGCGAATCTTGACTCTAGAATCTCGTCACTTTGATTTATTGACCGATATGCTGGAGGCAACCGTTGGTGCAACGGAATTTGCCCGACTGCCCGCCCCACGGATAGCCTTCTTGACCTTCGCCGTAGCCTACGAAACCACAGTTTCTTCCATCGCGGTTGTATGCGTAGCAGTTTTGACCGGAATTGTTGTTGTTGTAGTTATTGTCGCCTTTCCAACCCTCGGAGTATCCTTCAACAGCCGAAATGCAGGGAACATAAGCCGAATCGTAGGTGCCCGAGTTGAAGCACTCTTCGCCGTCATACGCCCAGCCATTGTTTGCAAGGGCAGAGCTGCTGATGACACCAAAAACACTGATACATGCGCTGAGAACAAGTTTGATTTTGACCGACATTTTTCACCCCTAAATAAAAAACATTTAGAGCGCCCGGGTACCATAATGGGAATTAGGAGAAAAGAACAAAATTATCGCGTTTTCTTTAACTACATTATTTTAAAAGACTTTATTATAATTATAAATATTTTGTTAAGTGAGCTTAACTTTTGGCCGCATCGCATCCAGTCTTTCGGGAAATTCCGAATTCTCGACACAAATCCACCATCTTTTCGCCATCTAAGTAGCGAGCAACAAAGCGAAACCTTTCGTCCATAGGTCTCGTCACTTTCCAGGGCATAGGAGATCCTCCTAACCCCAATTGTGTCACCTATGTCTCCGGTCTGTTTTGTTACCTATGTGTCCGGTTCATACCCCGAAGCCCGAAGCCCGAAGCCCGAAGCCCGAAGCCCGAAGCCCGAAGCCCGAAGCCC
>CAIWTN010000007.1 GCA_903915625.1 uncultured Pseudomonadota bacterium | reverse complement strand
CTTTGGGATCGATCCTGCTGACTGTTAGATTTGGTAAAGTTCCAACAATCGTTTGTGCCAAATGTGCCGCCGGATCGGTTGTGGTCAAGTGAACCGGCTTACCTAGCTTGGCTATAGCTACTGCGAGTGCCGCCGCAACCGTTGTTTTACCCACGCCGCCTTTTCCCATGACCAGAACCAGACCATGTTCATCGTGTGCAAGTTCTTGTGCCAATGTGGCAAGAGACAGCGTTGCTTTGGCTCCGGTTGATGGCGAAGTCAGACCCCGTGTTAACTCAGCAAGTGGAGCGTTTTCCAAAAGTCTATTGAGCGAAGCAAGTCCCACCGTATTGAACGGCTTTAGCGGCACAATATAGCGCGGCAGTCCATGGATGCTTTGAGGCACCTTGCCAAGCGCGGCGGTAGATTTGTTCTCAAGTGATTGTGCCAATCGGTCATTCTTGTCTGTGGCTAGGAATACGCCGTTTACGATCAAGATCTGATTGTTGAGTCGAAGCTCTTGCAAGTCGCTCGACGTGCGGGCCGCCTCATTGAGCGTGCTCAATTCGGGGCGGGCAACCAATACGACAGTAGTTCGCTTTGGATCCTTGAGGGCGCCAAACGCAGCTGCAAACCGAGATTCTTGATTCTTCAGTGCGGAATGAGGCCCTAGGCAACTTGCGCCCCGTTCGTTGATATCAAAGAAACCGGTCCAAGCCTTCGGGAGGCTGAGCAACCGAATCGTATGACCCGTCGGGGCGGTATCAAAAATAATGGTATCGAACTCGCTGGCGACACCCTCATCAGAAAGTAGGGCTGCAAATTCATCAAATGCGGCAATTTCAACCGTGCACGCGCCGGATAATTGTTCCCTTAGACCGGAAATCTCGATGTCGGTTGCTTTTCCAAGCATTGGGGCAATGACTCGTTGTCGATACTCTTCTGCAGCAGCATCCGGATCAATATTGAGCGCCATCAAACCTGGAACTTCGGGAACAGGCGTCGGATGATTTGTAAGTGCTATGCCAAGAGTTTCGTCGAGATTTGAGGCGGGATCGGTACTTATTAAGAGAACGCGTTTTCCGCGCGCTGCCAATGTCACTGCGGTTGCCGACGCGAGTGACGTCTTGCCAACGCCGCCTTTGCCTGTGAAAAACAAGTATTTCGTGCGGAAGGCATCTTGAATTGTTGCGTCGGATAGCTTTGTTACTGTCGCATTGAGATCGCCCATCGTGCCCACCAGTCCCAGCTAGAGTTTGGCAATAACTTTTTCAAGATGATCATCCGCTTCTTGCGCAAGTCTATCGAGGTTTTTGTCGCCGAGCACTTTCATTAAAGCCGAAGGTTTTATGATCTCCATCGATAACTTGCCGGTGCTAATGTCACGCACGACGACGTTGCACGGGAGCAGGCTAGCCACGTCAGAATTTGCCGAATACGCATCGTATGCCATGGTTGGATTGCCTGCTGGTGCTTTCTCGGATTCGAGACACGCAGCCATTTTTGTGTGCATATCCGCCATCTTCTTGTGCCGCTCGGTCATCGCTTGTCTCTGAGCAGATGTCGGTTGAGCTTTCACACCCTGGCCATAACTCGTTGATGTCATGCCTGCTACGAAAAGGATCGACAGGGTGAAGCGAGTTGCGCGGGCGGCGAAGTTTTTAGTCATGACGTGGTCCTCCTGGGGAAATGTTTTCAACTCTTTATGATAAGCAATATATGGGCCAAATTGCAGCAGCGCTTATTTATTACGCACCACAGGCAATCCTGAAGTCTCCCAAGTCATCATGCCGCCTTCGACGTTATATATGGACTCAAACCCGGCGGACTCTAAGAGCTGAGAGGCTTTCAGCGATCTTTTGCCCGATCGGCACAACATGAAAAGTTGGGTTTTCTTATCGCGTTTTTTTGCAAAGGACCCGACAACGAACGTACTCAGTGGGTAGTTCTCTGCCAACGGAGACGAGACTTCTGCAAACTCGTCCTTTTCTCGCACGTCGATGATTGTGATTCCGCCCGACTCCTGATTGAGGCGGAACACGTCTTCTGGTGTGATTGTTTTAATACTCATTGATCCCTCCCGTTTTAACTCAGGCGTGACTTTCTGCCTTATCCAATTCAAGTAGCGTGCCAGCCCACCCATCAAATTTTTACTTTCGTTCCAATGTGTTGGACTTGCTGCTCGATATTCTGATACATTTATGTCGCATTATGATTAAGACTCGATGCGTCAATTTGAAACTTAAATGCGCGTCGTGACAGATCACGCAATTGTTTCTGACTGGATTTTCGATGACTTAGCCATTCGTAGCTTTTTGGCACGCATCGTGAAAGCAATTGAAGGTAGAGGTTGGCTTGCTGGAGGGGAAATGAATATAGATCAATTTTTCATGCCGCTTGTTGGCGGTGTTTTAATCGGATTGTCCGCATCGCTTCTGCTGCTCCTGAAGGGCAGGATATTTGGCGTTAGTGGAATACTGGCGGGAGTGCTCATTCCGAAGGCGGGCGATACTGCCTGGCGCGTCGCGGCACTTGGAGGCCTCGTATCAGCT
>CAIWTN010000006.1 GCA_903915625.1 uncultured Pseudomonadota bacterium | reverse complement strand
TGGTCGGATCATTCGCAACCAGACAAAAGGTAGTCAAAATATGGCAAATCTGCCGGTTGTAGTTAACGCCCCAGAGGCCCCCTGGGCGTTCACGAAGCCACGAGAATTATTGTCTAGCCTGGGAAAAAGCTGGCTCGATGTCTTTCACGTTAAGTCCATTCCGCAAGAGGTCATGGCAGGGCTAACCGTCGCCGCTGTCGCTCTACCATTATATATTGCGTTGGCTGTGGCCTGTGTCTTGCCGCCTAGCGCAGGTATCATTGCTGGCGCCGTGGGTGGTGCCGTTGCAGCGATCGTGGGTGGATCCGCTCTACAAGTAACCGGCCCTGCCGCAGCACTAAATGTGATGGTTCTCGGGCTAAATCACAATTTTGGCTCAGCCGGGGTCGCGGCCTCATGTATTTTCATCGGACTCATACAAATCGCCCTTTGCGCCCTGGCCGGAGGGCGATTGATCCGTTACGTACCTGAATCAGTCCTAGCTGGATTCACCACAGGAGTCGGACTCAAACTACTCGACAGTCAAATCCCCGAATTACTTGGCTTCAACTACACGACCACTGAACTCGCTCAAATGATGCACAGACCAGCGTGGCTCCACGAAGTCTCCTGGCTGGCTGTAGTGTGTGGTCTCTTTGTCGCTTTCTTAGTGAGCGCCAGCCAACGCATGAAGCGCTTTCCAGCTGCTCTAGTAGCAATCGCACTAATCACTGCAGTTTCGAACCGCCTCGGATGGAACATCGAGCGCGTGGGGATAATACCGTCGACATTGCCCTCGCCATTCTTTCCCATCGTTGCAGATTCCCAGTGGCTTGGACTTATAACAGATACGATTCCTCTGGCCCTGCTTGCAGCGATTGAATCGCTTATTTCAGCACAAGTCATAGATCATCTAGCCAAAGTTAATAAACCGTACAATTCCAACTTAGAACTTTTTGGTCAAGGCCTAGCGAACATAGCCACAGGTTTTGTCGGTGGAATGCCTGTATCGGGAGTTATCGTAAGGTCGAGTGTGAACGTTCAAAGCGGAGCAAAAACTAGATTATCTGCTTTAATACATGCAGTAGCCATGCTGTTCGCCATCCTCTATCTCAACGAAACGCTAGCGACGATTCCGCTGTCTGCTTTAGCAGGCCTGCTCTGTATGGTCGGTGCCCGTCTTATTGAACTACAAACAATAACGCGATTGCTTAGGGAACAACGAGCTGAAGCTGCATGTTTTCTGCTGACCATGATCGGGACAGTCACGGGACATCTTATTATGGGTTTGTCAGCAGGGATCGCCCTCTACCTTGCCAGTCAATGGTTAGGTAAATCTAACCGAGAATTAGCCACAAATGACGTAGTACCGCAGAAGGTCCGCTCTAGATCTAGCCATGCTTATCTTGCCACTAATCTTCACCCTAAACGGCCAACCCATTTCACGCCGCAAGACAATACTCTTGAGTGGCTCCAGCAGATAAGAGAGCGCGCTCAACAAGCAACATCAGCCTTCATTCACCACAAGGCTTCAGTCATAGGTAAAGTGGTTCTCGGTGAACACGTGCATATCGCCGCAGAGAGTTCGGTTCGTGCGGATGAGGGCTCACCATTTTATATTGGCTCAAATTCAAACGTTCAGGACGGGGTGGTGATTCACGCCCTTAAAAATCGCTGGATAGATGTAGAAGGCAAGAAGTGGGCAGTTTATATCGGTGAAAACGTATCCATCGCCCACCAAGCGCTAGTGCATGGACCATGTGTCATAGGTGACCATTCATTCGTAGGATTTCAGGCAGTAGTTCACGACTCAGTCGTTGGGCGTCATTGCTACATTGGCATCGGTGCCATTGTCGTCGGCGTTAAAATTCCAAGCGGCAAATTTGTACCGCACGGATCAATAGTAGACTCTCAGGAGGCCGTTGATCGATTGCCGGCAGCAACAAGTGAACATCTACACTTCAATGAGGAAGTTGTAGACGTGAACCGCGGCCTTGCCGCTGCCTATCTACACCAGAGCGGAGTTCAGCAAAAACTACCGATCGGGAAACTATCCAATCGGCGCATTAAATCTGATCGCTTTTAGATTAGAGGGAGATACAAGTGTTTGAATTGTCATCTGGAATGACTATGGGTTTCAGTTTTGGACTGTTAATATTTATAGCGTACATGCTCACAAAATGCCGATTCGAGGTACAAGAAGGATATTTAGCTGTCCTGGAAGAATTCGGTAAGACTGAATTTATTGACGAGTCCAAAAAACAGGTCAAGACTTACGGTCCTGGCTTACATTTCAAAAAGCCGTGGCAAACGGCACGCACGGTATCGGTCATGGAGCAGATGCTGGAGCTTTCCGGTGCGGAGGGAGGGACGACCGCTATGGCGTCCGATGGAACCATGCTGCGGTTTGACTCTACTGTACGCTTCACTCCTTTGAGATCACAAATCTATGATTATCTTTTTGCCCTTGAACAACCAATCAACCACGTCAAAAGTTTATTCGTTTGCTTGCTGCGCAACGAAATAGCTAACTTTGACGGCAATTCCTCTGTTGGGCAGCAGGAGCAAAAAATAGCCCTCACAGCCCCAACTATGCAACCCGGCTCATACGCCGTTATTCGCCGTGAACGCAGATTACTGAACAGCTCGATTCAAGATTTCTGCCGCGATCAAATTGGCGATCGCTACGGAGTTAAATTCGATGGTGTCGATCTGACCGACATCCTGCCCCCCGATGAGCTAGCCGAAGCTTTGAACAGCGTGATCAACGCCCACAGTGAGGCACAGAGCTTATATGCTCGCATGGAGGGAGAATGTGAGCAGCAGATTCTAGCGGCACAAAAGGGCCTCGGCATAGCCTCCGCAAGGGCTAAGGCAGTTGAGGAAGAAATCACAACTATGGCAGAAATTCTCGCTGAACTACAACAACGCGGCACCCTAAATCATTACCTACAGCGCCGGCGAGCTGAAGTTTTTGCCGATGCCAGGACATCATACGTAAAGAGGCCAACATGAACAGTGAGTATCTGCAAATCGGACTTGGAGTCGTTGCTGGCCTTGCCGTAATCCCCCTAATTTCCGCAATCTTTGGATCTTTATATATCCAAGTGGAAGAGGAGGAATCGGTAGTACTTTCCCGATTTGGAAGATTAGTAGAAGTGATCAAGCGACCGGGTCTACACTTCTGGCCAGAGAAGCTAATGCCTTGGGCCGATGCGGTCCACGTATCACTTAAACGTGATTACCGGACTATCGAAGAAATTCACGTGAATGACTGTCGCGGCACCACGGTCATAGTTGACCTTTGGATTGAATTCCGCGTCATCTCCCCCGAGAAAGCTCTGTTTCAGGTCACCGATCGTGAAAAAGCTCTGAAGAGCTTACTGACCAACTCGGCAACTTCGATACTTGGGACTTTTGAATTCAGCAAGATTCTAAGCAACCGCAGCGAGCTGGGCCAGCGACTTAAAAACGATATTCGCGATGAAACCCTACGCTGGGGCCTCGAAATCGATCTGGTATTCATCAGCAAGTTGAGTTTGCTACCAGACGTCTCTATGCAACTGTTTGAGACTATTGCAGCAAGGCTTGAAAAAGCGAAAGCTGACATCGAAGAAAATGGGCGATTGAACGCGGCCTTACTCGAAGCGGAGACATCTGCGAAAGTGGCAAAATTAATGGCACAGGCTAAAGGTCAATATAGCCTCGGTGTTAGCGAGGCGTACAAAAAGCTAGAGTCAAATCGGGAGCTCTTCGAGGCTTATAAAGAGCTCTATGAATTATCACTCCTGAAGCCTCACCGCACAGTCACGTTTCAAGGCTTTGGCCGCGATGAAGTCACGACCATGGACGCCGCCATGACCACAGCAGCAACATTCGATGCGGCTTATACACAGACGCATCAGCCTGGTTCGCTGCAGACACTTGATGCACCATTGCTAGACCACAGAAATAAGCCAATGACTTGATCTAAATATGGATAAAAAAAAATGGAAAATGGGTTCACACCTCATTTTCCATTTTTTTAACTCTGTAAACTTAGTGGCTGGTTGGCTTCACAACCGTCGCTGATAGGATCTTCACTTCCGCAACCGGCACATCTTGCATGCCGAAGCGAATAGCGGTTCTTGTTTTACCAATCTTCTCGACAATGTCTAAGCCTTCAACCACGCGACCAAATACTGCGTACCCGTGTCCATCTGGATTAGGGTAGTTCAGGCGATCATTGTTCACTAGGTTGATATAAAACTGCGAGGTCCCGCTGTCCGGATTGCTGGTCCGAGCCATAGCGAGGGTACCCTTTTCGTTTTTCAAACCGTTTTTAGCTTCATTTGGAACGGGTGCCTTAGTTGGTTTTTCGTTTAGCTTGTCACCATCGACAGTGTAGCCACCGCCTTGGATCATGAATCCGTCGATGACACGGTGAAACACTGTGCCGTCGTAAAACTTGCTATTCACGTAGGCGATAAAATTGGCAACGCTCAGAGGAGCTTCTTTATCGGCCAGCTCCAGCTTAAGGGTCCCCTCACTCGTTTTCAGCTCGACAATAGTACCCGCAGATTTAGTGTCTTTCGCTTGCGGCTGGCTTGCGGCCGTCGCTTTAGCTGGTTCTGCTTTAGTCGCAGGAGCAGCCGTAGTTGCATTAGCTGGGGCAGCCGTAGTTGCAGCAGCTGGAGCAGCTGTGGTTGCAGCAGCTGGAGCAGC
>CAIWTN010000005.1 GCA_903915625.1 uncultured Pseudomonadota bacterium | reverse complement strand
GTGGCCAGGGCGGCTTCGGCGGCCAAGGCGGTGGTGTTGGTGGTGGCTTCGGAGGTCAAGGTGGTGGTGTCGGCGGTGGCTTCGGCGGCCCAGGTGTTGGCGGTGGCTTCGGTGGCCCAGGTGTTGGCGGTGGCTTCGGTGGCCCAGGTGTTGGCGGTGGCTTCGGCGGCCCAGGTTTCCGCGGTGGCTTTGGTGGCCCTAGAATTGGTGGTGGTTTTGGCGGCCCTTGCATACGTGGATTGGGTCCAAATATTGGCCGCTGCTAATATCTCATCAAGCGAGATACGTCCGCAGAGATCTAATAAATAAGTTTAAAATACATGGCCGCTCGGGATTTTCCCGCGCGGCCATGTTTGTCATTAAAGTGTATTTGAGTTCTTTAGAATTTTCTTGGAATCAGATGAATCCATAAAAAAAACTAACCATAACCACTAGCCGATGAGTGCACACTCATCAGCACTCGGTCTTAGCTCGTTGCTCTTCATCTCCACGCCATCTTTGAGCTGAACTAGAGCACCCCTTGGCCAGGATGGTGGCTCTCCATGCTTGTGTTGCCAGCTTAGAAATTCACGTTTGGGGCCGCGACACACCATTTGCTTTGAAGCGCCTTTTTGTCGCTGAAGATCGCCAGTCAGACGCGCCAGATTGCTGGATTCTGGCGGTGGTGTTCGCCGCATGAGCAAGTAACTGTGCGTTAGTGTGCGATTGCGCATAGGCAAGTGTTGCTCGATGTCTTGATACCAATCGGGTGCTTCCCAGGTGATACGGTCATGACACCAGTCGCGCGCCGATTCGGTTAGCAAAGGGCATGGCGCTGCATGAGTGCATGGAGCCCAAACATGCCAGCCTGCTGAGAGTAGATCGCTGCGAATTTTTAATAGTCTACGCCCGTCCTGCTGGGTGGCGGGTTCGATAATAGCGAGGGCTTCACCAGCGAGCGCTGCCTTTGGCAACGTTGGTAGTTCAGTCAAAGCAAAGGAGAACGACGTAAGCCAAGTCGATGCCAAATCGCCGCTCGGTGCGTCTAGTTGCTCGCGCCATGTCAGGGGTAATGGGGCTGCGTCAGGTCGCAAGAGGTCGCGGTAGATGCGGCTAGTCTTAGCGGAACGCTCGACCGCGATGCCGTTTTTGAATTGGCCTGGCAGTGAATCGGCAATTGCTAATGGTACCGTCCCCAGGCCGCTGCCAAAGTCCGTGAATTGCGTCAATCCTTGCCAAAAGCCACTGGCCTTCCCTGCTCTCAGTACAGCAGACACCCGCAAATAATTTAAGGGGAAATAGTAGCAGGTATAGGCTAAGGCCGCCCACTCGGTATGCCAGGGAGTTTGGGCGTCTGGATTTTTGATGTAGTGATCTGACAGCTTCTGTACTGCGCTAGCTAGGCGCCGAGTATCGGAGAGGCTGCTGCCGAGGTTGCGCAGCGCGGCGTCGATACGTTCTTGATAAATCTGGGGGAGCGTTTCTAGGCGTTGCATATCTCATCTCTCTGTCTGTCTCAAAAATCGACGGCACCTTAGCATGGGGCTGGCTGGTAGGAAAGTTAGGGTTGTAGTACAACCAATCATCATAGCGCTGCAAACAGGGGGCAACGATGCGACATTTAGGTTTGGCCTGGACTCTTGCCGTCCTCATCTGCGGATGCAGCAGTCAACAGAATGGTGGTAGCGCCAGCAATGAGGGTTGGACTGGTGGGGCCAGCGACCTCTCTGGTTTGGGGGTACAGTTCGCTGCGCCCATGGATCTTGAAAGTCGCAGTGGAACCGCCACATCGATGGTTTGGGTTTCAGCTAAGAACGATGAGGGATTGACCGTTCATTACGATGCTAGTTTGACATCGGACGCACTGAGCGCCGCCCTACCAGATAGCGTGGCCTTGGAGGACGGTACCAAGGTTACCGCAACTGGGGTGGCCACTCCGCTGGTCCTTAAAGAGATTACTGGACTGCAGAGGGCTTATTCTGCCGACCTTGACGGAGGCAGGAAAGCCTATTCTCATTTGGCGGTGCTTACCCGTCAAACCCAGGATAATGCAACCTTTGGCGGTGTGCGGATCCTTGGTTCTACCTTCATTGGCAATATCGAAACGGTAAAACAGCGGGTCTTGGCTGTAGCTACAAGCATCAAATTCTCAGGCATGGTGCCTGACGTTGCTGTTCGCCGCTATCTAGCCGTTGGTGAATGGTCGTTTGCAGGTCCATCCAGTAGTGCTGGTAGTAACGGGGGTGTTGGGCGCGAGTTGCTTTGGTTGTGTACAGGCCGATTTGCCTATAAACAGACTGGATTTGGTGGGGATACCGTCATTAAAGCGGATGACGGACAGCTCAAAATGGGGACTTGGGAAGCATACAGTGGTGTAGGTCAGCCGCTGCTCTCTATCAAGCTTGAAGGTGATGAGGTACCTAAGTTGTACCCGGTGAGTTTACAGACGGATGGTGATACGTTCACGTGGAGTGGGAAGTCGTTCCTCCGCACGGATCGTGGCTGTGAACTCGGTCTGCCAACAAAGCTTTGGGCAGAGTAGACATGTTGCTAGCCAAGGCTAAGGTATTTTTTGCGTCTTCGTCGTTCATTATTTCCTCAAGGTCCATTATGATCGCTGTCATTATCTCACCTGCAGCTAGTTTTGGTTTTTGAGGGAATATATTGATGAGCAAGCCAGAAGATGTGATTAAGCAGATCAGGCGGTCGGAGGCGACTAAAGTTAAGGTCGCTATCACAGATCTTGACGGCGTGCTGCGCGGAAAAATTGTTCACGTTGATAAATTTCTCAGTGCAGCTGAGTCTGGTTTTGGCTTTTGTAATGTCGTCTTCGGCTGGGATAGCTCCGATCATGCCTACGACAACGTGGAATATACCGGCTGGCATACTGGTTATCCGGATGCCAAGGTGAATCTTGATTTGTCCACCTTCCGGACCATTCCATGGGATCAGCAAACGCCCTTCTTTTTAGGTGATTTTGTTGACGATCAAGACAGGCCACTGCCGATTTGTCCGCGCCAGCTTCTTAAGCAAATTTTAGCGCAGGCTGAAGTAGCCGGCATGTTTCCGACCATTGGCGTGGAATTTGAGTGGTTTAATTTCCGCGAGACACCGCATTCGCTTAGCCAAAAGCAATTTGTGAATCTAGAGCCTTTGACACCTGGGATGTTTGGCTACTCGCTCACGCGCTCTGGGTATGAACGTGAGTTCTTTAATGCGCTATACGATCAGATGCGAGATTTTGACGTTCCGATTGAGGGACTTCATACCGAAACTGGTCCGGGAGTATACGAGGCGGCCATTGCCGCAGCCGAAGCCTTAGAGGCAGCTGACCGAGCTGTGCTCTTTAAGTCCGGTGCGAAGGAGATTGCGAACCAGTTCGGCTATACGGCGTCGTTCATGGCGCGGTGGAATAATCAATTGCCGGGGTGTAGCGGTCACATTCACCAGAGTTTGCGCAATTCAGAAAATGTGAATCTGTTTTATGATGCTTCTGATCCTCTGAAGATGAGCCCCACTTTTAAGAGTTATCTGGCTGGTCAGATGCACTGCTTGCCTGAGATTCTGCCCATGTTCGCACCTACGGTTAATAGCTACAAACGCCTAGTTGAGGGGTTTTGGGCTCCCACACGTGTGACCTGGGGCAGAGATAATAGAACAGTTTGCATGCGCGTCATTCCTGGTAGTGAGAAATCTACGCGCCTAGAACTACGGGTCGGAGGCGCCGATATCAACCCATACTTGGCTATTGCCGCTGCTATTGCTGCAGGTCTATATGGGATCGAAAACAAGTTGGAACTCACGGAGCCAATGGTGCAGGGTAGTGGTTACCTCGCACGGGATGCAAAACCCCTTCCACGCAGCTTGGATGAGGCGACGGAGATCTTCCAACGCTCGACCGTGGCGCGCGAGCTTTTTGGGGATAAATTTGTCGATCACTATGCTGCAACTAGACGGTGGGAATGGCGAGAGAGTCAGAAGGCAATCACCGACTGGGAACTGAAGCGCTACTTCGAAATTATCTAAGGAGACTTATATGGCCGTCGTGCAATTTAACTACCCAACCACGATCAAATTCGGTGCCGGGGCCATCAAATTGGCGCCCGAAGTTCTGAAGCAGCGCGGTCTTAAGCGGCCAATGGTTGTTACCGATAGAGCTCTCGGTAATCTACCGATGATCACCGATGTCATCGCAAGCCTAGGTCAGGTGGGGTTGATTCCGGCGGTTTATGCGGGTGTTTACGGCAATCCAACGGAAAGGCAGGTCAAGGGCGGTGTCAACGCCTACCATGAACATGGGGCTGACAGTTTGGTCATCATCGGCGGTGGAGCCCCGTTGGACGTCGGCAAGGCGATCGCTCTCATGGTGAATCATCCGGGGCATCTTTTTGATTACGAAGATGGCAAACCTGATGCTCGACCGGTCGATCAACCGGTGCCATTTATGATTGCTGTTCCGACGACTTCAGGCACGGGTAGTGAAGTTGGGCGTTCATCAGTAGTGTCCGATGATACTACCCATGCCAAGAAGATTATTTTCGATCCTAAGCTACTTCCGCCGTTGGTGCTGGCCGATCCAGAGTTGACCTATGGTTTACCCGCAGCCGTGACAGCGGCGGTTGGATTCGACGCGTTGACTCACAATATCGAGGCCTTTTTAGCAAAGGGGTACCACCCTCTTGCTGATGGTATTGCCCTAGAGGGGGTCCGGTTAGTATCGCAGCACCTTGCTAAAGCGGTCCGAGCGCCTCATGACTACGAAGCACGTGCTGGCATGCAGTTGGCTTCGATGATGGGTGCGATTGCCTTTCAAAAAGGCCTTGGCGTGACGCACTCGTGTGCTCATGCGCTTTCGACGGTTTATGATACCCACCATGGTCTAGCAAATGCACTCATGTTAAACGCCTGCATGGAATTTAACCTAAGCGCCGTACCGGAAAGAATGGCGCGCCTTGGGCAAGCAGTTGGTGTGCGCTCGCTAGACCAGGACACCTTAGGTAAAGGCTTTATTAGCTGGCTTGCAGCGCTGAAGAAGGAAGTGGGATTGCCCACGGGTCTAGCTGCGATAGGGGCTAAGACTACCGACGTACTGCTCGACTTTGCAGTCGCAGATCCATGCCACGGCAGTAATCCGCGACCTGTGACCAGATCAGATTTTATTAACTTGTTCGCGCAGGCGCAGTGAGATGGTTCAGTCGCGGTTACGCATTGGTCTAAGTGCCAACATTTACCAACCGGATATGTCACGCATGGCCTATAAGGGCCGGCGGCTGCTTTATCTTGAAGAAAATATGGCCCATTGGGTGATGGCGGCTGGAGCCTTTGCCTTGCTGCTGCCTACAACACCGACATTAGCTGGTGGCATGAGCGTCGATGACATGGTCGCAGAACTTGATGCGATCATTATCACCGGCGGTGTCGATATGGCGCCAGAGTCATACGGTGAGAAGCCGCTGCGTCCTGAATGGGCTGGTGATAAGCATCGTGACGATTATGAGATTGCGCTGGTGAAGGCGGCTCTTAAGTACGACAAACCGATACTAGGTATCTGTCGTGGACATCAGGTACTCAACGTGGCGTTAGGTGGCACGCTTTTCCAGGATGTTCGTAGTCAGCATCCAGGCTCGCTGCATCACCGCATTTTTGATGTTTACGAGGGAAATCATCACGAGCTGACCCTAGAGCGGGGCGGTGAGTTAGCAAAGCTTTACGGCGTTAGCGAGGGCATGATCAATAGCGTGCATCACCAAGCCGTGAAAGATCTGGCGCCTAATTTGAGGGTAGAGGCGAGATCGCCTTCTGATGGTGTTGTAGAGGCGCTCCGCCTTAAGGACGCATCTGGGGCTTTTTTACTTGGTTTACAATGGCATCCAGAATTGCAATCGGATGTGGATACAGCTCTTCTTAGTCCTGTACCTGTGCTGCAAGCGCTATTATCAGCAGCACGTGACCGTAAACGCTGAGGTGCATGTTAGCAGAGGCTAGTGTGCGCTACGATTAAGCACAAAATTAGGCATTTAAATCACGAGGTCTATTGATGTTAGAAGTCGTTAATCCAGCAAATGAGACGGTCATTACACGTTTGGAAGCCGATCAAAAGCAAGCTGTGAGCCAAAAGTTTGCTGCAGCTAAAGTCGCCCAACAAGTTTGGCGTGCGGTGCCTTATGCTGAACGCGTCCGTGTAGTCGAGCGATTTCGTAAGTTGTTGGCCGAATGCAGTGAGGAAAGTGCCCAAATCTTAACTAGTGAAGTTGGTAAGCCATTGGCTCAGGCCCGCAACGAGGTTAACGGCACCTTGGCTCGCATCGACTTCTTCCTCAGCGAAACCTCTGCTCGTCTGCGCGATCAAGTGGTCCAGCATGACGCAGCGACAGGTATGACAGAACGAATCAGCCAAGAACCTCTGGGAGTCATTGCCAATATTTCAGCTTGGAACTATCCGTACTTTGTTGGCAGCAATGTGTTTATTCCAGCGCTACTAACGGGGAATGCGGTTCTTTATAAGCCGTCTGAATTTGCCACACTGACCGGTCGTCACATCGAGAAGCTTTGGCACGATGCAGGTTTGCCTAGCGGATTATTTCAATGTTTAGTTGGTGGTGGTGAGGTTGGTGGTTGGCTACTAGATCAGCCAGTCGAGGGTGTGTTTTTTACTGGCTCTTACGCCACCGGTAAAAAAATCATAGAAAAAGTTGCTGGTCGAATGGTGCGCGTGCAGCTTGAGTTGGGCGGCAAAGATCCCGTGTACATTCGTCCAGATGTAAATGTCAAAGTTGCCGCAGAAAGCACAGCGGATGGTGCATTTTACAATGCAGGGCAAAGTTGCTGTGCAGTCGAACGTATTTATGTCCACCAGGATATCTATGACCAATTTGTTGAGCACTTTGTCGCTTTCACACGGACTTTAAAAAGTGGCAACCCAACGGAGGAAGGTGTTTATTTTGGTCCGTTAGCGCGTAAAGCGCAGCTTAGTGTGCTTGAGGAGCAAGTCCGTGACGCCGTCAAAAAAGGAGCGAAATTGCTGTTAGGCGGCGAGCGCCAAGCTGGTAAAGGCGCCTATTTTCCCGCGACTGTGTTAACGAATGTCGATCATACGATGGCTGTCATGCGTGAAGAGTCTTTTGGTCCAGTGATTGGGATTCAAAAGGTGCGGGATGATGCCGAAGCCTTGCAGCTCATGAACGATACTGAATATGGTCTCACTGCCGGGGTCTATACGCGTGATGCAGCCACGGCGACGTCGCTCATGAATCAACTCAATGCAGGCAGTGTCTATTGGAACTGCTGTGACCGTGTTAGTCCGCGTCTGCCTTGGAGTGGTCGCGGTCATTCCGGTGTAGGTTCTACTCTGTCGATACTAGGGATAGATGCATTTCTGAAGCCAAAAGCGTGGCATCTGAGGTTGCCGTCATGATTCCAGAGATCAAAGAGATTCCATCCGGCAGTGTTGCTGACCATGTGGCACCAGATGAGTTGCTAATTATCCTCGGTGCACCGTCCGGCGAAAGGTCCCCGTGGGTTCGGGAGCTTGTTGAAAAATCGGCTCCAAGCTTAGCTCGGACTACGCACTATCTTCGCAGCGACAGTGGCTTTTTGAGTCATGATGGCCTTCGCCCTTATACTGTACTCAGCTGGCAAAAGTCGGGTGTTTCAGCTCTAGAAAGGCGCTGGGTAGCCCATAAGATGGTGACTGCGCTGACCACACAGTTCAATCTCAAGAAGATTGCCGTTTATCTCGAAGCGGGATCTGGACCAGCTGAGCTGGCCGTTGTCGAGGATCTTTGGACGCGTAAGATGACTCCGCGCTATGAACGCAGCGAGCTAGAGAGTCTGCGGATACTCAGCAGTGATGCGGAAACCTTGAAATCCGCGGATCCTTATCACGATTTGCGCCTGCGGCACCAACTAGGCTTCCGCCGCTGGGTTAACGAAAATCCTGACGAATTAACTTCCGTCGTTATTGGTGAACGGCTGGAAGCATTCTGTCGGCGTCATGGCTGCGAATTTAATTCCTTTGGTCGTGAAGGACTTACCAAGTTAGGGATGAATTTACTGCTGGCAGTGGGCCAAGCCAGCGATCTTTCGCCATCCCGATTTTACCTGGCCACGCATCGGGTTATGCCAGGATCAAGGCCGTTGCTATTGGTAGGAAAGGGTATCACCTTTGATACGGGTGGTATCAACCTGAAGCCCCATGAGGGCCATGTCAATTGTATGAAAAATGACATGGGCGGTGCCGGGCTCATGGTCAACCTGTTCATGGCATTAGTGGAAAGTGGATACGACGGGCCGTTGGCAGTTGCTATACCATGCTGTGAAAATCTGATTGGTGAGCGCTCTGTGAAACCGGGAGCTATCATTCGCTCATTTAGCGGAAAAGATGTCATTATCGAGCATACCGATGCTGAGGGGCGGTTGATCCTGGCCGATGCGATTAGTTACTCGCAGAGGGAGCTCAATCCTGTGCAAACGCTGGTCGCAGCGACTTTGACGACAGCATCACTACGGCAGTTTACAAACTTCTTTACTCCAGTGCATTTTGCGCCACTAAGCTGCCAAGATAGCCTGCAGCGCGCAGGCCGTGATGTGGGCGAAGAGTTTACATTCTGGGGTGAGTTTTTACCTTTTCTCCAAGGCAACTCGCACATAGCCGCAGATTTAACAAATATGGGGCGGATGCCGAAGGACGCGCATATTGGGGGTGGCTCCAATGTCGCTGCGCACTTCTTGAAGGAGTTCGCGACTCTGCCCATGATTCACTTCGATATTTTTGCTTCTACCTGGAACTGGAGCGGTGACTACCCTGGTGCTACCTACGGAGCCACTGGCGCACCGTTTAATGCCATGTTTCGCAGTTTAAGGCAGGATAGTGGGGCTTGGTTGGGTAGCCTTTAATCAAAGTGGGGTAGGTGCCTCAGGGTCTGGTATAGCCAAACCCTCTCCTCTTGTTAAATTAAACATATGATTACGAACGCGGCGAATTGCGCGAATGCCGTACGTGAAAAGAAATTGCCAATCTCTGCGTTTGAAGGTCAGCAAAAAACGGAGCTGCCTTAGTAAGAATCGGGGATGAAATGCGATGCCATACATCTCCCTGACTGCCTGATAATATTCCGCATGGGGAATCGGGGTTTTTACTATGAGTTTACTCATGTCAAAGTCGTCATAGTTGTCTGTCTGGAGCACCTTATTCTGGATGCATTCCTGATGATAAGGGGTGTAGTCGAGCGGTGTGCAAAGAGTCACCTGTAGGGTCCTGGCTAGTCCTCGAAACATCAGGCTCTTGACGAGGTCGACAGTCTTTTTGAGCTGCTCACTAGTTTGCCAGTAGTACCCGACCATAATAGTCAGATGCGGGTGCAACCCAGCGTCGCTCATCCATTTTAGGCTGCGTTCGACGTGCTGGAGTTGATAGCCTTTGTTTAATCGCGTCAAAGTCTCTTCATCAGCCGCTTCTAAGCCGATCAATACAAAACGAAAGTTGGCCTTTGCAAGTAGTTCGATAGTCTCTTTGTCGAGATACTCAAAGCGGGTATTAAAACCGAAGTAGCAGCCCTTTTTGTGTAGGCCGCGTTTGATAATGCCCTGTGCGAATTCCCGGGCCTCCTTGCCACGATACCAAACGCCAGAATCATCAAAAATCTCTTTGACACCGTGTTCGTTGATTAGTCTTTCGTATTCATCAAGACTTTTCTCCACAGGAAGTACCGAAAACGTCAGGTCGGGGCCGTTGTATCGACAGAACGTACACTTACCGAACATGCAGTCACGAATTACGCTGGTTGCATAGGTACCAGGGGTCTGAAGGTAATTTCCGTTCTCAAAGGCATAATTTTTCCACTGCACCAGGTCACGATCTACCATAGGCGATCGTTCCAGGGGCTCCACCTGTCGAAAATGACCGGTCGAGCGAATCTTGCTAGCGCCTTCTCGGATCGCAAGACCTTCTAGATTACAAGTGATGCGCCAATCTGGATTATTGGCAATGAAGGGTATTAACTTTGCAAGAACGAAGTCAACGTGATTGCTTCTGAGAACAATATCAGTTTGCGATAGCTCTAGCGTCTCCTCGGGCCGCCGCATAGAATGATATCCCGTCATAATAAAAATCGTGTTTGGCAGGATTTTCTTTAGTGCGTCAGTTGTCCGCCAATAAAACTTCATCACCGGGGTGGTGCTCTCAAAAATAATCACGTCAGGTTTGGCTTTGACGAGATCATTGAACCATTGCTCATAGCTTTTTAGCTGCGCGTTCCCATCGTCCCATATCACCTCAAAGCGAAGCTGTTTAAGCCATGTTGCAGCTTGAGCGTGAACTACGGGAAGAAGGTACGTTGGTGTCTTAAAAAATTGTACGTTTCTATTCTGCGAAACCATGGCCTTCTGACCACGGGCATTGACGATAGGTGGATAGGAAATGGCAACCTTCACGACGGCCCCTTCAGAAGAATACTTCTGTGATTATTTGGCTACTCGAGATATCTAGCTCTCTCAGGATATCGTATACGTCGTTGATCATATTCCGGTTTCCGCACAGATAATATATTGCGGATTGTGGCGGTGGATTTGCTAGCAAGTATTCGGTCACCCTTCCGTTAAAATCCGCCGTTTTATCGCGGGTAGCACAATTGATATATCTACCTTTGCTGTAATCAAGTCGGTTATAAGCTTCGTTTGCGTAACGTGTTCCGTGAATGATTTTGTAATCTAATCCACGGAAGGACTTCACAAAACAATGGAATGGTGCAATTCCTGTGCCTGTTCCGATAAAATAGAATGAATGACCAGGAACCAATGCTGGATCTATTGTGAAGAGACCATATGCTCCATCAACTTCAACAGAGTCACCTGGTTTCAATAATTTAAGTTTAGGGCTGACTTGCCCGCCTTCAATTTCTCGAACTAAAAACTGTAGTTCATCGTCGAAGACGCTAGAGTAAGAAGAATACTCGCGATTCACCGCTGTGTCTGGAAGTCCTATATTGAAACACTGGCCAGCTAAAAAGGTCACATCCTTCCGTTCTAAGCGAAGCGAAAATGTGTGATCTGTTAGTAGATCAATGCCAATTACTTTATGAAGACCTCGCCGCATACAAGGCTTCCTTACCTAAGGTGACTGCGAAAATGAGACGAAGAAAAAAGTCCGCGCAAAAACATACATCCATAAGTCATATGCGAGCAGAAGGTTACCATTGTCGTGAGGAAGCCGAGGATTGGTCGTTTCGTTCTCGAGAAAACATCAATCGTACATGCGCCGAAATAAATGATTAACAAACATATCCAGATTTTTAAAAAAAATGCTGACCAGATAGATAAGATGGCTAGAGAAAAGTTTCCTAAGGCAAAAACGCTTGGAGCGAAATAAGTTGGTCGCAGTGACGTTTTCGGAAAAGTTCGAGCGAAATAGCCGCGGTGCCTTCCGTATCCACCTACTTGCTTGAGGTGTGGAAGCAAGAGTTCCCGGCGATGATGCCAAACTATCAATTCGGGAACATAAAGGATCTTGTATCCGGCATTGACCAGATCAAGGCAAAATTTGGTGTCTTCACCTGGCCAGTAGTTGTTATCGAATCCACCGATAGAGTCGAAGCTTGATTTCGATACTATTAAATTGACCGTCGGGTAATCATCGACAAAAAATGACTTTTTTACAGGTTTGTAGCGATAAGATAAACCGCCTCCACCGACTAATGTCTCGAAAAAGAGCCCTGAAGCTTGCTCACCCAGCGAGCTATTTTTTGGGGTGATTGCTGGACCACCCAGTGCTTCGACCTGACGCTCTCTCAATGTAGTTTCTGCAACTTTTAGCCAGTCTGATTGGGGGAATGCGTCGTCGTCAAGAAAGGCTAGGTAATCATAGCTACTATGTTTCGCTCCAATGTCGCGTTTGACAGCCGGGCTGACGCGGCCTGTGGCGATGATACTGACGCGAGGATCCTTGAGGTATGGCGGTAGATCCTGTTCGCTTACAGGATCGTTGGGTAAAATGATAATTTCAAACTCTGAATAGTCGAGTTTCAGTGTGATAGGAATCGATTCGCGGATATAGGCGTTGATTTCCTTCACTGGAATTATGATGGAAAATCCCATGCCAGCTCTTTCAGTGTTATCTGAATTAGGGCGAAATTAACGAAATTTCATCGTGATTTTAGCCGAGGAATATCCTCCTATTGTACCAGGGCCCAGATGCAGCGGCAAATAGGTGTCGACTTCCAGCCGATTGCTGGTGCTCTAAGCGAGCGCTAGTTTAGCCTGATGATGCGATCAAAGGTAAACTATAAATATTAAATTTTTGAATTTAACTTTAAAAGCAAAGAAAATTATTGACCTGATCCGAGAGGGTTCTATATGCCAAAAGTCTCTGTAGTAATTTCTACAAAAAATGAAGAGAAAAATATTCGAGCTTGTCTGCAAAGCATTGCGAGACAGTCATATAAAGATTTTGAAGTCATTGTAGTGGACAATGATTCCAAGGATAAGACTAAAGAAATTAGTCGAGAGTTTACTTCTTTTGTCTACAATATTGGACCAGAGCGAAGTGCTCAGCGGAACTACGGGATTAAATCGGGATCCGGAAAATATGCTCTTTATCTTGACGCAGATATGACTCTGTCGCCTGAGGTAATTAAAGAGTGCGTCGAAAAAATGGAACAGGATCAAATTCTTGCTGGTCTATATATTCCAGAGACAGTCATTGGAAATGGTTTTTGGATAAGTGTCAGGCGTTTTGAGCGGGGCTTCTACGATGGAACCGTCATCGATGCTGTGCGGTTTGTTAGACGATCTATCTTTCTTGATATCGGCGGATTTGATGAAAGTTTTGTGGGCCCAGAAGATTGGGACTTTGATTTGAGAGTGAGGCAGCATGGGCCGGTAGCAATTATTAGATCACCATTGTTTCATAACGAGGGTGACTTTAGTTTTTGGACCTATATTCGTAAAAAGAGCTATTACACAAAGTCGTTCAATGAGTACGTGAAAAAATGGGGCCCAGATCACCCGGTTATTCATAAGCAGTTAGGAGTAAAATATCGATATATAGGGGTTTACTTGGAGAATGGCAAGTTCTTGCGGATGTTGGGGCATCCCATACTAGCGACATCGATGCTTTTTCTCCGATTTTTAGTCGGTTTGGTTTATCTGGCTCGAGCGAAATGATTAAATAATTGGCGAGGCTTAGTGCAAGGATTGCCGTATGCAAAAATCAGATGGTACTGTTGTTAATCGCTCGCTGATGCGCGGAGAGGCAAATGTTTTTTGGCCTTTTTACAGTTATCTGAGTCCATTCATAAAGCGCTACGGCAGTCTTTTGAATTTAGGTTCAGGAATTTCGTTTACATTTGAGGCGTATTGCCGCGAGCTAAATAGTGATTTAGAAATCTGGTCGATTGATCGAATTCAGCCGGAAATCGTACCAACGATAATTAATCGATTTAGCGTCGCGGATATTGAGTCTGAGTTAGACCTTGGCGGAAATGTAAAATTCGACATGGTTTGTTTATTTGAGGTGATTGAACATGTGGATAGGACGGACGTCTTGATTCAGAATGCGGTCCGATATTGCCGCAAGGGCGGTGTCGTCGCGCTTTCATTTCCTAATCTTTCGTCCTTATATTCGCGATTGGAACTCCTAATGGGCTTTCAGCCTCATATTCTTGAAGTGAGCAATGAGAGAGCCAATTTTGGCGCCGGCATTTTCGGGGATTTTAATAATCCGACAAATCGGCCAATCCACCATATCCGGGGCATTACTTCTCGTGCGGCGAGAGAACTAGTGCGATATCACGGATTAAAAATACTCGATATCATCGGAACTAGTGGTGGTCGGTTTCACTCAATTTGGAAAAACTCACCAAGTTTAGCGCCTGTTAATTTAATAATTTGCGAGGCGTAATATTAGTACATTCATCTGGCTTAAGGCATTGCTCAAGAGGCAATTTTAATTAGCGTTTGAAGAGCCTCTTGAACTGAAGATTTTGGAGCCACAAAGCACTGGTCAACGCGCGCGCGCTCAATGAATGGTTGAAATGCGCTGGTGAGACGCGGGTCATTCCCGGCGATGATTTTCCAGATTTGGATATCGTCCTCAGGAAACTCGGCAAGAAGATACAGTGAGGACTGCTCTTTTGGCGGTATAGAAAGTTTTCCGTTTACTAAAAGCAGCTCTGCCCCTAACTGCCCGAGTTGGCCAAGATTGAATTTAGCTATCTGCGGCTCCAATGCCCATTCTGTATAGCCGTAATTAAAGTTTATATCGCCATTGATAGTCTTTTTTCCCGTTAAAATGACCTCGAGATCGATGATTCTTTGCAGTCTTACATTTTGACGTTCAAAACGCATTATGACGTTTTCAGGGCGAGAGCGGAGATAGCGAAGGTAAGGCTTCTCTGTTGATACTGAATGCAGCATAGTCTTCGGAAAGCTTTCAAAGACACAAAATGCCACAAACAAAGTGACCCAGGTGTTGCGATGTTTTGTTTTTTTGACCACTAAGGCGATGAGTATGGACAGAGCTACTAAAAAAGGAAGAGCAAATCTGGAATACGACCGGAAAGGAACTACATGTCTAAAAATCTCATTGGGCATCGGTATGGCGTGGTCGAAGACGGTGAGGGTGGGCGGTAGGCTTAGGAAAAATGCGATGAACATCGTGATCAAAAGGGCATAAAAAATTCCCGTATGCTCTTCTTTTGCAGAGCTAACTGGTCCCAGAATTGACTCCCGCAAGGTTTTCAGTCGTGGGTGAAGTAATCGTGGGCGACATAGCCAAGAGAGGATGATAATCGCGCAAAAAAGAGTGGGAAAGATCCCGATAGAAATAGCGAATTCATCCGACCACCAATTTCTCGCATTATTTGCATCTGCGATATATGGGCGAAAATAATCCCCGAAAAATACGTTGTGGACATTGGGCAGTATATAGTCACTCGGTCTGGCTGAGTAATTTATGAGATAGTATAAATTGTCACCATAATTAGTAGCAGGCTTTTGGTACCATGCTTCGGTCATGTCAGGGAAAAAATTTTCTTTGATATAAGGTGCGGAAAGTAGAATGGTAAAAATGACGCATAGAGCGTTCGAGAGGACTATATTTCTCGTCGATTGCTGGTTTGTTTTTTGGGCTAAAAAGCAAACAAAAATGGCAAAGGCCATCCAGAATAAGAAATAAAAATAGTAGGGACTGCTATATAAGCTGGCAGCCATTGTGAAAGCTGCGCCGAAGCATGTAATGATTCTGCCCGGCTGTTCTTGTACGCGGTAAAATAATAATAAAAAGCAGGGGAAATAAAAAACAGGCATCAGACCAAAATGGGCCCAGTAATGGCTATATGCATAGGCGCTAAAAGATATCAGAACTGCTGGTATCAGCGCTACGATCGGATCATTTAGGATTTTCCTGCTAGCATAGTAGGTGATAACGTAGTTTAAAAATACAATCGACATAATCATTATGTTGTAAGACAACATCAGACTCTTGGTTATAGCGGCTATCAAAGTAGCAATTATATACGGCGCAACTAGATATCTAGAAAGGCTGGTGTGACTAAGTGCGCCAAAGGGATAGTTGTGTGAGGTGTTGTGGTCAATGCACCCATTGGCCGCTTGTAAAAGGAAATCATGGATATTGGATAGCTCGCCGATCGGGTCAGCGGAGATCGAAATTCCCCATATGACATCATTCATTGGGGCGCGTAGTAGTCCGTTAAAGTGGAGGGCTATGATTGCCAGTCCTATTATTGGAATCACGATCCATGTAAAATATTTAGATTCGCTGATTGACTGGTTCATAGATCCTTGTCGTCAGATTTTTTGATCAACGCTAAGTAATATCGCGATAATATAGTTTATCATCGTGGCGATGGTGAGGCCATGAACCGAAGGTTAAAAGCGCTAGGGAAGGTAATCGGGCCATGATTTCATGCTGTTATTGGCCAGCTGTCTTTCCGCTAGGCAATTATTCCCCATCGGTAACGGAGTGGAAA
Source organism: uncultured Pseudomonadota bacterium (assembly GCA_903915625.1). Lineage (GTDB taxonomy): Bacteria > Bdellovibrionota_B > Oligoflexia > Oligoflexales > CAIYRB01 > CAIYRB01. Next base: position 27,949 of record CAIWTN010000005.1, on the reverse strand, counting down.
CGTGACTTTGCGTCACCCTCGGCCCGGTGAGTTCGCTGGTGGCCTAGGGGGAGTTGCAGGCGTCGCAGGTGTTGGCCCGGCTATACCAGCTCGCTTCATGATGTCGAGCAAGCCATTTTTATCGACGGCTTTGCGGAGAGCGTCCTCTTGATCAACGATACCATCACGGACGAGCTTAAAAAGTGACTCGTTGAGTAAGATGTTGCCGTCCTGCTTTTGTGTCTGCATGTGATTCGAGATCATGTGATTCTTGCCTTCGCGAATCATCGCAGAGACAGCGTCGTTGGTTACTAGGATTTCGTGAGCGGCAACACGACCACCATTTTTCTTTTTTAGCAGAGTTTGTGCAACGACCCCTTTAAGAGACGATGAGAGCATCATCCTTATTTGCTGCTGTCTGTCCGTAGGAAACTGATCAATAATACGGTCCACTGTTGAGACGGCGGTGTTCGTGTGGAGTGTGCCAAAGACTAGATGACCAGTTTCTGCTGTTTCAATCCCGATGGCAACAGTTTCTAGGTCACGCATCTCGCCAATTAAAACGATATCTGGGTCCTCGCGCAGGGCGGCTTTTAGCGCGCGAGCGAACGAGCCTGTGTGCTTGTGAACTTCTCTTTGATTAACCAAGGCCCGTTGCTGAGGGTGAACAAACTCGATTGGATCCTCGATCGTAAGGATATGATCCGCACGTTTCTTATTTATCAAATCGATCATTGCAGCCAAAGTTGTGGATTTACCGCTACCTGTAGGGCCAGTTACCAGAACCAGGCCTTTGGATAAGGAACAGAACTTAGTGATTGCTGGGGGTAAATTAAGCTGATCTGCAGTCAGGATAGTCGAAGGGATATGGCGCATGACGCTGCCAATACCGTTTTTGTCACGGAAAACGTTTACGCGGAATCGCCCGAGGTTTCTTATTTCATAGGCGAAGTCAGTGTCATTAATTGAGCTTAGTTCGCTTAAGTTGCGAACTGGAATGATTGGCGATAGATACGCTTCGATCTCGGCGGGTGATGTGGCACTCTCACTGACACGTATGATTTCCCCATCGATTCTAAAACAGATGGGCTCACCGCAGGTCATGTGTAAGTCGCTACCCTTCCGTCTTACCAAGTCAGTGAGTATCTGGTCGATACGGTTACGACCATCGCTAATTCCTGCTTCACCAACGGTACTTGGGCCGAAATTCAGTTTAGGTGGTGCTTGTTCGGTAATAACCTGATGAGTCGCTTTTGACTGAATGATTTCTGAGTGACCCAAAGAATTTTCAGTTATTAAGCTGCGTTCTTTTATAGCCTCTACAGGCATTTGCAGCAGAGTGTTGCTCTGCGGAAAAATTTGTTTGGTCGCAGCTACGGTTGCTGCTGGAACAGTTTTAGTGGGAGTAACTACTCGCGGCTGTGAAATAGGCAGATCCGCTCGAAGGTTATTTGGGATAAAGCCACCGGGCTGATTCATATCAGTGTCACTGTGGCCGAGTAACTGATCAAGGTCGGACGCTTCCCCAATAACTAGCGAGAGTCGAGATTCTGCAGATACTGGATGGCTTAGACGCTGCCAATCACTGTCAAAAGCTGCTTGGCCATCTGGCGGTAGGTAGATGTAAATGGCAAGAGGAGCGGTAATCTGAGCGATCAACTGCAAGCGTCCAACATTGGCGATTTGCAAAGAACTGCTCAATAAATGAGGGGTGTCTGCTGATGCTGTAATCCCAGGGAACAGTGCAGCACGCAGTTGCATTAAATAATCGTCAGCGATCTCACTTTCACCAATTAAAAGGCGATTTTCTGTCCCAAAGCTCAAATCAGGCGAGCTGCCGCTTACCAGATTGATAGTTACGGCCCGCTCCGCTAGAGCTGTTCGCAGAATTTTTTTCAGACGCTCCAAACGCTTACCTCCAGAAGAGGTATCGGTGCCTTTGGTTATCAGGTTTAATCATTAGGGCCTATAATATTCAAAATATCGCGTAGGCGAGGCAGAGAATGGAACGGAATTGTTCATCAATTCTGTTAGAATTGAGTAAAAGCGTAACTGACACGGGAGGACTTTAGAATGCCGGGATCTCCTTTGAGCAAGCCGCGTCTATGGCTACTGCGGATGCTTTGTGGACTAAGTTTGGTTGGTGTTTTTTTTTACAGCTTAATTGCTCTCCTGGAATTCCAGAGGGTGGCAGTGCCAGTGACCGGGACCGTTGTTAAAGTTCAACGTGAGTCGCATGCCACTGGACGACTTGGTGGTCGGATCACAGTCGAGCGTCCTATCGTTAAATTTGTTGTGCCAGATTCAGCGAAGGAAATTACGGCGGTTGCTAGGGTGATTAGCAGTCAGAAATTTCTACCTGGCGACGCGGTGAAGTTGGAATTTTTACCGAATCAGCCTGAAACCAGTGTTCGTGTCGAAAGTGGTCTTTCCATTTTGGAACTTGCGTTTGGATTTGTGGGTTTCAGCATGGTTTGCTTTTGTGCCGCCGAAAAATGGCGTTACCGCCGTGACTTGCGTGCCGCAGTTTTGCAGGCCTGAGACGAGTGCTCTTAACTTGGCTCGTCGCTATTTTGCGACAAACGCGCAGCAATACTTACCCTGCTAAAAGTTTTGACATACGCTAGAATTGTCGTCGCTATCGTCGATGCAACGGCATTTTAAGTAACTAATATTTATGGATTAATTAAGCCAGTCCCGCTGAGTACGGCTTTTGCAGATATATCCGCGAACTCTGGTCGCGTGAGGTTGCTGTGGAATCCAAATTCAAGAAATTGATTGTAGCCGCTGGGTTAATTACCGGGTTAGGTGCTTTGATCGCGCCCAACTTCAACGAACAGTCTGCTGAGCAGAGCTTAGCAGCGCAGAGCTTTCAGCCGGTATTACCGTTACCAGCGAATAGACTGTCACTGCCATTTATGGGCGATGTGGTCCGCGGGCTGCAAGAGCACGGACAGGAAAAAGTGGTGCAGGCGCTCACTCGATTGGACCAAGGAACGCAGCAAAAACGTGCCGAGGCGGCAGCGATCGTTAGGCGCAGTCTCGGCTCTTTAGATAGCCGGTCTCAAGTGGCTCTGCGTTTGCAGCTCGCTCGGGCTATCGCCGGACTCTCGCAAACTGGTCAGCGAGTTGGCGGTTCTAATGCAGCTTACAGAGGGCAGTTAAATAGTGCATTACAGGCAGCGCAATCTCTTGGTGATCAGGAAAAGGCCGCAACTTTCGGCTTCGCGATGTCGGTATGGCGCATGGCAGAAGGTACGAAGATTGATTGGAGCAGACCGCCGTTTAAGATGACCGCAGGCGGTGATTCGACCATTCCTAAAGCGATCATTGAAAGGGCGGCGCTGGCTGATTGGCGCGACAGAAAGCCGGATGTGGCAGTGCGTAAGTACCGTGCTTTGGCTCAGAGTATGACTGGGACACCTGTGAGAGCTGAATTAGACTTGCGGGTCTTGGATCTTGTGCGCGTGACTGCTACTGGTAAATCAGCACCCAAAATTTACGAAAGCGCGCTGATTGCTGCCGAAAAGGATTATCTCGATACTAGTATATTGGGAGAAGGCCAAGAGAGCCGAATCAAGTCTGTACAATTGGATATCCTCAAGCGACACAGGGCGCTTGTACTTGGTGAAATGGCGCAAGCAAGCAACGTCAAGGCCCAAGCCGCAGATCGCAAGCGCGCTATAGGTATGGGGCAGACCTTAATCGGTGTTTTGCAAAGCGGACCAGAAGTAGTCTCGATTAAAGTTAAGATGGCCGGGCTTTACGAACTAAATAAACAGTACGCAGAGGCTGTTGGCGTATACAAAGAACTAGCGGATGCAAGTGCCAAAGATGCGCAGCGTCCATATGTCATTGCCGCGATTAGGGTGCAGAGTCTCCTTGCTGACTGGCCGCGCGTAGCTCCTTGGTCTGGGGTGCCCAATTCCAAAGGCGGCAAACTAGATGCACGCGGTGAGTTATTGGAACTTTATCAGCGCTTGGCTGGTTTGCTAGAAGGTCGTAATTGGGAGGTAGCATCTCAGCAGGGATTGCTCGCAGTCTCTCTTGAGCGGCGCGATGAGGCTTTTTCCCTTTGGCAAGATTTGTTGAAGACCCAGTCCACTGGTGTTCATGCAGTTAACGCCATGGGCACTATGCTGACTGCTTATTCGAGTGAGCAGAATTGGGCTGAGACGGAGAAATTAGCTCGCTTTAGCATCGAGCATAGAATGTCCCCAGTCTATCGTGGGAAGAGTTTGAATTCCGGCGATATCTTGGCACTAGCTGTGCTCGAGCAAGGCAAGGTTGCGCTAGCAGAAAATAAGTATAAAGAGGCAATCGGTAGGTTTAGCGAAGTCGTCAAAGCGCACTCGCATTTTGCTCGCTGTGATGAAGCCCTGTTCCTACTGGGGAGTGCCTACCACGGTGCTGGTCAGCATTCAGCCTCGGTTAATTCGCTGCTAGCATTTGAACAGAGATACCCCCGGTCTGGATTTTACCGCCAGGCAGTGCTTAACGGTGGTGATTGGTCGTCCGCTATGGCATCGGAAGAAAATACGGTGTTCTTTTATCAGCGGTTTGCTCAGCGTTTCGGAAAAGATAGTGAAGCGCAACGGATACGTGATTCTCTGACGGCTTTGCATATCGGTATGGGGCATTATTCCGACGCACTTGCAGTTCTCAATATGACTGTTGCGGCATCTGATAACAGTGCAACTAAGATTGCTGCCTTGACCAAAATCATGGAGATCGAAAGGCGAAGTGGAACACTTTCGCGAGCAGGATTGGCAGCACAGAAAATTCTGCAAAGTAACGAGGCTGGTGAAGACGCTAGGGCATCTGCACTCGGTATCAAAGCCAATTTGGCGGCAGCCCAAGGTCGCTTCGGCGAAGTGGAGAGTATAGCCCGCCAGTTAGCTGGAATGAGTTCGCCGGCAGCCCAAGAAGCACTTGGTGGTGCTAGGTATGTACTGGCAATGGCTCGCAGCAAAGCCCCGGTGCAAGCCTTTAATAATCTTGAATTGCGGGATCCAGCAGCGACTCTGCAGTCTCATTATGCCGCCTACCGTGTGACGCGTCAGGCATTTATGTCTGTCTGTGACGCCGGAGCGACAAGCTACTGCCCGATTGCCATGATGAAGTTGTCCGAACTTTCGAAAGCGTTTGTCGAGTCGGCTCAGGATATAGAGATTCAGGAAAGTCTTGCGATGGAAGTGGTCCAACGCTTTAAAGCACAGCGTCAAAGCATTATGAGCGACGTCTCGAAGACGGCTCAGCAGGCCGACACCAAGGCAATAGCGGCAGTCAATTCTGGTCTAAGTGATCCCGATACGACTCAGGCTGTGCTCTGGCAGGCCGCAGGTGATTGGCAGTCTGAACGAGTGAGTGGTTCGGCTGGCAACGGTTTTGTCCAATGGTCAGCTGATGAAGGAGCAAGCCATGATTAAGAAGCAGAGATTTTTTCTGACATCCGCCCTATTGATAATGGGTTCTACGCTTGGCGGTTGTGTCACTTCATCGGCGAATAAAAATGATTTAACTGGCGATAGCGGACTCATGCCGAAAGGTGCCGGTGCCCATCGCGCCGTGGTCAGCCAAATTGGCGCTAAAGACCCGATGCTCGCCCCCTATCCGAGGGCTTATTGGCTCGATCAGAGGCAGGCAAAGGCTCTGATGCCGCGAGCACGAGGTGCTCTAGCCACTGGTGAAGCGAGTGAAGTTGTGGCTATGGCCAAAGCTAGGCTATCGCGTAATCCTTCCGATCCCGCTGCACTGACGATGTTGTCGGCGGCCTTAACCATGTCGCATAACTACGAGATGGCAGCTTACTACGCGTCCTTGCTCGAACAAGTTCAGCCCGGTAACGCCTTTGCTTTGAACGTAAAAGGGCTAGCGTCGATGCTTTCTCCGCAATCGACTATGGCAGATTACCGAATCGCTCAGGAATATTTTCAAAAATCTATGGATGCGGATGTGTCACAAGTTGCGGCTGGTCTAAATCTGGGCAGCTTGCAGCTTGAGCTTGGTAATGCCGCAGGCGCAGCAGCTGTGTTTAAGACTGTCGCCGATCGATGTGGTCAGTGCTCAGCTGGCATGATTGGTTACGGCCGGGCCTTGGCCCGTAGTGGCGATTTTTCTAAGGCTGCAGGCGTATTTAAAGAGATTTTAGCAAAGCACCCGCATAGCTCTCCAGCACTCTACAATTTGGCCTTAGTTTATAAAAATGGTTTTCAAGACAAGGCTAAGGCTCAGTCCTATTTGTTTGCGGTCATCCATAACTCGCGGAGTAAAGATCAGGGGATGAAGGACCGCGCCCAAATCGTGCTCCGTTCGTTGTCGAGTCAAAAGGGTACCGAAGAACGTTCTCGCATAGCGGACGAGATGCCTAGTCGGGCTGGAAGCGCTGGAGCGCATGGTGCTGAAGATGCAGAGATTCTTATGACTGGATTGCAAGCCGATTCTGAGGAACCATGATATCGTAAAGTATCGATATTAGGAGGCGGCTGTGCGGAATTTAACCCTATGTTTCATCGGGCTAATGGCGGTTTCGTCAGGTCTCACGGCGTGTAAAAAGAAGCCTTTCACAATTAGCACCGATGCTTTTATCCTAGGGTCGAAAAGCAATATCTATGTAGTTGGCTCCGGCAACCAATCGCAGATTAATCCGCAAGTTTTGAATGCATCAGTGTTGATTGCAACCCGCTTAAAGCCGAATGAGGTTAAATTTTGTTCGGGGACGCTGATTGCGTCTGATCAACCGGGCGGTAACTTGCGTGTTCTAGCAAATCACCATTGTTTTGCAGCCATAGACGATGAAGGTATAGCGACGTCTGTCTTACTGCCTCAGGCTTGTGTCAGTACTAAGGTTTATTTAGGCTTTAGCGCTGGTCAGACCAGGAGTAGTACCGTTGCAGAATGTTTGCCCGGTAGTTTACGCACAAGCTTTGAAGGAGACCTCTCGGTCTTTAGACTAGCGAGTGCTGTACCGGTGCAATTTCAACCATTGCCCATTGTGGATCCGAACATCCAGGTTGCTGGCAGAACGGCGATGATTGTTCATTACCCAGATGTGCCGGAAGCCATGGTTGAGGCCCCGGACGGCGGACCTAGGCTGCCACTCGCTCAGGTGACGATGGACAATTGCAAGGTCATAGGTAATTTTCCAATTGCGCATTGGCAGCTTGATAAGTCGCTTCCGTTCAGTATCAAACATACGTGCGATTTAACTCATGGATCTAGTGGGTCTGGACTTATCGATGCGACGACTGGCCAAATCCTCGGCGTGAACTGGGGTGGTATCAAGATCAACAGCCAATCTGGACTCGAGACGGTCAACGTCGCGACCGGCGCCAATTTCGTCACTGCATTTCTGAACTATAATACAGCCAAATTGGAGCAGTCTGCGGCGACTGAATTGGCCCAGGCATCTAACGAGCAGTCCGCCAAGCCTAAGTCTAGCGGTGTCAGTCTCAATACATCTGGCGTGATGCCAAAGAAATCAGGTTGCGGTGTTGTCGCAAGTACCGCTGAGCAACAGGCGCAGTGGCCTCTGTTAGCGGTGATCGCTCTGCCTTTAATGCTCTTGATCCCTAGGTTGAAATCTAGGTCGAAATGGCTGATTGGTGGCGCGGCACTGGTGGTCGTATTCAGCCCAAGTGCCGATGCCTTAGCCGCGCTTAAGGACGTGAACTCAGCGGAGCGCTTGCCGACGGCGTTAGTAAGTCCAGCCATCGGGTGGGGCTCCACCTATCTTATGAATACCGTGTTCGCGATGGAGTACGGCAATCTTCACGATCATGACGGCGGAGCCGCCGTGGTAACCCATAAAGAGCGCCCCCTTCATTCTGCGGAATGGATCAGAGCTTTTTTTGCTTTAGCAGAACTTAAGTCCAGCGGTTTGCAGGTGCCAGGTGAAGTCGAATTGGCCGATAAAGTCGCCGCTGATCCGGCGGCAAGAGCAAATGCAGGTGTTATCAACGCCTTGCGAGGCCCTCTGGAGGCACGACTCGCCTTGGTCGAAGCCTCTTTTAAAGGCAAGGATTGGGCCACACGTTGGCATACGTTGGCTGCTGCCTATCGTACCGACGTACCAAACTGCACGGACTCGGCAGACTCTTTGCGTCGCTTGGCCGTCACCCAGTCGCAGACCGCAGAGCACGGGCCCGCTGGTGCAAAAGGGCGAGATGTTGGTAAGGCGGCTATTATCCCGCTGGTCAAGGGGCTCGACAAAACTCAGGCGCACTGCATAGTGGCCGCAATATTGCGCACTTCAACAGAGGCGCAGATGAAGCTAGATCCTCTAGCTCTTTTGACTGCAATGTCAGGTGCAGGCACTTCACTAGCACGAGATCCGGATTTGATGGCGGTCCATGCAGCAAGACTTTTGGCCACACATCGGTACGCAGAATCTCTAGCACTGCTTGTAGAACTGGCTGATATTGACGATGGCTATCGCCTCCCATATGAGCTGATTCAGCGTGCTTATAGCTGGCGCCAGCGCGGTGCCGGTAGCGTGGCGATTCAGAGCCTATAGTGCTAGCCCGCGTTGCCCCTAGAATTTGACCCAGCATAAATATCGCTTCCCATAGCTGCCTGAGGCGCTACAATCGGCCTTTGATGTGATTTGCTATTAGGGGGCGAGAGCGCCATGAAGCCGTTTCGAGATGTGATTTCGTCAGGTGAGAGCTTATTGTTCGATGGCGCCATGGGCACTCTCCTTTATGTGAAGGGCATCTTCATCAATCGCTGCTTTGAGGACGCTAATCTATCGGCACCAAGCTTGGTGAAAGAGATTCATCAGGAGTATCTAGCCGCTGGAGCCCAGGTCCTGACGACTAATAGCTTTGGTGCTAATCGCTATAAACTTTCAGGGCACAATCTCGGCGATAAGACAGAGGCGCTTAACGAGGCAGCCGCTAAATTAGCTCGGGAAGTTGCCGGTCAGCAGGCATATGTAGCTGGATCTGTTGGGCCATTGGGTGTTCGCATGGAGCCATGGGGCCCGACCTCGTTTGCTGAGGCACGCGCGGCCTTTCGTGAGCAGATCAAGGGCTTGGTTGCTGGTGGCATTGATGTGCTTTGTCTAGAGACCTTCTCGGACATTTCCGAGATTCAGCAAGCAATTTTGGCGGCTCGTGATGTGTCGCGTGATCAGTCTGTGGACTTGCCTATCATCGCCCACATGGTGATTAATCCGGACGGGAATACTCCGATAGGTACGCCCATTGAATGGGCGATGAAGAAATTAGACGAATGGGCGGTCGATGCCGTGGGCCTTAACTGCTCAGTTGGTCCAGCCCCCATGATGTCCTCGATTGCCAGAATCCGTACGGCGACGGAGCGACCGATCTCATTGCAGCCAAACGCTGGTTTGCCTAAGGACGTTGACGGTCGTCAGATTTATATGAGTACGCCGGAATATATGGCGGAGTTTGCCAAAGACTTCCTACAAGCAGGCGTGCAATTTGTCGGTGGCTGTTGTGGTACCGGTCCTGAGCATATTAAGGCGATGGCGAATGCCATTCGTCATCATAACGCGATGAGTGGACAGTCAGCCGGACGTTTTGTCGCATTTGCTGCGCCTAAGCCTAGCGATCCGTCTAGGCATCAAGAAGTGGTTGAAGCGACAAGAGTACCTGCCACGGAAAAGAGCACCTGGGCCCGCAAGTTGGCTCAGGGAGAGATGGTATATTCGGTCGAGTTACTGCCACCGCAAGGCGTTAGCCCTGAAAAGATTTTGGCAAATTCCGCGAAATTGAAAGCAGCTGGCATCGATGCCGTTAATATCCCCGATGGGCCAAGGGCTTCGGCGCGGATGAGCGCCATCATGACGGCCGTGATGATTGAGCAACGCGCCGACATCGAAACCGTCCTACACTACACTTGCCGCGACCGTAACTTGCTAGGGATGCAGTCCGATATGCTCGGAGCTCACGCAATTGGGTTGCGCAATCTTTTGTTGGTGACGGGTGATCCACCAAAGTTAGGTAGCTATCCAAATGCGACCGGCGTCTTTGACGTAGATGCGATTGGGCTGACAAATATGGTCCACCGTTTGAACGGTGGGATCGATCTTGGTGGTCGCAGCATCGGTGAGCCCACTGCGCTGTCGATTGGTGTGGGGGTTAACCCAGTCCACCGTGACTTTGATTACGAAATGAAACGCTTTAAATACAAAGTGGATGCAGGTGCGGAGTGGGCTATTACGCAGCCTGTCTTTGATCTGGATTCGATGTACCGCTTCCTAGATTATTTGGCGGGCGCTAATATTCGGATTCCAATTATCGCTGGTGTTTGGCCGCTACTCAGCTACCGCAATGCCATATTCATGAATAACGAAGTCCCCGGCGTCGTGATTCCAAATGAAATCATGGACCGGATGGCAAATGCTAAGGATGCAGATGCCACCAAGGTGGGCATTGATATCGCGCGTGAGATGACCGAGAAGTTGGGCACTAGCGTGCAAGGGCTACAACTGTCCGCTCCATTTGGTCGGGTTGAGTTAGCTCTCGCTATTATTGGCCGCTAGATCGCTCGAGAAAAGCCACCGTTTCTACGTGGTAGGTATTCGGAAAAAAATCGAGTGCCACCACTTTAGTAAGCTTGTACTCATCGTCACGACATAAAAAAGCCAGATCACGCGCCAGAGTGGTCGGGTCACAGCTTACGTAAACGATAGTACGCGGTGCCAGATTCTTCAGCGGCACCATACCCTTGTGGAATCCTTGGCGTGGTGGGTCGAGTAACACCATGTCGAAGGACTCACCGCTACGAGATACATTCCAAAGGTGTTTTTCCGCGTCGCCTGCAAGGTATGTGGCATTGCTAATTTTATTTAGTTCAGCGTTTTGCTTGGCGACACTTATTGCGTCTTTATTAGCTTCAACTCCCTCGATATAGCGAGTGCCATTAGCAAGAGGTAGGGAAAGATTGCCGCTGCCGCAAAACACATCAAGAATGCGCTGGGGCTTGAAAGCCTCTACGTGCTCAAAAATCATGCGGCGTAGGGTGCGGTTCAGCTCGAGATTGACTTGTTGAAATTGTGCCGCTTTAGTCAGGAATTTGCGGTCCAGATCGGTTTCAAATAGGACAGTTGGCGCGTTCTTTAAGTCGAACACCGGGCCCACCCAATGCACGCCAGAAAGTGTCTTTAAGTCATTGGTGAATGTGTTCATCGATTCGCGATGGCCTTCGCCTGGATACACCGTCACGAGCAAATGGCCGGTTTCAGTCTGGGGGATTTCTTGAACCTCCAGGCGGACCGTAAATGGCTTATAGCCCTGAAGTGGCAGAGAGCGGATTGCAGTAATCAGTTTATTAATCGCAGGTGCCGCGATTGCACATTGCTTAATCGGGACTAAATCACGACTTTGTCGCCGAAAATATCCCAAATGCAGCGTCCCATCTGGATGCAGATGTAGGCGCAACAAGATGCGGTTACGGTATCCGGTCACGGCGGGAGCAGCGATGATCGGTATGTCTATACTCGACTCAAGTTTGCCGATGCGGGTAAGCGCCGAAGTGACAAAGCTGCGCTTCCACTCTAGCTGCTGCTGATAATCAATACCCATCCATTGGCAGCCGCCGCAGCTTGCAGCGTATTCGCAAGCCGGTGGTCCCCGTAGGCTACTGGGTTTGATGAAGTTTACGATTTCCGCATCTGCATAGCGGTCGTTGTCTTGCACAATCGCAGCTTCAATCTCATCGCCAATGACGGCATCCGGAATGAAGTATACCTTGCCTTCGTGCCGGGCTATGCCCTTGGCACCGTAGGCCATGCTTTCAACTTTCAGTTTCAGAGTCAGGGGTCGATCTCCTTGTGGCGGCGCGCTTACTGGCTCGAGCTCGCCTTGGCCTATGTGGCCGCTTACCTTGGGCCTCATCAGCCACCCCTTCATGCCCCTGTTTGGGCACGAATTCAAAGGAAATCTGTAATTTTTGGTGCTTCGCCAAAAGAGCTAGGGGCTCCTTCATCATAGCAGCCACGGCTAAGCCGATCTCCCGAGCGACCACTTGCACGACTTCGTCTTTGCCTTTGCCTGCTCGTGCAAATAGCGTTGAAATCAGTGCTTTAGCTGTATTGGCATCGACGTTTGGGGAGTCGTCTTCGGACTCTGTGTCGCGCTCATTTATGTTGCGACCTATTAGGAGTCGCAGCAGGCTATCTGCAATGGACTTCGAATCATCCGGCATCGGCGGCTCCGTTTTTAGTTGGGTAGAATCCCATAATGGGCGTGGTGGGGTGGTGGAATTTTAGAGCAGCTCTCGTAGAGTTGCGATATCGACCTGAGCATGTACTAGCGAGCCTTGTTCGCGGTTTTTTGCTAGTTGCTCTCGGATTCGATTTGCGCAGGCTGTAACTTCAGTCGCTGTTGGAAGCCTGGACTTGGCCTTGCCTACCTTTTCCAGCAGTTTTTCCTGCGCCTCAGCACTTGTGAAGCCATGGAGCTTAGCCCAGTGCTTGCTCTCTTCAGTCAATTCCGCAAAGAAATCGGATTCGCTGACCTCTACCGGCACAGTTGGGGGATGCCGATCGATAATCCTAAGTCCCATGCCTGCCTCCACTACAAACTGCCACTATTGTCGCACACTTGCATGAGGTGGTCACCATTTAGCAGCGAATCCTGTGGACTTTTTAGCCGATGTCCCAAAGCCTGGCCGCGCCGCGCACGCCGCTGGAATCCCCATGTTTAGCCTGTACCAACCGGGTACTTATGCGATCGGAAAATACATGGCTTAACCAGAGCCTAGGCACTTCCTCATAAATGCGTTCAAGATGCGACATGCCACCGCCAACGACGATACAATCTGGATCGACGATATTGATGACGAGCGCCAAGGATCTTGCTAGGCGTTCGAGGTACCTCTGATAGGCGGCCTCTGCGTCACGGTCACCTTTGGCCGCAGCCTCGACAATTGCCGCTGGTTTTAAATCGCGACCGGTTGCATTTTTGAAATCGCGGGCAAAGGCTGGACCGGCGCAATAGGTCTCGATGCAGCCGTCATGGCCACAGAAACAATGTGGTGCAGGTAGGTCGGCTGCCGTAGGCCGCGGCAGCGGATTATGGCCCCATTCGCCGGCAATGCCATTACGGCCGCCTAGACAATGGCCATGGACCACGAGACCGCCACCGCAGCCGGTTCCCAGGATGACGCCGAAGACCACCTTCTCACCTGCGGCAGCACCGTCTGTGGCCTCGGATAGGGCGAAGCAATTCGCGTCGTTTGAAATCCGCACGGGGCGGCCCAGTTTCTGCTCTAAATCACGCCAGAGGGGCTTACCGTTGAGTTCGGTAGTGTTCGCGTTCTTGATAAGACCAGTGTCTTCTACATGAGTGCCAGGTATCCCCACACCAATGCTGCCTGTCTGGCCAAGCTTATGCTCGCTTTCGAAGATTAAGTCGGCAATGGCCTTCACGATTCCGTCGTAAGAGCCGCGTGGAGTCGGCACTCGGTGACGCATCAGTTCGGTGCCATCCGCTTGCATGGCTAGCAGTTCAATTTTCGTCCCGCCCAGATCTATCCCGATTAGCATGAGCCGATCCTCCTGATCGGTGCAGCATATACATAACGCAGGCTGCACCCGGTGCCCTGTCCTTAACTTGACAGTGAACCAGGCCACTAGCGCTGCACAAGCGAAATCAGCAGCCCGGTGGCGGAGTGCTTAAGAAGCCGGGCTTGGGACAATTCCTAACTGAGCTTGGATTTGCCTCAATTGTGAACGGGACCGGTGGCTGTTGCCGGTCGTAAGCCGGGTTGAACGTGCTGCTAACACAAACAGCGTTTTCCGCTTCGGATACGATGCAGCGATCGAAGTCTCGAACTATGATGTCGAGTTGGCCGGTTAGGGCTGCAGAAGGCAAATAGGTGACCGTAATTTTATTAATCACCGTGCCCAAAGTTAGTGGCAGGTCGACGTTAGCTAAGTCGGGTAATCCTTTGATAATAATTGCCAAGCGCCGTTTCGGTTGCGCCTGATCATAGGCCTCAAATTGCCAAGTCAGTTTGGTACCGCCGATCCCAGTTAGCGAGGGGGTTGACAGCCTAAGTAGGGGATTAGCTGGTGGGCACTCGTCGGCCTTTTTACATTCCGGGTCTTTGCTTACCAAGTAGCCGCCGGAGCCGGACCCATTTTCGGTTGCTGGGGGCTCAGGGTCTAGCGATGTGGAACCGCTGGGATCGATTACTGTTGTTGGTACCTTGGCTTTTGGCGCTGGGGCCGGAGCGCTGCCCCCCATATTGCACGCGGTAAATAGTGAAGCTAAGGCTAAAGTTGCAAATTGAAGTCGCAAGTGACTTGACTCAGTTTTTAAATTGATTGTGCGCATTCAGCATTCCTCAAACCAAGCGGCAATTCTTCTTAAAGCTCTCCCCTTATCGGAATCCTGGGCCCAAACTTTAGTTTTAAAAATAAATGCTTTAATTACAGTAACTTGTGCGATATTGGGCAGCCGTCCTGCGGGTGTAAAGTTCACGATTACGGTAAAATAAGATCACCTTCCGAAATCCTCGTTCCCTAATCTTTACAAAGGCAATCATGTGGCGCGCTTTAGCGTAGCTCTACTTTTTAGCCTGATTCTCGGTGCCCAGGCCGCGCATGCGAAAAAAACCGTAGAGCCCGTGTACCAAGATCCCTTTGACTTGGCTGCTGGCGGGGCATCCCTTACGCGTGCCAGTAAGGAGGGGACTCTATTCTCAAACCCGGCGCTTCTGCACTTAGCGTCTGGTTTCATCCGCTGGATTGGTTCGAGCACCACACTGACGATAAACAAAGAATCGTTTAATACTGCCAAGAAATTCCTGCCAAAGTCTGCCGGTGGAACCGGCGGCGCCAGCTCCACCGGTTCACCTTCTACCGATTCGTCGAGCAATAATTCATCGACCGCAAATTCGTCTGCAGAGATCGTTGACGATGTCCTGAAAAATCCGGTCCGTCTAGGTTGGGGCGAGGCCATTAGTCTTTTAACTCGCAGAGTTGGCGGCGCATTTTTCAGTCGCTTTGAGCTTGATCTAGGTGCTCATGAATACGGACCAGCGGGGCTGCCGCAAATTGAACTACAGACAGAAAGTTATAACGGCTTCGCTTTAGGTGCACCGGTGCCGACACCTTTGTCCTGGTTGATATTTGGTGTTACCGCAAAGTACATCATGGCTAGCGAAGAATATGTCAGCGCAGACTTAGTCGATCAAACTCAGATCAGCAAATATAGCGATCCAAAGATGGCTAAGAGTCTTTACTCGCAAAATTCTGGGGTTGGGTTGGATTTGGCGGCACTTCTATTTTTCCAAGGTAGTTCTGTCGATCTGACTATGGCTGCCAAAGCGGATGATATCGGGGATACGCAGATGGCTGGAGATAGCTCAGGGCCGAAGCAATTGAAGCAGGTGAATAGCGCCGGACTTGGCTTGACGCTGCACACTGGTGCGGATGCCATCCATTTGTCTGCCGACTACCGCGATATCGGTAATGCTTATAAACAGCCACTATTTAAAAGGATATACGCCGGTACTAAGGTCACTTTACGCCAGCACCTTGGAGTGGCTGCAGGTTTTTACCAGGGTTATCCCTCGATAGGTGCGGAGGTTGACCTATTTTTCTTGCGTCTAGCTTTGACCGCTTACACTAGAGAACTAGGTGATCACCCGGGAGTGGCGCCGCGCCACATGTACATGTTCTCACTAAGCACTGGTTTTTAGTAGGAGTTCATTAAAGTGCCCTGGCTAAGTAAATTAACCAGCCTGAGTTTCCTAGTGATGCTGGTGTCATGCAGTGGCGATCACAACCTGTGGGATTGTTGGAGCGGCTTTAAGCGCATAAAATGCGACAAACCCACCGCTGAACAGATCGCTCAGAACCATCTGAACAATCGTGATTTTTCTGCAGCTATCGAAGTTTTGACGCCAGCAATTGCTGATGACCCAGAAAACTACTCACGCTATCCGCTACTGGCTGCGGCCTATGCGGGTCGTGGCGGCATCGATATACTTGGTATCGCTCGTAAACAGTTTGGGTCAAGCGACAGTGCGCTTACGTCGTTTTCTGCCTTCTTACCCACGCCAAATACTGTGGATGCAGAAACCTACCAACAGGACCTATCAGATGTCGCATCTGCGGTCGCAACTCTGAGAGCAGTTCCGTCCAATATTTTGACTGATAGCGAAGCTTTTTCCTATAGCGCTAGTGCCATATTGCAGCTGACGATTTATCAAAGTTCTTATTCGATTATGTTCCTGAATCAGTTCATTATCTCACCGACGAGCGGAACCATAACTGTGGATCAACTGGCCAATATGACCCCCGAGCAGGCAGAGCAGGTGCTCACTAACTTGCTCGCAGTCGGCGATTTGCCGCAGGTATCCGGAAACAGCAATATGCAATCCGCAGTTAGCACTATAGTAACGACGATTAATGAGCAGCCTGGGGCCACGACAAAGGACAAGATAGCGGCATATGTTGCGACACAAAATAAGTAGGCCCCCTAGTCAAAGTCTGTAGCTCCGTGTAACATCCGTGTCGCATGAGTTCTGCTTCAAATAAATTCGGTCTTTATCTACATATCCCGTACTGCGCGGCTGTATGTCCCTACTGTGATTTTGCCAAGACTGCTAATTTCACGGGCGATGTCTCTACGGCATATTTCTCTGCTTTGAAGCGGCAGTTAGAGCTATGGCTGGCTGCCTCAGCCAGGGCTGGGTTGTTGAAGGATGGTATCTCGTCGGTCTTTTTTGGGGGCGGCACGCCAAGTCTGTTCGCTGCTGAATTACAGCCAATCATGAGATTGATTGCATCGTTTTTGCAACCGGGCGCGGAAGTCAGCCTCGAGGCAAACCCCGACGATCTTCAGGCGGAAAAGCTCGCTATCTGGCGCGATATCGGTATCAACCGAGTGTCCGTAGGGGTACAGACCTTTGATGCGGCGGGCTTAAAAGTGCTCGGACGGACCCATGATGGTGGCATGGCTGCTGATAGAGTAGCGGCCGCCATGGCTGTGATACCTAATTTAAATGTTGATTTGATATACGGCTGGCCGGGTCAGACTGAGGCTAGTTGGGCTCAAGATTTGAGCCGGGTGGTCGCCATGGGTGTGCCGCACTTGAGTTTATATTGTCTTACTTTTGAGGGTAAAACCCCACTTGGTCGTCAGGCCCAACGCGGCGTCGTGAAGCCGCCGCCGGAGTCTCCGATTGTCGCCGCCTATGAGGCTGCCCGGACGCTGCTCCATGCCGAGGGTTACGATCATGAGGAGGTATCAAATTGGGCTAAGGCTGGTTATAGCTGCGCCCATAATTGGCTCTATTGGCAGGACCAGTCTTTTATTGGAGTTGGTGCAGGAGCGCATGGATACCTCGCTGACCCTAACGGGCCAGGGATTCGTTACGCCTATCCTCGTAATGACCGTTTATTTAGCAAGTCTACTTTGGATGTGAATGGATTGGTTGATGCGACCTTGGATGAGGTTGCGTCGGGCTTAGGTGCCGAGATTGATCCAGATCGTGATATGGACACTTGGCTGATAGAGCTTTTAGGCTCCGGGTTGAGGACTACTCGCGGTATAGATTTTGGTACCGCTTTGGCACGATGTCGCAAGAAGTGGCAACCAACTTTGGTAGCGGGTGAGGCTGTCAAGACTGGGATCCTCGCATTTACTACCGACGGTCGATTGCTGCTGCGATCTGATGAATGGTTTCGCGAGGCTGGTTGGGCCGTTGAAGTACTGCGCTCTTGTGTCGACATTTAAGAAATCTTCGGCCTATTTATTTGATGCCTTAGAAGTCAGTCGCTCCAGCTCGGTGAGCAAATCTTTAAATGCGTGCTGTAGGTGTTGCCACTGTTTTTCATCAAGAGTCGGTTCCAGGCTAACTCGCATGTTGCGCCATAACGTCCGGCTGCGCTGTTGAAACTGGTAGTACTCCGTTAATTGGTCTGCTGCCGGATCTAGTCCGTTGGCCTGACGCATAGCTGCAACTAAGCGTACTTGGTCGTGGCTACGTAATAGCTTCAGCCATTCATTCTGTACATTTGTGCGAATGCGAAGTTCATCACGTAGGCCTTCATGTGTCCATTCTAACTTTTTGACGATTAATTCCATCTGATCCTTACGCAGGGGGCCAAACATGGATTCAAGTCTGTCCAAAGAAGTGTCGGCGTAGTCTTCCAGTACATCCTCAAAATCTTTGTCGTCACTTTTTACGACTTTTTCCAAAGGGCGATTCCAATGCTCTAATTTATGTTGCAGGTGTTCAATTTGATCCTCGCTCAACTCTGCCGCTAATGGGGCTGCGATAGGAATCAATTTTTCTGCGATTAGACGCCGATTTTCGGCGAAAATATTCAGCCACTGATCGTAAGAGGAACCGTCAAACTTACGTTTCTCTGCGGTAAGTAAATCTTGGCGTAAAAGCTCGATGACCTCACCGAGGCGCTCGGTCTTAAACCAGGTAACCGTGGCTTCAATTGGTCCTTCGATCTTATGTTTTTGCTCGGAGCTTAAGTCTAGGTAGCGATCAATTTGGTAGAGAATGAGCCAGTCTAAATGTTTATATATCAAGCTGTTGACGAGACAGCCTGTAAGTAAGCTGCAGCCGATCAGGGCAGCGAACCGTTTGATGAGCTTCATAGTCGGGGCTTTCTAGTTCGAATGTCCTTTCACCATTATAAAGTGGCCCGAGCCCCAAAGATAGCAATCTTAAATCTTAGGTCTACTGAACACTTCTTCATAGCCATGCCATCAACGTAAACGAATCATGCCCCGGGCAATGGCGTCATAACTATCTTCGGTATAAATCTGAATGTATGGACAGTCGGCTATATTTGCGATTTGTAGGTCAGGGACGTTAAACTCGTTTCGTGTATCGCCAGAAATCGCAGACACATCGAGTGAACCGCTTGACTGGTTGTTCTCATTCATAGACTTCCGTTTATGGAATCCCAGGATCCGGCCGACTGGGTCCATGACGATAAAGTAGCGCATATAATGGTCTGCTGCAGCGTCTCCGTGCATGAAGTCAATGTTGACAACAAAGTCGGAACCATCCCCTGACATTTTTGTGATACGGCCGCGAGCACTATGTAGATCAAGGCCATTTGCGGTGTAAAATTGGAAAGGTGTAGTAATCAGCCCCGGGGTCGGATTTACTGCGTTGCCCACCAAAAAGGTCTGAAGATCGCTGCGCATGGTTTGCGGTAAAAAGGTGGTATTCAGGGTGCTAATGGTTGGCTTAACAATCGAGCTTGTGTAGAGCTTCAGATTGCTACCAGTTCGTACCGAATAAATGACAGTGTAAGTGGCGGTGTAGTCCAAATCGACATTTTCAAAGCGGACGTATGGCACATAGTTATGATCGATCATCTTCATTGATGAGTCGAAGTAACGCGCGCCTACTGTGTTTTTATTCTGGTCAAGAAAAACAACGGATTCCACGTAACTTGCTGCTGACTGAGACAAGTTCATAAATAGTGTTATGTTGGCACGCGACTTCAGGTCGCTACGAGGACTGTTCATGTCCTTGCGGGGTCCAAAGTGGATGCCATCGATCCAATATTGCAGTGTCGCACCAGCTTGCTCGGTGGGCACCGAAGACGGACTGGTATCAATCCGATCGCAGGCGCCAGAGGCAAAAAGCTCGCCTGGCGAGACAAAAGTGGCACCAATCCCCATGGTACCGGTCATTTTTAGCAAGTGCCGACGGTCCATTTCGTAAACTTCAGGCTTCAAGATGGGCATGTAAATTCTCCTGCTAATCGCCCGTGGGGCAGACTTTTGTTAGATGATTTATGTCTTAACCGATATGCAGCATGGTTCTGGCCCACTTACCGTCACTGGTCTCTTTGTAGGTACAGAAAACCTGGTGCTCAAGGATCGTCGATCCGTCTAAGGTGTCGAGGACCCTGCCCATCACGTCGGTAAACACGGTGCCCACGATCCGGTCGCCTTTAGTCCAAGTTGTGCCGGATTTTGCGGTTTGAAGATTACGTACTTGGGTACTGTTGTATTTGTTTGGATAGACTTCATTTTCGTCTACGTTAAAGGTACCTCTTCCTTCTTTGAACTGAGTGACGCTTTGATTGCCAATCATTCCAGCCGGCACAGTATGGTCAGAAAAATCAATCACAGATTTGTTTTGAAATCGGTCCATAAATGATACAGGAATGTTGGACTTGACTGTCTTTCCGTTGATTTGCATCAGCACAACAATTTCATTTAGGCCAGCTCCCTTGTCGATTAGGGGGAGATTGTCGATGACGATTGGACGCCAATTTCCGTTGCTTTTTTTGTCAGCGCTGGTGATTCCGTGCAGAGCCATGAGTTTTCCGTTTGCGGTGCAGACGACTACACTCCTGATGTCCTCACCTTCCGGCAGTAGCAGGGCTAAAAGAGCGGACTTTTGCTGGCCGTAAAAAACTGCCGTTGGCATTTTTTCAGCTAAAGCCATTGGTACAGTTTCAATATTCAGCTTCGGGTTGTCGATGGCACGACATGCTGTGCCTGCGTCCATTGTCGGGATTTCTGGGGGTAGAGCAGCAGGAGCTACCGTGCCAGTGTCCTGCGCGGAACCCATTGCCCCAGGATTGGCAATCACTGGCGCTGCATTTTTCCGCAGCGAATTTCCTGCAGCTGCTGACGTAAACTCAGCTCTCGAACAGGCTTGGCTGATAAGTCCGAGAAGACCGCCGGAGAAAAGTAGGCGCCGGGGCAACGCGGATGAAACCTCGGCCGTGCCGATATTGATTTGCTTGCTCGGGTTCGTTGATTCGGTTGTGGGCGCTGTGCTCTTCTCGTTTGTGTCGCGTGGATCCTGCATCAGTCGAGTCCTCCCCGGAAGTGATTCCTCTAGAACATTTGGGGACTGTCAGAACCTGCGCGCCGTTCTAAAACACCTGTCGGAAGTATTTTTTAAAAACTTTAATCAAATATGAAAACGCAGTGAATCAGGGGGCATGCAGATGTTTTATTTTGTCCACTTTAAACCTCCACTGGTAGAAGCGTGCCTTCGACACGGTGCTTGATTTTTGGGGCCCAATTATTCGCGTCTCAACTATATAAAATCACAAGAAATCCTAAGATGTGCTCAAGAATTTCCAGCCTTACTCCGACGAGGGTTTTACAGAGGCAGTTACAAAGCCAAGTTGTTTTCTGGGATGGTGCGAATGGCAACATTAAACGAGGCGAAAATCCGATTCGTTACCGCATCATTAGCGGCATCCCTGCTTTATATGTTGCATGGTTGTTCTTCGCCTGATGCGGCCAAGCAGTCTCGCACGGTTGATTTGCGCAAACAAATTCTGATCGATTGTACGTCTCCCGATCCTACTAAAAGACCACCCAACTGCGCTCCGGTGCCAGCTGTGCCAGTACAGGGAGCAGAAGCCAAAAAACTTCTGCCCCTAACGTTGGATCAGTTGCTCGAGAAAGTTCAGCCCCCAAGTGATGATGTGGCGATTCAGTTTTTTGTTGATAACTGTTTAAGTTGCCACGACGCAAAAAATGGTTCTGTGGCGAGTTTCTGGCCAATGGACAAGGACCAGTTCACTAAACAGGCCCTAACAGTGGATCCCCAAGCTGCCACTGTTTTTGCGACCTTGCTTTTCAAAGCCAAGGACATTGTTGGTTCGAAGCCAGCTGCTATGCCAACCGGGGATATGACGGGGGAAGCTAAGGCGCAGCTGTTGCCGATTCTGAAGTGGATGGCTATTGAATTGCCTACAGCGGTTCAGGAGGCTCAAGCGATCCTAGCGGGATCTGAACTGGGTAAAGAGATCGGCGGCGGTGTGGGAGTTGTTCTAAACTTTAAATGTACGCAGCCTGCAACTTTGCGCGAATACCTTCGTCGCGTTGTAAACGATGCTTTTAGTCGCGAACCGACGGAGGCCGAGTTTAAGTTGGGCAGCGTTGGACTAGACGAGCCAGTGCCGCTGGCCGACCGTGTCAATTTAAGCGGACGGATGTTATCTGATCCAACTTGGAAGGCAGAGTTTGAAGCAAAGACTTTGCGGAAATTTGCCAAAAAAATTGCCGGAAGTCAGGACATCCAGCCTACTGAGGGAGTCATCACGTCAGCTCAGGCAGCTGACCTAAAAGAGGAATTCTATCAGCTACTGAAGGCGTCCTATGACAAGGTGGCCTTTGCCGATTTGCTACTTAGCCCTCAGGTGATGGTGACAGCCAATACTGCGCCGCTTTATGGGTGCAACGTCCCTAGCAGTGGTTGGGCGAGCTGCACGATGAAGGCGCCCCGGGATTCATTCTTTACCAGTGTAGGATACCTTCGGGCCAAACCCAGTTCCTTTTTGGCTACGAACAATAATTATGGTCGAGCCGCTGTAATGCAATTTGTCATCCGCGGCGATGTGCTCAAGCCGGGATTTGATGTGGATGGAGGTTCTACCGGAGTTAAGGACCTCCCAAGCTGTCTGAAATCAAAGGATTTCCGTGGTCAAACAGGAACTGCTATTGCCTGGCGAGGATCCTCTGCCATACCCCTAGCCGCCAATCTCTGTCAAAGTTGTCACATCGATCGCCACATGGCAGCCGCATCCATTTTATATAGGCCATTTAATAGTTCCGGCCAGATTTACGGGGTAACTGCAAAGATTGATTCTACAGATCCCGATTTTGCCGCTGCTACTGCTGCCGACATGGTCAACCAGCCGGGGTTGACTGGTCCAACTCAGCCAGTTACAGCCGCATTCCTACAAAGTCTGCTAGCCAATGACAATACGGAACAAGCTTGTATCAATGCGCTGAATGCGGCTGGTCAGGATAGGCCGTTGAAATCAGTACGGGAGTTAGCAGCATTTTTAATCGGTGATGGGCGTGCTGTGGCTGGCGGGCTAGCTCGTCATTTGCCTCGGGCTCTAAGCAATCTAGCGACTACGACTGAGGAAGTTGTTGTTAGGATCAAACAGGCGGCTGCGGAAGAAAAAGGTCTGCTGGGTCCGATGATCACGGCCTATTTCTCCTCTGAAACTTATGCGTGCAAGAGGTAAACATGAGGAGGCAGATACTTACTCTAATTTTTACAACTCTGGGCTGCATGTCCTTAGCTTGCTCCCGCGAGGATCTGGGGGATCTAAAGACAAAATATTTGCGTAAGAAGCCACCTGCCGAGTCGCCTGCAACCGAAAAGCCAGCTGAGGTGACCCCCTCCACCAAGGTCGTAACCAAGAACATCGATAACTCAGGTGCTAGCATGCAAGTCAAAGACGTGCTGCTGCTCCGCAGTTCCGTAGAAGGATGCATGGGCAGTGGTATGCTAGCAGTGACTGCCGACATGCTGCTGCCCACTGATTTAACGACGAATCCGCCGAAGTTGCCTGACGCTCGTCTGCGTTTTCTGCTTGCTACCCAATATAAGGTCGGAGACGATGTTATCGATAAAGAGAGTGGCAATTTGGTGGATGTTGCTACCGGTGCGCGGACAAATATTGCGGCAGATTCTTTGACCGACACTTATTTGAGGTCTCTGGAAACAATTGGAAATGTAGTGGCCCATAATTGCTCCACCACCAATCCAAACTGTCAATGCGGAAGTAAAGACGAAGCTTTAGAAATGATGACTAAATGCTTACCAGGGCTAAATCCTAATACAGTTGAGATGAATGATTCGGCGGCTTTGCTTGGTGCGATTTGCGGAGAAAATGTTGAAGGCATGCGTAAGGCGATTTCCTCTCTAATATCTTCCTATGCATTTGCTGTAGCAAGGTGAAAGAACGTTGGTTTCGTTACTGTTTAAGAGACTCTCAGCGATTTGTTCGGTAAGGAGAATACCATGGCGACTAAGTTCAATCGTCGGTCACTATTAAAGCTGGGCGCTTACGGTGCTGCCGGTGCTTTTGGTCTAGAGCATCTAGGTGGCGTGCCTTTGCTGGGTGACATGATTGATAAGTGGCCGAATAGTCGCTTCGCAACATGGGCCGGTGTGAATCCCTATGACGCGTACGAAATGATGGGATTCACATGGAGGAGCGGACTTGGCGTGCCGCAGGCAATGGCCGAAGGTCAAGAAGGCTGGGCACTAGTGCAGATTAAGGTCTGTAACCATTTATTTACTCCGCTAGTGTTCAAGGCCGGACTTTTAAACCCAGACAACACTGTGACTACCGCTGCTGACGTACCGCTTGGATCGAAACGGATGGGAGTTGCATCGTCATTTTTAATTGCTAATGGTCAGGATAAGATTAGCGACAACCCTAGGCTACGGGCGTTGAGATTTAATAAGTGGTTTGCAGATATTCTGCAAAATGGCACTAATGATGGTTCGGTAACCCCAACTGCAACAAATTTGTTGGGACTTGGTACCGCAGATGTCGCACCAATCAGCGCCGACAAAGTGGCCATCCAAACTTTCCTTGGACTAAAGCAAGTCAGCATGAACAATCATGCTCTTAAGGGGTGCAAGCTTCGGATCAATCAACCGGACTTGACTCTATTCGCTCAGAATACCGGCGTCATCACGAGTCCCCTGGGGATCACTTGTTTTATGATGGGTGGTGAATATGATGCAGCTGAAGGGTCAGTAAGGTCCAATGCTGTGCTGGGCAAGGCGGACGAATCTATCGTTGTGAGCAGTAGGTCGGTGCAGGCTTATGTATCTCAGGTTAGCCAATTCGTTGGTAAGAGTTATGCTGACAGGGCCCCTCTGGAGCAAAACGTGATCTATAAAATGGATCAGTTGGTACAGAAGGATCCAAAGCTGCGTCGGGATTTAGTTGCCAGTATTTCGCAATTTCAAGCTGGTCTTAGTAATTTGCAGGCTGCCGCGACTTTGGAGCAAAGGCGTCAACCTTTGGTTGCAGCCACTGCCAATACGCAGAATCAAAATAAAACGCAAGTCGGAGCCAGCAGCGAATTTCTAGGTCAGTGCAAATACGTAGTTTCTTCGTTAGATTTGCCAGGTATGCCGGTGCGTAACTTTTCTCTGTTTTTAAATGCGACTGATTTGGATGGGAACGATGCCGATAAAGCTACAGACGGTGGCGGAGGCAACCCGAAGGTTCAGGCATTTAGCAATATCGAAGCCATGCGGCAACTAGCTATGGGGCTCAATGTTTTGGCCAAGGCTATTGCGGGCGGAAAGAAGATGGTCGTCGTGGTGCACTCGGAAGGGGGGCGCGCGGTAGACATGACGGATTCGAAAACTAGTTTCTCAATAGTACTGGGCCCCAAGGGTCCAGGGTTACTTGATGATCAGCTTTATGCCGACATGAAAACTATTAATGAGTCTAGTAATGCGGTGATTAAGGATTTGGCTAGTCCCACGTCGGCGATTCCGTGGACGGTAGATGGACTCAAAGAGGCAAGTGGAGTTGCTGCGGCTGCTGATGTGGTGCCTAGTACTGGCGATGTTCAGGTCGGTATTGTCGAATTTCTCGAGACTCAAACCGGCGTCAAGGCGCGCGCAGGCTTAAGCGGTGCCGATGGTCGCTTCGTGCTTTTAAAGCGCGGTTAAAAAGATGCTTAGCGAAAAAGACGGATACAAGGTTTGAACAGTGGTAGACTTTGCGGATCTCTGATTCGAGAGGCCGCTGCAGATGCCAATGACAAAGACCAGTCCTTTTTCCATAGCATCATCTCTAGTGACTCCAGTCACTGTGCCCATTCATGTACCATTCACGATCTCGCGCGAGTCTTTGGCCTGCGCTGAGATTGCTGTCGTTGAAATCACAAACTCCGCTGGTGCCGTGGGTCTAGGTGAATGTGCTCCCTTCCCGAGTCTGACTTACGACGATGTATCAACTGCGCATCGGGTTGCGTCGCAATTACTTGCTGACCTAAGCGGCCGCAATACTAGCGATGCCCTGAGTCACCTAGCCAAGGTTAGGGAAGCGGTAGTGCGCGAGTCGGTAACGGCTTATGTCGGTATTGAATCAGCGCTCTGGGATCTCCATGCGCAGGAACTGAGGCTACCGCTGGCGGCACTCTTTGGGCCATCATCTCAAAAAGTATTAGATACAGACATTACATTGCCGATCATGGCGCCGGAGTTGATTGGTGATTTTTGGCAGATATTTGCTCCCTATGAGTTTGCTACCATAAAGGTAAAAGTATCGGGTAACGTCGGTCAGGATAGTGCGATGATTGCAGCGCTGCATGCTCTAGTTCCTCGTCATACGCGCTACATATTAGATGGCAACCAGGGATTTACCGTAGAGTCAGTGGTTCGATTACTCACTGAGATGTCTAAGCTCGGTTTAGCCATCGAGTTTTTTGAGCAACCCCTACCAGAACGCGACATGGTTGGCCTCGAGCAATTAAGTAAGCGGGTGTCTGTTCCCATTTGTGTTGATGAAACGGTGCGGACCGCTGCTCAACTTAAAGAGATTCTAGGCCTTGGTTTGCGTCCGGTTGTGAATATCAAAATCATGAAATCAGGCATTGCCGAGGCTCTAAAAATCATTGATTTAGCGCGTAGCAGCGGCTGTCCGCTTATGATTGGCGGAATGCTTGAGAGTGAGATTGCAATGGGGTGTTCGCTTCACATTGCCTGTGGGACTGGTGCATTTCGTTATGCTGATCTCGATACTCCCTTCTTTTTTAAGCGTCGCATCACAGCCTCAAGTCCGTGGCATAATCATCACTCTCGCTTAGTTTTGCCGAATGGTGACGGCTTAGCGATGACCGTGGGTAACCCCCACTCCTGAGCTTCCTCGATCTGGAATCGATGGGTTCGTTGTGCGGACTTATTATCCTCACTTAAAATTGAAGGCATAGGCAGTAAACAAATCTCGTCACTGCCGCTCTTCAAATGTGGGGCTTCACTTGCAAACTACTTGGTCTGTGTTACTGGTCAGTGTGTTGATCGCCATCGGTTGTAAAACCACGAACTCGACTCAATCGAAAGTCACAAGTTCTGGTGGTAGTGGGGGGTACTCGGTTTCCTATTACACTCCAGGCTCTATGCCAGTCGAGTGTCAGACCCCGCCTGGTTTCAATTTCAGTGACGGAGTAGCAGTGGTCGAGGGTGATCCATTGATTGACGGAGCTACTTGCAGCGGTTGGTCTAGTGGTCTTCCTGATTGCACAAGAGTTCTTCAGGAAAAGAAACTTTGTGGCACCATTATCAAAATGGTCTACAACGGCCGAACAAAGCGTGGATGGCTTACCGGTATTTGTCCCTGGGATCATCCAAATAATTCAGCTAAAGGTTCCTGGAACCCATGTGGGCGTGGTCGCAAACATCTTGACCTAATGGATTCATTGTACTTCGGTCTTGGTTTGGGCGATGCTCAAAGCTGGGGACCGGATCAGTCTAGATCACCTTGGCAACAAAATCCGCAGTCCGCATACATTGAAGCTTATAAAGACGGCAAAGTCGAGGGAGTGTGGACGATCCACTAGGAAGTCAGTGGACAGGAACGCTCATCTTTTTAAAGATAGCCAAATATCGACGTAATTACTGAGCCTTATTATTTTCTCCTCAAGCACGCGCTGAGAATTCCGAAACCCAGCAGGGGGCTTACAGCCTCTACTGGAGGAATGTCTCATTTTGGTATGTCGTAGTCATCAAACCATAATCTTTCTGGTTTGCGCACAGCTTACCTTAGGCTGCAGTGGATTAAATCCGCGGGTCTTAAATAAGCGGGATCGGGATTCCAGTTCCGACGATGGCAAAGCACAGTCGAAGCTCAATGCTCAAAAGGCAAATCCAAAAGGCGGGCTGCGGCGCTTAACGCGTAACCAGTACCTCAATTCCGCCCGAGACATTCTAGGTGACGTTTCGCTGCGGACTGCGCTAGATCCAGATGTTCCGATGCTTTTTCTGACCAATCTCGGCGCGGCAACGGTCACCTCTACTCCGCGGGGAGTTGAATTGTACGGAGAAGCAGCTCTCGACCTGGCAGCACAGCGTTTTGCTGACAAGGCTAAGGCGGAGATTTTTATTGGCTGCAAACCTGAGCAGCCGACTGGATTTATCAACGATTGTGTCGAAAGCTTCATCAAACGAATCGGTCTACTAGCTTGGCGACGTCCTCTATCCATAGAAGAGC
>CAIWTN010000004.1 GCA_903915625.1 uncultured Pseudomonadota bacterium | reverse complement strand
GCTTCCACCTCCGCCAATGATCGCAGAGGCGGATTCATCTTAACCAACGGTCCAAGACGTTCATAATCGGCCGTTGAGAATAGTAGGTGATGAGGTGCCACTTCGCAGGTCACCTGTACACCGCGCGCTCGAGCCTCTGCCACTAACTCGACCTCTAGGGCCGTGCTCACGTGAGCAATGTGAATCGGGCGTTTATATACGGTACGCGCCCACTCCAAGATTGTCCGGGTAGAGAGATGTGCAGCTTCACTACTGCGGATCGCCGAATGAACCGCGAAGGCTGCATTATCTTTTTCGTGCAGGCGGCGAGCGTACTGTTGATGATTACAGTCGATCGTACATTGATCTTCGGAGTGAAACACAACGACTTTGCCGCCGTGTTCCGGGAGCACCCGAGCCAAGGTCTCTAGATCGTCGTAAAGTAGTTCACCGGTGGTCCGCCCGTAAAAGACCTTAAGGCCACATAAGGGCAGCTCTGGGTCAACCAGCAGACCGGAAATTTGATGGATATTGCCGAGTCCGACCCCGAGAAAGAAGGAGAACTCGATGCCGGACGCGCGCGCGCGCTCGGCCTTCACTAAAACCGACTCACGGGTCATGGTCGGTGGATTCGTGTTGGGCATGTCGGCAACGGCGATAACCCCGCCGTGCCAAGCTGCGCGGGCTAAGGTTTGCCAGTCTTCTTTGTGGGTTAGACCAGGGTCGCGACTGTGCACATGAACATCGATTGCAGCCGGTACCAAAGTATAACCGCCCGCATCTACCAGAGTATTCGGTGCGAGTGCGGCAAAATCGCCCACCGACGTCATGGGTACTGCCTCGGGATTTACCGGGGGAGGTACCGCTGACGTTTGCACGGCATCCAAACGGCCGCCATGCAGGGTTAGCTCAAGCCACTGCCCATCTATATGTTTTGCATTGATAATTCTGGCCATGACATCCTGTCCGTACTTATAGCGGCCACCATAACCTTAGTAATCCCGCACAGGCAAGACAGTAAACCCGCACGGGTCCGCTCTTAGGCACATGCCTGGCACTGCCTCCGCTCCAAGTCGTCTCAGAAAGCCTTGGCCTTGCTGAATCCTTGCAGTTGAGGTACGCAACTTTGTTCCAGGCTTGCTTGCCAACCTGGTGATATAAGGTCTTATAGCCGAGACGCAGCAAAAGGGTTGAGCCCAAGCTCAGCCTGTTGGGTTTTATCAAGATAAGTTCTATCATACAAAGCTATATCAAGAGGGGATCGATCATGGGTGCTCAGGAAGCTCTACAACAAATCAAACACGACATCGAGTCCAACCCAATTTGCGTCTTCATGAAAGGCACGCCGGAATCGCCACAATGCGGTTTTTCGGCGCAAGTCGTTCAGATCCTCAACTCCTACGGTGTTAAATACCATGCAGTCAACGTTCTAGCTGACTGGGATATCCGTGAGGGCATCAAGCAGTACACAAACTGGCCGACCGTCCCGCAAATCTATGTGAACGGTAAATTCATCGGTGGCTGTGACATCACCTCGGAAATGCATCGCAAAGGCCAATTAGCGGAAGTACTGCACGCGACCGCAAAGTAAAATTAGACAATCACAGGAGTCCGGCATGGCGATCGACCCAAAGCACTACACTAAAGTTGTCCATGCCGGAGCAAACCCCGAGCCCCTAACCGGGGCTATCATGCCGCCAATCTTTATGACGTCAACGTACGTCCAGGAAGAGCCGGGCGTGCATAAAGGGTATGACTACTCACGTGCTGACAATCCGACCAGGGCAGCTTATGAGACGGCACTTGCTGAAATTGAGAGTGCGCGTCACGGCTTGGCATTCTCTTCCGGCCTAGCTGCAGAGCAAGCGATCGCGCAACTTTTATCTCCAGGCGCCAGGGTCATTGTTTCGGATGATGTCTACGGTGGTACGGGCCGACTGTTCCGCCGCTTGTACGCAAAGTACGGAATCGACTTCCAGTTCATTGATTTATCCGATGAACAGGCCGTAAAGGCGGCTCTCACCCCAGAAACCAAAATGCTCTGGGTAGAGACACCATCGAATCCGACCATGAAAGTGATCGACATCCGCAAGATGGCTGCCCATGCTAAAAGCGTCGGCGCGCTGACCGTTGTGGACAACACCTTTGCAACCCCGATCTTCCAATCACCTTTGGCTCTCGGTGCCGACATCGTCGTGCATAGCACCACGAAGTATATTGGAGGCCACTCCGATATGATCGGGGGGGCGCTGATGGTCAATGATGATGCACTATTTCAACAATTGAAGTTTGTTCAGTTTGCTGCTGGGGCAGTTCCTGCGCCTCTTGAATGCTTCTTGTTACATCGCAGCATCAAAACACTGGCTGTGCGGATGCAGCAGCATGAGCGAAATGCCCTAGTTATTGCCGAGATGCTAAGTCAGCATCCGAAAGTACGTAAGGTTTACTATCCTGGTCTACCTAGCGATGCAGGTCACGCACTCGCGAAGAAGCAAATGAGTGGATACTCGGGAATGGTGAGCTTTGACCACGGCGGCAGTTACGCCGAGGTAGTCAGCTTTCTCCAACGCCTCAAGGTTTTCTCGTTAGCAGAGAGCTTAGGTGGCGTCGAATCCCTCGCAAATCACCCGGAGCGCATGACTCATGCCTCGGTACCGGAAGATCTGAGGCGTAAATTAGGCATCGGGCCACAGCTAGTTCGCCTCTCGGCGGGCATTGAACATTCCGATGATCTCGTCGCCGATTTACGTCAGGCTCTAACTGGTGGGTGATTCGGATGAAAAAAAAGCCGTCTCTTGAATGCAGCCGTCGGCAATTCCTGAAAGGCTCCGCGGCACTTGGTGCATCGGGTGCGACTGTCGCAACTCCAGCTTTAGCTGATGTCGCCACCGATGACTACGGCGCTAGGCACGGTACTCTCACGGGAGCACCGGCCTTTACCAATTGGACACGAAATATCAGGTGCCGTCCCAATGTCCTAGTGACCCCGACATCTCTTACGGAATTACAAGAATCCGTCGCCAAGGCGAAATCTGTGAAAGCGGTGGGCTCTGGCCACTCCTTCTCTCCCTGCGCCCATGCTGATGACACCATGATTGCTACTGACCGTCTAGACCGCATTCTTCTAGTCGACCGCCAGGCGATGCGAGTCAAAGTCGAAGCAGGCAAAAAACTGCACGCATTTAATGATGAGCTTGCCGCATTGGGCCTGGCCCTACCAAGTATCGGCGACATCGACAGACAGTCATTAGCCGGTCTCATTTCTACAGGCTCACACGGCACAGGGATGAAGTGGGGGTCTTTTTCCGACCAAGCAAGCATCCACGCCATTGAAATGGTACTTGCGGATGGTTCACTGCTCTCACTTAATGGTGATAAGCCAGAAGATGCCGAACCACTAATGGCAGTTAGGCTTGGCCTTGGTGCCCTGGGCATCATCTACTCGATCACGTTTAATGTAATGGAAGCTCACAATCTCGAGGCGCATAGCTGG
>CAIWTN010000003.1 GCA_903915625.1 uncultured Pseudomonadota bacterium | reverse complement strand
TGTGACTACAGTGCCTGAGCTCGGATAAGTTGCAGTCGAAACAACCCCAGTACCACCCAAAGACTGAGGCAACACGCCGGTGACGGCTGCGGACTCCGATAAATTTACCGCCGCAAAGACTGGAGCTCCGCCACCACTTGGAACAGTTAAACTTTGGAATGCTGTTCCACTCGTCGTACTAGTTAAGGTCCCAGAATTACCTCCGACGACTACGCCGTTTGCATTAAAACTACCCGCACCGGTACCACCACGAGCGACACCAAGGATGCCTGAGGAAATCTGCGAAGCAGGTAGACTTGGGATATCGGCTACATCAAGAGTGGTACCGAAAGACGCGCGGCCTTTTGAATCAACTTTTAGTTTAGTAAAGGTTCCGGCAGTTACTCCGGTGTTTGTCAGTTCGGGACTAGGATATAAACCGGTCAAATCACCTGAAGCCGTGCCGGTTGGAGCAGCGCCAGAAATCCAACTGAGAGTGCCTGAACCGTTTGTCATGAGCAGCTGACCACCCACACCGTCTGCACCTGGCAGGGTGTAAGTTACGGAGTTAGAGAGAGTGTCAGGAGCCTTAAGTGCTACTGATCGCTCTGATCCTAAGTCATTCAGGAACAATTTATTTGCGGTTGAACCGTTGCCACGGATGGATACGTCACCGTTGACCACCTGACTACTTGAGGTGATGGTTCCAGTAGTGTTGATTACGCTAGACCCACCAATTACAGATGCTGCGTTAATAGTGGCATTAGTGATCAGGGGACTAGAAATGGTCTTGTTCTGTAAAAGTTCAGCAGCTTCACGCGTCACAATGGTGCCAGTTGTTGGGAAAACAGCGTTCGTGCTGATACCGGTACCACCGAGTGTTTTTGGCAAGATTCCCACGACCGCAGCAGATTGAGCTAAATTCACAGCACCAAATGTGGGAGTCGTGCCTCCCGCAGGAATAATCAAACTCTGATAAGGCGACCCTGCCGCTGTCGACAAAATGTTACCGGCCTCGTTACCCAGCAGCACTCCGTCCTTGGTAAAGCGGCTTGCTCCCGTACCACCAAAATCGACAGCAATGATGCCGTTATCAATTTGACCAGCAGGAATCTTCGGTAGATCGCTTACTGACAGAGTCGTCGCTGCCAGCGTCCGGCCTTTGGCATCGACGGTCAGTTTTGTGTAAATACCGGCAGAGACGCCGGTGTCGGTCAGAGTTGGATTTGGATAGTTACCGGTCAAATCACCACCGGCGTTACCCGAAGGCCGAGTCCCTGACACCCAACCCAAAGTTCCTGATCCATTGGTAATCAGTAGTTGACCTTCAGTACCATCTGTCGCCGGCAAGGTCCAGACCACGGATCCAGAGAGAACATCAGGAGCTTTGAATGCTAGTGAACGAGTCGCACCCAGGTCATTTAAAATCAGCTGATTGGCGGTCAGCCCGTTACCTTGAATTTTAATATTGCCGTTAACCGTCTGGGCTCCAGAAACGATAGTACCAGTGGTATTCACATTGGTGAATCCAGTCACTGTAGCACTATCGATCATCGGAGAATTTATTGTCGCACTGTTAATAGTCTTATTGGTGAGTGTAGCTGCGCCAGCTTCAGTAACCACAGTTCCACTTGCTGGAAAGGTCGCCGTCGAAATCACGCCGATACCGCCCAAAGATGTCGGCAGTACGCCTGTGACTGCTGCGGACTGGGACAAATTTAAAGCAGTAAAATACGGTGTCCCGCCGCTACTTGGCACAGCTAATACTTGGTAGGCCGACCCGGCCGGCGTTGCTGTCAAAGGACCAGTGTTATTCCCGAGCACTACACCGTTGGCTTGTAGACTACCAGCGCCAGTACCACCGTTTGTCACCGGCAAGATACCGCTAGTGATTATGGATGCTGGCAAACTGGGAATATCGCTAACTGCAAGCGTGGTGCCCGTAGTGACGCGCCCTTTAGCATCTACAATCACTCTTGGATAAGTTCCGGGCACTACTCCGCTTGCGGCTAAACTAGGATTCGGATAAGCACCGGTCAAATCACCAGCAGCGGGTCCGGTAGGAGCAGCACCCGATACCCAGCTTAGGACTCCGCCACCATTTGTAGTCAGTAGTTGGTTAGCAACTCCATCTGTACCTGGTAAAGTCCATTCGACGGATCCAACCAAGTTATTTGGAGCCTTAAATGATAGCGAATTAGCATTAGTCTGATCGTTGATTCTAAGGCTACTAGACGAATATCCGTTGCCTTGAATGGTGACGTCGCCTGCAACAGTTTGAGCGCCGGAAAATAGAGTTCCA
This sequence comes from uncultured Pseudomonadota bacterium, assembly GCA_903915625.1. Taxonomy (GTDB): domain Bacteria; phylum Bdellovibrionota_B; class Oligoflexia; order Oligoflexales; family CAIYRB01; genus CAIYRB01. The sequence continues at coordinate 6,562 of CAIWTN010000003.1, read as the reverse complement.
GTGGTACTAATGTTGCCAGATACATTGATGACTGAAGCACCGTCTATGGTACCTGAGCTGATTATCGGACTGTCGAGAGTTTTAAGTTTTAATGTTTGAGCCGCACCCTCCGTCACAACGACACCGGACGTAGGAAAAGTTGCAGTCGAAAGCACACCGGTACCACCTAGTGACCTAGGCAACAAACCAGTGACGGCCGCTGGCTGAGCGAGATTCAGCGGACCAAAAACTGGCGCACCACCGCCAGCTGGCACGACCAGGCTCTGATAAGCGATCCCAGCCGATGTGGATAATAAGGTGCCCGAACCACCACCATAGAGAATGCCGTTCGTCGTGAAACTGGAAACGCCGGTACCACCGTTGGCGACACCGAGCATACCGGTCTGAATTAAAGAGGTCGGGATCCCAGGTATGTCGGCTGCTTCGAGCGTTCCACCCGTTATCACGCGCCCTTTGGAATCAACCGTCACTTTGGCGTAGGCACCAGGGACGACGCCGGAGTTAGCTAAAATTGGATTTGGATAAAAGCCATCTAAATCACCACCAGCAATACCGGAAGGCCTAGCACCGGAGTACCAGCCTAAAGTACCCGAACCGTTAGTACCGAGTAGTTGGCCAGCGGCACCCTCGACCGGTGGCAATGTCCAAGAAAGCGACGCAGCCAATGTGTCTGGTGCTTTAAACGAGAGGGACTTTGCGTTGGTGCTATCGTTAAACGAAAGACTATTTGGCAATCCAGAGGTGCTTTGAATAGTCACTTGACCGTTCACAGTTGTCGCGCCCGCGGCAATCGTGCCAGTGGTATCAATAGTCGTCGACCCACTAATGAGAGAAGCCCCATTTATGGTGCCCGCTCCAATCACCGGACTCGTCAGAGTCTTGCGCGTCAAAGTTTCGACTGCATCTTCAGTCACCACTACGCCCGATGTCGGGAATGTAGCGGTTGAGTTCACACCCGTACCACCGTAAGTTCTAGACACGGTACCACTCGTGATCACCGCGCCAGATAGATTGGGGATGTCTGTTGGCGATAAGGTTGTGCCGGCAGTTATCCGTCCCTGCAGATCAGTGGTCACCTTAGTATACGCACCAGGCGATCCAACATTTGGCAGGGCTATGGTGGAGTTGTTACCAACAGTGCTTACCAATACACCTGGCCCAGCTAACACCGCGCCCACTTTGCTGTTGAAATTGAGCCAATCCAGAACGGATAGGTAACCAGACGATACCGCGGATGCCTGGGAAATAGACATCGATCCCGTGGTCGGCGAGTAAACCAAAGGAGCATAGGCCGAGACCGAAGATCTCGCCGTCGATTGCGCCCTAGACTCGGTGAAGTATAAGTTACCGCCCTCGGAAACATCACTGGTGTTCAGAGATATCGTTCCCGTTTTACCGGCGACCGAGGTCACTGGCACTACCGGTAAAGACACCCACCCCAAATTCCCGTCACCGTCTGTACGTAAAAGTTGACCAGTGGAACCATCAGACTCCGGGAGGGTCCAAATTTTTGGCCCGATCGCGTAGTCTGGCGCCTTGAAACCGACATAGTTGCCAGGCGACAAACTATTAAAACGAACTTCACCGGTCTGACCAGGATCGCTACCGTATGCCTTTAACTCAACGCCGTTTTGTTTATAAGTGTACAACGTACCCATGTTGATATTAGAGGCTGAATTAATTGCAGCCTGCTTGTAACTAAATGTCATCCAATCTATAGAGCTAATATAGCCATCGCTAATACTTGTAGCCTGAGTCATCGACACCACAGGAGTGGTTCCGTCCATTGACACTGCCAATGGGGGCACTGCAGTCACTGTAGTCGAGGCCGGCGTCCACATGGTGCCGTCGTAACTGAGCACCTGGCCCAGAGCTGGCGCTACCGAGCGTACGCTGGTACCTTGAATAGCTGAGGAGTTAGGACTAGGTGTACCCCAAACGATTTTGCCGCTCGGGTCCTTAGTTAAGAACTGATTCACTGCCGGCCCCGTACTAGGGCCTACCATCAGTTTTCCGTCGCTGCCGAAGCTGACGGTTTTGCCATCCACAGGGACTCTTGCTGCATAAGGTACCGTGACCACCTGTTGCTGTGGATAAGGCGTACCGCCGTGCGTTAAGTCACTAACTTGAAACCACACTGGCTGTGTGACGTCGGGGAATACTTTCGCATAGTCTTCGCCACTCAAGGTAACACGAACCTGGAAGACGCCCTCTTGCAAGGAAACAGATTCAAAACCCTGCGTCACAGCAAGTACCGGTGTGGTACCAGGGTTGTCATGGAAAAAGGCTATCTCAAGTGCCACAGGACCGACTACTGGCTTACCGTTTGCCTCTGTCATCCGACCACTCACCACGAAATCGAACGACGACTGTGCCATCGCTACGCTTACGGTCATAACCGTCGCGCAGAGTAGGCCAAGAATGCGAGCGATGTGGCGCATGTTCAACCCCCCTACCAATTCGGGAGACCGACACTACCAGTAGTTAGCTGGTGTGTGCCGTTGGTGATAGTAGACCCAGTAATGTAATCAACCTGTGCTTGAAAACCTCCTTGCTGCTGCATCGGTGTATCGAACGCGGATAAGCTCATCGTTACGTACGGAAAATCTTGCAGGTAAATTTGATTGACTGCCATCTTCGGCACTGTCGTTTCGTCGACAAGCAGTTTCAATTTGTTTTCACCGTAGGAAAGTCCACCAGCAATTGCTGGGTCAGTCGGATAGAGCCTCAGTATGAAACCGCTATCATCAGATAAGAACTGTGTGTCCCAGCCCTGCCCCACTGAGTCACTAGAAGCCTCTTGAAGGCCCAAAGATCCTGCGATCCCACTGAGTAAATCCTTAAGAGTGGTCTCCGACAGAAGACGAATTGGTGCACCCGCTGATACTTCGTTGCTCTCGATTTTTAAAGTCACCACACTTCGCGTTTGATAATGCGTACGGTTTGCAATCAATGCATTCGGCAGCTCAATCGGAGCGCCTTTTGGGCCGTCTGGGAGATCTTTAGCAGCTTTTGCTTTGATCTTACTGATCGTAGAGCTGACACTTTGACCGTTTATAGAAACAGTTTGTTTACGACAAGAGACGTTGCAAATAGCTAAAATACAGATTCCAGCTAAAGAGATTAGTTGGCGACAATAGGACACCCCAGCCGCTGCATGCAGCGAAGTCGGTGCCAATTTGTTGAAGCCAAAGGTCATCTTTCCACGCCCTCGGAAATTGCCAGTCAGACGAACAAGACCCGTGTTCTCAGGTCATACCTCGGCACAAACGGAGGAAATCTTGAGGACGAGTTTGAGATATGTGAAAATTATTTAAATATCTGTTATTACGCCTATTAATGAGAATATAGTCAGGTTGCGCCAAGGCTAAAACCGGCCTCCAGAGGGGGATGAGCGGGTTGAATGGTCGTTTTTGGACGGGACGAAGGGGGACAATGACCAGGGTGGGCGGGGGTGGAAGAGATGTCACTGTAGGTCGGCTAGGTCGGCTAGGTCGGACCAATGATTCCATGCAATGCGCTACACCGCTTTACCATGTCACTCGCAATCTCAAAGTGCTGATGTTAGTACCCACATGCTGTCAGACACTCAGCGAGGTCGCAACATGCACATCCTATCACTAGTCGGTTACACAGCGTCGAATAAGCCTATTTAAAAGCACGACATCAGCGATCCCGAGGAGCTAAGTCCAAAGATTGCAGGCTTTAGCCAGGAGGATCATTTTGACGCGGTAGCTGTATTTTCGTACTTACAATTAGTGTACTGGCGGAAGTTCGGAGAAAACTCAGACGACTTTGAAAATGCCACAAATATGCTTAATTTGCATGACAATAGGATAACTGGAGTCTTCAGTAAGGAACATGCCGCTACATTAGGTATTATCACCGCGTTTGATCTGTCGCAGTACGGGCGCAAACATTGTGTACCCTACTTGCAAAGCCTCATCTGGACTTAATCGCGAATAAGAATCATGAACTAGATCCGGATCCGCGTCACGATCAGCTAAATAATAGCGCCGTGCTCCAGGTATGAATTTGTTAAAAACCTTCCCGTCCTTACAGCTGATGATGTGGTATTCCCTATTTTCGTGGCAGAAATCGATCAAGGATTGCACGCTGTCGCAGCGAAATTCGCCGGTCAGCATATTTGGCTCTAAGTCCAGGAACTTCAGCTCATCATAAATCCACACCTTGCCCACTCGTTTAAAGAAAACATGTAGTTCATGAGACATTTCCCGGAAGATCTCGCGCCGAGGATCCATAGCCACCTCCACACTGAGAGAGATATCGGCGCTTGGCGTTTAGGTCTTGAGTAACGTGGTGAGCACTACATCTAAGATGTCGCTATAGGTAAGAAATGTAACTATGAAAAATTTATGCGAGATCGGGTTTGCAGTAGGTTAGAGCGAGTGACTGACCCCATCCACCCCATCCATCTCCTGCTTCCACCGCCCATGTCACTCGCAAACTTTTACTACTGGCGTTAAGTCTCGCATGACGTCAGAACACTCTCGGCAAGGCGGAGCCATGCGATATCCATCACTAGTCGGTCACACAGCATCGAATAAGCACATTTACCAGTACGACACCAGCAACACCAAGGATCTAGACGAAAAGGTGAACGGCTTTAACCAGGAGGATCATTTTGACGCGGCAGCTGTATTCTCCTACTTACAATTTGCTTATTGGCGCAAGTATGGAGAAAATTCGCAAGACTACTATGATGCCACCGCAATGCTATTCAAACATGGATCCAAGATGAAAGCCGATGCTTTAATCCAGTATGCTAAGGCGCTAGGTATCGTTACCGCCTTTGATCGCTCTAAGTACGGGCGCAAACTTTGTGTACCCTACCTGCAGGAAATCTTGGTCACTTAATCGCGATCCAAATTCAAACACGAGATCAGAGTCAGCATCACCGTCAGCTAAATGGTATGAAGTCGATTCCTGCACGCACTTGTTATAAAAACGCCCATCTTTAAAGCTAACGATATGATACCCGGGATTAGACCGACAGAAATCAATTAGTACCGGTACTGCACTTGCACGAAATTCGCCCCCAAGCATATGGTGTTCAAGATCTAAAAACGCTATCTCTTCGTGAATCCAAATTCTGCCTACTCGCTTAAAAAAAGCGTTAAGCTCATTGGCAACTTGCTCGAAGATCTTACGCCGAGGATCCATACACGCCTCCATCCTGAGCAATGTATCGGCGCCTGGCGGTTAGGTCTTGAGTAACATGGTGAACACTAAATCTAAGCAGTCGCTATAGATTGGGAAAGTAATTACTCACAATCTGGGTGAGATCGAGTTTACAGTAGGTTATAGCCAGTGACTGACCCCATTAACTAGTCGGTTACACAGCGTCGAATAAGCCTATTTAAAAGCACGACATCAGTGATCCCGAGGAGCTAAGTCCAAAGATTGCAGGCTTTAGTCAGGAGGATCATTTTGACGCGGCGGCCGCATTTTCGTACTTGCAATTAGTCTACTGGCGGAAGTTCGGAGAAAACTCAGACGACTTTGAAATTGTCACCAACTTGCTTAGACTTCACGATAAATGGATATCCGAGGAGTTTCGCCGGCAGCAGTATGCAGGATTAGGTATCTCTACTGCCTTTGATCTTTCCAAGTACGGGCGCAAACATTGTGTACCCTACTTGCAAGAACTCCTCTGAACTTAGCTGCGAACACAAATCATGCACTAGATCCGGATCTGCATCACGATCTGCTAAATAGTAACAGTGCGCATCGGGCATGAATTTATTAAAGATTTTGTCACCCTCGCAGCTAATGATGTGGTATTCCCTGTTTTCGGCACAGAAATCGATCAAGGATTGCACGCTGTCGCAGCGAAATTCGCCGGTCAGCATATTTGGCTCTAAGTCCAAAAACTTCAGCTCATCATAAATCCACACCTTGCCCACTCGTTTAAAGAAAACGTGTAGTTCATGAGACATTTCCCGGAAGATCTCGCGACGAGGATCCATACCCACCTCCTCCCTGAGAGAGGTATCGGCGCCTAACGGTGAGGTCTTGAGGTAACGTGGTGAGCACTACATCTAAGATGTCGCGATATATTGGAAATGTAACTTTTAAGAATTTAGGCGAGATCGAGTTTACAGTAGGCTAGAGCCAGTGACTGACCCCATTTAGTCGCCTAGATGCTCCTGTACCGTAACTTCGAGAGCAGCAATGCGGTGGTCATGCTGGTCGACTTTAAGCTCCATCTGGTCAAACTGCTCCTCGCGTATCCTGGACGGGGCGACAATCTCGAGCATCTTCTTAATGTCAGAACGCATATCTTCCATCATCACACCCTGGCGCCGCTGCTCCAGAACTAGCTGGTTGATTGCTTGAGTGTTAGTTCTTCCCTGTAGCTTCACATCAGCAACATCGGTGTTAAGCACATCCAAATTGTCGACCATCCGACAGATAGTCGGATTTTCGGCGATGATCTCGTCTACAATTGTCTTAATAGCCAACTTTTCTATCTGCATACTGAGAATCCCTTAGTCTTACTGTGCCCACAGAACGCTGAAGCTACCACCTCTCGCCCTCG
>CAIWTN010000002.1 GCA_903915625.1 uncultured Pseudomonadota bacterium | reverse complement strand
TAAGAGATTTAGGTTTGTCGCCAGATTCGTGTAATAGCGAGGCTGAATCCAGGCTGAGCCAGTCGCGATCATGCCCCAATCCAACGTCGCGCCACCGTCGGATCTGAGACGCATTATTGCATTGGGCTCGCTAGTCCCGGTTGTCGCAGGCATGCCACCGCCAAATGACTTTTGCACGTCTAGGGTGGAGGTTGGCGCTGTAGTCCCAATCCCGACGTTACTATTTGCGAGGACAAGTTGATTTGTGCCGGCAACAAGACCATTGGCTGGCAGCGTGAGAGCACCGCTCATGGCATCGCCAGCTTTGTTTAGCGGCGTGAATCCAAGAGAGGACGTGATGTCAGTTCCGGCAAGCGTTGTGCCGGCGGTAACGCGGCCGTATGCATCCGTTGTGACTTTTGCATAGGTTCCCGCAGTCCCCGCGGTCGCCAGATTAACCGTCGCAATATTGCCGGTGGTCGAGACTGTAACTCCAGTCCCTGACGTGACGCCCGCTACTTTTCCATTGAAAGTGTTGTAGTCACTATTTGAAATCAAACCAGCCGAAACACTTGCTGTTGATGCCAGCGGAATATTGAGAGTATGAGCGTTGGATGTCGATGACCAAGCCGGCGCTATGCCAGTTGTGCCAGGAGTGGCTAGTGTCTGTGTATTTCCTGTTTGGCCGTTAAAGCTGCTAAGACCTGAGTCAGAAACACCGAGTGCAACGGCAGCGGAGCCATCCCAGTATTTGATCTGATTGGTTGTGGTGTTAAACCAGGTCCTACCTTTGTCACCGCTGACAAGACCGGTAGGATCAGCGGTGTTAGCGCTTAGCCCGAAGGTTTTTGATGCTGACATTTGGATGTTGCCAGCACTGGTAAGGTCATAGGATCCAAGATTTAAAGCGCCGCTCATGGTATCGCCAGATTTATTAATCGGCATGTATCCAAGAGACGACGTGACATCACTGCTAGATAGCGTTGTTCCGGCAGTAATGCGACCGTAGACATCCGTCGTAACTTTAGCGTAGGTACCTGCAGAGCCAATTGTTGGTAGTAGTGCTGAATTTAAAGTGCCGCTGGTGATTAGCGATGCTGATATAGGTGGAATGTCATCAGAGCCTAGTGTGTTACCGGTAGTAACGCGGCCGTATGCGTCGGTGGTGACTTTTGCGTAGGTACCGGCTGTTCCAATCGTTGGAAGTTGCGCTGAGTTTAAGGTGCCGCTGGTGATTTGACTCGCAGATAAATTTGGAATATCTGCAGCTGCTAAAGTACTACCACTTGTCACACGCCCTTTGCCGTCGACTACTACTTTAGAATAAGCACCAGCTGTCCCCACATTGGACAGAGTGGGATTCGGATAGGAGCCCGTCAGATCTCCACTCGCGGCACCAGTAGGCGCTGTACCTGAAGCCCAGCTCAGAGAACCAGAGCCATTGGTCACTAACACTTGCCCACTTATTCCAGTGGTCGATGGCAACTCAATAATAAGCGATGATGCTAATGTGTCTGGAGCCTTAATTGAGACGGAATTAGTGCTGCCCTTATCATTTAAGATCAGTTTACTTGCCGTAGTGCCGCTGCCTTTGATCGTTACGTTGCCGGATATGGTCGCTGCACCAGATGCAATGCTTCCGATAGTGTTGATTTCCGTCGAGCCAGCGATTGTAGAATTCCCATTAATTGTGGCTGTGGTGAAAGTTTTATTCGTCAGGGTCTCTGTAGCATCGCGAGTGACTACTGTGCCCGACGCCGGAAATGTGGCCGTGGAATTAACACCGGTACCACCGTTTGCAGTCGGTAGCACGCCACTCACCGCAGCACTTTGCGCCAGGTTTACTGTGCCGAATCCTAGCGTCCCACCAGCCCCGGAAGTGAATACTTGATACTGACTGCCAGTCGCCGTGGATACGGGCAGACTGCCGGCACCAATTAGCACACCGTTGTTAGCGAAATTAGTGGCTCCTGTGCCACCGCTTGTGACGGCGAGTGTGCCTGTGACGCCCGAGCCGCCACCACCGCCACTTGTGGGAGTCGACGCACTCCACTGACTGCCGTTATAGGTTAGGACTTGGCCCGAGCTGGGAGTTCCGATTGCGATGGCTTGATTTTGAATCGTCGCAGCTGCCGGAGTGCCCCAGATTAATTTGCCGTCGCTGTCTTTGGTTAAAAACTGGTTTGTACCTGGCTTAGTCGTCAGCGATAGAGAGAGTTTTCCGTTCGTATCAAAGGCTAGTGTTTTTCCGTCGACTGGTACGCGCAAGGCAAATGGCACGTAGGAAAACTGCTGACGGGGATAGGTCTTGTTTTCGGATGAAATTTCGATATAGACCAGCGAACTTCCGTCACCGAAAATTACAGCTATCTGATCAGCAGTGAACGCCAGATCCACTGTGAAAATGCCTGCACTTAAATTGATTCCTGAGTACTCGAAGGTCTGACCAAGCTGAGTGCCGTCAGTGGCAGCATTCCAAAACTTGGCCTGAATCGCCACCGGTCCCTCGAGTGGAGAGCCATCAGAGTGAGTCAGTCGGCCGGAGTAGTTGATGGAGAAGTTTGTGGCGGATGATGTTTCTGAAAAAAATGCGAAGCACAATATACCTGCGGCGATCCATAGGCTTAGCGTTTTTAAAGTGAGGTCAAAACGTCCCGGCATTCTTGAGCCTTGAATTCACCCAAAGGCAGCGATTGGCCTTTGGTTTCACTCTATTGGCACATTCAGGACATCGGCTTTATTTCGTTTTAATTGAGTGGGGTTTATAAACAGATAATATATAAGGATATTATTGGGTTGAATTCGCTGGGAGGCCTTTTGGCACGGGATTTGCGCTGGCGTTTTTGGTGAACACCGCCGCCTAGGGCGTCTAACTTGGCTTAGCGAACACTGCACCTAGACTTTCAGCTTTCTTGAGGAACTCACGGCTCGCAGGACTGGCAAGGTTTACAAACCAACCATATATCCTTTCACCTGGCTCCAATGAGGCCCCGGTAGCGACGCCGATTAATCGCCTCGCGTACAACAATGGTCCACCGGAATCTCCGGGTGCGATGTTGGCGCGGTGCGAGTTAGCGTTATCTGCAGCGGTCGACGTAATCAGCAGTAATTCATCTACCGAACTTAAGTGATTCTCGCCACGCCGCTTAATGCCGAGCTCGCCACCGTGTCCTGGTTGATTGCGCCCAAATCCGACTAGGGTGACCGCTGCGCCGAAACTCGGCTCGTCACCGGTGATCATTATTGGCTCAATCTGTTCCGCAATCGGTGCGGCAATTCTTAGTACAGCGAGATCTTGTTCTCCGGCGTTGCCAGAGTCGTCCCCACGCAAAACAACAGTTACTGGTCGCCCTAAGACCGTTATGCCTTCAGCTAAGCTGCAGTGAGCTGCCGTAAGTACCGTACCGGGTCCAACCAAGGTACCAGAACATGGATCACCTGATGGCTGCAACACGGTGAGCACCGCTGGATAATCGTCCGCCGCAATCTCTTCGCCGCCAATGACAGTGAGGTGATTTGGTTGATTAACGTTCCCACAGCCCCACATAATACTTAGTGAAGTTAGTAGTTTGAGCGTCTGTTTCATGACATCCGCAATTAAAAATTTGGTAGAAGTGGGGCCCAAATTCTGCACGCGGGTTTGAGCCGATGCCGATGGCAGCGTACTTATCGCTTATCCGCCTTTGTTTTGAAACATCTATTGGAATATCGGCTAGTACTCCAACCATGCCCATTGACTCGTATGTGCCAGAGGGCGGCAGAGTGACGTGGCCTCTAGATGTCGGTCTGCGGCCCAGTGTCCATGGCCTGGCGTCGGGATGGCCACATGTCTGATTTTGAAATAGGATAGATGCAATAGACCAATCCAAACTGAGCTCTTTAAGCCCGCAGCACACAGGGGACTCCGATGAAATCACTCTGGCTCGCCTCCACACTTTCTCTAATTAGCGTGGTAATCTCAGGCTGCCGCGCCAATCATAAGTCTGACTCTAGCGAAGTGCGAGTAGTCGGTGGTCAGTTTGCACACATGGTGAATGACCAGCGCTCGCTAGCTCACACGGTTTCTCTGATTGCCAGAAACGCAGCGAGCTCAGGACAGCAGTGCACAGGCATACTTGTGGGTCCACACCAAATCGTCACTGCAGCTCACTGTTTGGTAAACATTAAGCAATTAGATATCGGTATCGGTCCTCGCTATTGGCGCCTACCGGGGATTCAAGCTGACAATTTCATGCGGCACCCTGGCTGGACCAGCAGGTATCACCACGACATCGGTATCATCACATTTACTGGGGACTTGCCATCTCAGCTGAAACCGGTCGAGCTGGCGACTAAACCACCGCTAAAAAGCGGCGACCTGATTCTGATCGCGGGGTACGGTAGTGCAGGGGAGATTCACCCCGATGTGCGTGGACAATTCGGTTTCTTGCGACAAGCCACTGTGGAGGTGGACCTTATGGAGCCTGAGACCAACACCTTCACGCTAAAACCATACACACGCAAAGGTGGCTGTCATGGCGACTCTGGTGGTCCCGGTTTTGTCGACCGCGAGGGTAAGCTTGAGCTGGTCGGAGTCATTTCAGGCCCGAGCTCTGATGCACCATGCGACGAGGGACACGGTACTTTGGTTCAGGTGACTCTCTATCAAGGCTGGCTGAAATGTGCTTTCGCAGCCGCGGGTCATCCGTTGGCGACCTTGGCCGATGATGAGTCTGCTAAGGATTGCAAAGTACCAAAGCAGTAGGTTTGCCTCCGAAGCTTATGCAGAGAATGTCGGTCCAAATGCGGAATTTTCCTGTGTGTCGCATCTGGTAACTTGTAGTCGCCGAAGTTGCCGCTTCAGTGACAGACCATTTCAAGGACAAATGGCAGAGCGCTGTGTTTTCGGTTATTTGCGTTGAGTGCCTGACCCCCTCCAATTATTGCGGGTAACCGGCGTTAATCCACTCCTGCAGATTTGTAATGTCTTTCGCAGGCGCGCCGCCTCCGGGTGGCATGCTGCCTCGCCTCATAGAGGCCAGGCTCGCGGCAGCTGCAGCTTTGACATTCGCGTAAGTTCTGAGGGCGGGAGCGCGGCCGTGACAGCCTGCACATGCTGCATCGAAGTATGGCTTTATGTTCGCTGAATAAGTAATCGTGGGTTTAGCAGGGGCTGGTGCAGGCGCTGGTGCAGGCGCTGGTGCGGGCGCTGGTGCAGGCGCTGGTGCAGGCGCTGGTGCGGGCGCTGGTGCAGGCGCTGGGTTACTATTACGGTTGTTTGTGGTCGGTACCTTGGTATCTTCAGTGTCGACGGATTGAGATGGCGATGATGCTAATTTTTTACAAACTGTTGCTGGCCGCGCACTAGATGCGGCACTTGATGTCGCACCGGATGATTGAGAAGCCGAGGAAGTAGTCTTGCCTGACTGAGCAGTTGGGATTGATTCTGGAGTGCCACCAGCGATCCATGCTGCGAAAGTTGCTTTTTCGAGTGCAGTTGCACCGCCTACTGGAGCTGGAGGCATGGTGCCCTTGTTCATGGAGGCAAGCGAGGCAGCTGCAGCGGCTTTAGCCTTGCTGTAGCTCGATAAATCGGGGGGAAGACCACCTGTTCTGTGGCAGCCAATACAGGTGTCCTCTAAATACGGCTGAATCGAATCAGTGTAGCCCACCGTTGCTGCTGGCGCCAAATCCAATTGCGTGTCCTGTTGGCATTTGGCGTTTGCTTTGGCTTCAAGATTCGAGTTTTTACCGTCAAAATTGACGCTGTCCGTCGGTGTCGTTCTTTTGGTGGATACTGTTGTAGGCTCGCCGCAATGAACTGCAGTGATCATCATTAGCATCACTGCGTAACAGCTCTTGATGCGTGATTTTTTCAAAGTTTATTCCTCCAAATCCGAAAGCCTGAGGAGCAATCGGTGGGAAAAAGAATAAACTTTAATATTTATTTATTGGGGTCAGTCACTTGCGCTAACTTGCTGATTTTCCAAACTCTAGACGCGCAGGCCGCTCGTAAGTGTGAGCTGAGGATATTTAGCCAAAAAAGCTGAGTGAATGACTTCCACATTTTTTTCGAATTAGTTTAAGCATCCGACCTAAGCCTAGCTACCACCCTAGTCATGCTAACTTCGCTGCCGCGCAGCATGGGATGAGCAGCCCTAAATGCACCCCAAGTCCTCTTGCTCGATGTCCGTCCATGTCGTTGGCTCTCGCCAGTTGCTGTGACGTAGGCTCACCACATCATCCGCGCCTACCGGGAGCCTCTGATGGTGCCGGCGGTGGAGCATTTTCGGCTGGATTTCGTCGAATTACCTAAGTTACTTTCAACTTACCCAGGGCAGCAAGGCCACCAAGCCCATCAAGGTAGGCTGCATTTATGGGCCAAGTTCTTTATGAAGGCTACCCAGCCAGACGCTAGCGAGGGCCTTATGTCTGACCCCATCATCAAGAAGACTTTTGACAAACTGAAAGAGATCTCTGCTATGGACGAAGCGCAACAGATCGCCCGTGCACGCGAGCTTGGCATGCTTCGCGTCAGCATGGAGCTTGATGAAGCTCGTGATGAAGGGCTGCAGAAGGGGCGTGAAGAAGGGCGTGAAGAAGGGCGAGAAGAAGGGCGAGAAGAAGGGCGAGAAGAAGGGCGAGAAGAAGGGCGAGAAGAAGGGCGCGATGAGGGCCTGCAGAGGGGACGAGAAGAGGGTGCGCAGAGGGCTCAAGCAGCGATGATTCGCAAGTTCATGGACGCCGGAATGTCCTTGGAGCAGATTGCGAATGTTTTAAAGATGGCAAAAAAAGAATTAGAGTTTCTTTTGGCCGTGGATAAAGACTAGGTCAGCAGAAAAACTGCTCTGAACTCACTTACGCTTCGCGTTAGCTAGAGCTGATGCCTAAAGAAGTGATCTGTTGGTGAGCCGACGTTCATTTATAATTTTTTATGAAAAGTCGTCCGTGCTGAAGTGAAAAACACGCTTAATAAAGGCGCCATTTAAGTTTGTTACATAAGCTTTTAAGCTAAAGATTCTATCTCTCCAACAGTTCCGTTCACCCGCAGGACTCAGACGTCGGCAAATAGACTCTCAGTAAACGAGAGATCTTTTGCAGTCGGCACTAGATTTTTTGTGGCCAGCCACTCTGGGTTAAACAGTCGAGACAGATAACGGCTGCCGCTATCGCACAGAATAGTGACGATGACGTGTCCGGGGCCGAGTTCTTTTGCGAGCCTGTAAGCACCGCAAAGATTTAGGGCAGCGGAAGAGCCAAGGAATAAGCCCTCTCGCCGGATCATCGCGTAGACCATTTCGACGATGGGTTTATCGCCGATCCGGTAGGCATCGTCAATCGGTGCATCCGCGAGATTTGCCGTGACGCGATTTTGTCCAATGCCTTCGGTAATTGAGCTGCCAGCATTGAAATCAAGATTACCGCGCTTGATCCATGACCAGATGCCAGCTCCATGGGGGTCGGCGCATACCGTGCGCACAGATGATTTTCGACTTTTCAGATATGTAGAAACGCCGGCAAGGGTACCACCGGTGCCTACCGCAGACACGAAGCCGTCGACTCGACCGTCAGTCTCTTGCCAGATCTCGGGACCTGTAGTTTTGATGTGTTGATCGCGATTGGCAGTGTTATCAAATTGATTTGCCCAATAAGCGCCGGAAATTTCTGCTGCAAGGCGTTTCGCCACGTGATTGTAGTTATCTGGATCTCTGTATGGTTTTGCTGGTACGGCTCGTACTTCAGCACCTATAGCTTTTAGGTACTGGATCTTCTCTTGGCTTTGGGTGTCGGGTATTACGATGATGGTGCGGTAGCCGCGGGCGTTGGCCACGTGGGCGAGGCCGATGCCGGTATTTCCTGCTGTACCCTCAACTACAGTGCCTCCCGGTGCGAGTAGGCCCTTTGCCTCTGCATCTTCGATAATGCCTAATGCTGCACGGTCTTTGACCGATCCGCCGGGATTTAAAAACTCGGCTTTACCCAAAATCTCGCAGCCTGTGGCCTCGGATAAAGAGCGAATGCGGATCAAAGGCGTCTTGCCAACGGTTCCAGAAAACCCGAGTCTGATCTGCATAGTAAACCTCTATCTGCCATGCATCTTACGCATTGAATTTTACTTTTAAGAAAAAGCCTACCCAAGATCAGTCATCATATCAGCTAAAACAGAGCCCGGTCTAGGATAGCTCATCGCATCAGTGTCACGGTCATCTCTGGTAAATGCAAGGAACCTTTGCCCTTCCAACGGTCAGAGAGCCAATGAAAATCACACCGCCAAAGTATATGGTAGCGTCGCTCGTGCGCGACTGCTCGTTGTAATTCAACTAAATTACTTGCTGCCGAGCAAGGATCACTTTCTTTCTCATGCTGCCACCAAGTAAGTTGCAGGGTGCAACGTAAAGGACCTTTAGGTGGGTCCAGGCGCCTTGCACAAAAGTTATCAATAGCCGCAGCAGGACCTGTCAGGATGCGCCGGCGCAGTGCCAGTACCTCTCGATAACCGGCCTCGAATTGCTGTGTGCCAAAATCAAAGATAAACGCTTCTATCCACAAAGCGGCAATCACGAGCCAAGTGAGGCTGTTCATATTTAGGGCCACAAATTAGGGTGCAAAAGGATTGCTGATATCGGGTTGTTCGTTACTACCTAGCTTGCTAGCCATTGTGGCTAATTCCTCCTTGATGATTTTGCTGACGAAGCCGAGAGCCGAAATAGTGACGACTGCGGCAAAGGTGCTAACTAAAATATATTCTAATGCTGCAGCGCCGCGTTCAGGGTGATCTGGCATTTTCCTTCGTAGCCAGCTCAACTTAGGCACTGGTGAGCTCCTGAGGCCTTGTAAATCTAAACCTAAAGCTATCCGTTCCATAGCAATCTCCTGCTTCAGTAAAGAGGCCTTAATAAGGGCCACAATCAGTCGATGCAGATTGCTATGGTTAAGTTAGAAGCTCTACAGACATCTGCAAGTCAGCCGGCGACTTTATAGAGCCTGGATATTCGTGTTCGTTGTAACTAGCGGCTTTGGTCGGTGTCATTGGCCAGTCGACTTGCCACCTATGGATTCTTTGTAATTGGAATTAAGCACCACTTTATTTGCGGCTTCGTCCAATCCTTCTTGTTTCACCAGTTCTAGATCGATCCGAATTTTAACTAAGCTGGCGAGACCGGAGGTTGCTCCTTCTACAGTTTTGCCGAAGGAATCTGCATTATTTGCGGTAGCAGCTGCATCCTTAGCGCTGGATGCAGCTAGAAGTAAATTTAGTGGTGCCTGTATCGACAATGTGGTGATCGCGGGAGGGTAGGTGCTAATTCCCAGCGTCATCGAGTCAAAGAGAAAGTTTGCGCCTTTGTCGATCCCATCGAAGCCAGTATTGGTGACGGTGAATTGAGCCACCTTTGGCAGCGTTAAGTCCATTCCAGCAATCCGATAAATTTCGTCGTAGGAATTCATTTTGACCGCTACGGTACCGGTCGAAATCTTGGTGGGGGTGCTTAGAGTTAGTGTCCGAACTAAATCAAGATTCTTTAAATCTTTTTTGCTCGCTGCCAGCAACGATGGCAATATTGGTCTTGCAGGCTGGTAGGTACCTGGACCTAGATTCTCGACAGAAAGTAAATTATCTGCAGTTATGAAAGGATTTTTCGGAGTTCCACTGAAACCTTTAGACAGACTACCAAGGGCTTTTTGTAAATCAACTTGACCCACCAAGGCGCAGTTAATGGCCGCTTTAGGGAAGTTGAGTAGTTCCTTACCGTCACTGCCGAAGCTGCTGTTGACCTGAATGGCGATATCTCCGTCGCAAACTTGAGCGGAATTATTTGCGGTGCCGGAAGCATTGCCAGTGACGATACCAGCCCGAATTTTATAAGTGGCGTTAAGCAAAAGTGTAGGGGGACTTGTGCTGTTTTTATTTTTGTCTACGGGAGTGGAGGTACTCTCCTCAGCCTCGGTTACATCACTCGTGGGCTTTGACCCTTTTGCGGTCCCCTTTGAAGCAGCAGAATTTAGACTAGCACCCCCACAGCCATTAGCCATGAGTGCTAATAATATCGCGTGAAGCCGTGCGATTTTTATAGAATTTAGAAATTTTAGTCGCATACTTCCTCTACTCCTGACCACTTATCGGAAGAGTGAGGTCAAAACTTTAGTAGAAAGTTGACCTCACATTCACTTGAAAATCTTTCAGGGAGCCTTAACCCTGGTATTCAAAGACATGAATTTTATTAAATAAATGCCCTAATTTTGAATCCTTCTAAAGAGCTGGGCTGAGACTGCCGATAACCCAATATGATTGTCCGCATTAATCGCGTCGGGGGTTTCTCATGCGTCTACTCGTGATCAGCTCACTTGCCGCATCGTCCGTTATCCAATTGTGGGGATGTAGTACAGCGCCACAGTCCAAAGGTAGCGGGAATAACGCAAATAAATCCTCAAAAATTAATACTGCTCCGCAAGACTCGTCTAACGCATCTGGTGATCAGACTTCCGGTACAAAAAACGTTCCGACGGGTGCAGCCTCTCCAACCGGCCCAGTGACTCAAGTAGACGGGGCCATAGCGGATCGGTTGAATGCATGGTGCACTGCTGCAGCCAAGGCCTCGATTGTGAAACAGCAGGCCCATGGTGAACAATTTGCTCAACTTTGCAACGCGTCAGGTGCGGCGACTCAGCGATTTTCCGATTTACTTAAGCAACCTTACTCTGGCTCAGGGACTCCACAGGTGACTAGCATCACCCCCATCGATTCGAATCCACCTACCGTTAGTTGGTTTTTCGGATCGGCAATTAAATTGCCGATTCCGAGCGATAAGCAGTTTAATGTGGTCGGCCCCAAACAGGGTGATCCCGCTAACGAGCGGGCGCTGATGACTTCATCTGGAGTGACACCGATTAGCGTCGACACAAAATCGGTAGCTTCAAATGGCGACCAAGGGTGGGTGCGCGGCTGGAATGTGGCGATCGACTCGTCGCAGTTTGTCGTGATTCGCACGATTCAGACCACTTATAGTTACCGAGTCGATCACTATGACTTCGGTAACGGTCTGTACATGTATGTTTATACCTTTCTGAGCGGTACTAACACCATCAAGGACTATCGACTACTTAGCGCCGGATTTGATTTGAGTGGCACTGGTCACCTTGTCACTATTGGGAACGTTGCAATTGACGACCAAGGGATTCCGGTACTAGCGCAAAACGGTCTGATCCAAACGGTGCAAAAATCCTTACAGCAAATTTATCAGGTGGCGGCGTCTGTTAAGTGATTTTTACAAACAGATTGGATTTTGGGGATGGATTGCGGTCGTTTGACCAGGTCTACGGCAAGTCCTGTGCCACCTGTCCGTTAGTCGAATCAATTCAAAAACTTCATTAAATATCATATGGTTATGGATCGCGCTCAACTTTTGTGAAATAAATCCGATGTTTAGTTTGGGCCAATAGAGTGAAACCATCCGACGACTGCTGTACTTGGTCTGCATTTGGATGGAATTTAGGCTTACTCATGCTGGAACGATTTTATCATACCAAACAAAAACTAAGCCTACGGATAGCCGCAGGCCTTTTGTGCTGCGCGCTTTTTTCCGAAAATTTAATCGCAGCAAGTTTCTCAATAAACTACTCCGGTCGGCTGACTCGCTTTGATGGCTCTCCACTCGAAGGGCCGGTGTCGATTCAAGTTAAATTTTGGAACTCATCGACGGACGGTGCGCAGATTGGACAGACTCTAGACTACTCTGGAATCAATTTAAGTGCGGGCGTTTTCGCGCTAGATCTCGTGTTCACCGCTGACCAGGTAGCCACAGTTTTTGGTGACGGAAGTTCGCCGGTATATATAGAGCTAACCTCTCAAAATATCACTTATCCGCGTCAGCAGTTTTCCTTTGTCCCGCTTGCTTTGCGAGTACCCGTAGATCCTAAAACATTGATCTTCGATGAAGACGGGAAGCTCACCTTGACGATAGGGGCAAAGCCTGGCGCCAATCAATTTTTGACCAAAGATGATACCGGTAAATTAACTTGGGGCGCGCCTTTAGCCCCGACGATTCAAAATCAAGCGATCGCCACCGGGACTCCGAGCTCTGGACAGGTGCTTACCTATAATGGAAGTCAGTGGACATCATCGAATCCGACCGGGGGTAACGGCTCCGGCAGTATCGTGAACTTAACCGCCGGAGTTACGGGCACACTTCCTGTATCTAGTGGCGGCACTGGGACAACGATCTTTGCCAATAACGGCGTCCTAATTGGCGCGGGAAATCTGCCAGTATCTACAGCTACCGGCAGTGAGTATCAAGTATTCACTTCAGGTGCTGGTGGTACGGTAGGGTTCGGGGCGGTAAACCTAGCGCAAAGTACGGCAGTGAGTGGTGTATTGCCTACAGCAAACGGCGGTACCGGAGTTAATTCTACAGCTACATATCCGGCGTCGGGTGAAGTGGTCACGCGCGCTGCTACAGAGACGCTGACCAATAAAACAATCACCACAGCTACTATAAACGGCAATTCCACAATCGGTGGCTCTACGGAAATTAATACAACAGGAACCATCGCTTCTGGTGCGGTTACTGTTTCCGGAAATGTCACTGTCCAGGGCAATGGTACGACTTCAAGTAAACTGATCTTAAATGATAAAGGCATCAATAATTCGATCACATTGAAAGCTCCCGACACGCTAGCATCGTCGATTACTTGGGAGTTACCAGATGCGGATGGCTCCAGCGGCCAAGTGTTAGCGACGAATGGCTCAGGTACTCTGAGATGGGCCTCAGGTTTAGCACCTATTGGTGCTGCTGGCGGTGATCTAACAGGTGCTTTTCCAAATCCAATTTTGGTCGATGTTGGGACAGCCGGTGCTTATTCTAAAGTCGTAGTAGACAGCAAAGGCCGCGTGACCATTGGTAGCACTTTATTGGCATCAGACATACCGAACTTATCTGCCGTTCAAATTACAAGCGGCACCTTGAACTCCGCACAACTGCCAACTGCTGGCACTGCCGGAACCTACGCTAAAGTTACGACGGATGATTACGGCCGCGTAATTGCCGGTAGTACGCTTAGCGCCAGCGATATACCGCCGATATCAGCATCGCTGATTACCAGCGGTACTTTAAATACAGCCCAACTTCCAACTATTGGAACTTCAGGGACCTACGTTAAAGTGACGACAGATGACTATGGCCGCGTTACCGCCGGTACAACTCTCACTACTAGTGACATCACTTTATCTCTCGGATTCACGCCCATAAACAAAGCCGGCGACACCATGGGTGGTGCACTGGATCTTGGGTCTAACGATGTGCTGAGTGCTGGTAGCATCCAAATGGCAGCATCAAGAACTTTAACTCTCAGCGGAAACACTACTGATCCAACCGGTCTTGTCAGCGGCGACAAAGGTAAGACCTGGTTTAATACTACAAGTAATCAGATCAAATATTGGGACGGTACCTCTACTCAAACTCTTGGTGCCATCGGAACCTCATTAAATAGCCTTAACGGTCAGACTGGCTCATCCCAGACGTTCGACACTCCCGGTACAACTGGCACTGCTCCAACTTGGTCATCAGCAGGCAATGCTCACACGCTGAATATCCCGCTAGCATCAGCAGCCAGTGTTACTGCGGGTCTGATCTCAAATTCTGACTACAACACCTTCAATGGCAAAGTAGCTGGCGTTGCGTCAGGTACCGGAGTCACGGTATCGACCACTGGCAACATCGCCACTGTCAGTCTATCAAATGCCGGCACTGCCGGCACTTACGCTAAAGTCACTACTGATGCTTACGGCCGCGTTTCTGCCGGTACCACTCTGGCCAGTGGTGATATTACCTCATCTCTTGGCTTCACGCCGATCAACAAAGCCGGCGACACCATGAATGGCAGTCTGGTACTTGCTGCCAATGGACTAACTGCCGGCACAAATCAACTAGTTTTAGCAAATGGGAATGTCGGGATTGGGACAACGGCGCC
>CAIWTN010000001.1 GCA_903915625.1 uncultured Pseudomonadota bacterium | reverse complement strand
GGCAACGTCGGGATTGGGACTACATCTCCAGGTAGTATATTGCATCTTAACGGCGCTAATCCGAGCATAACATTGCAGCCCACCGCAGGGGGGGCTCAGTCGGGAATTCAATTTGTAACTCCCACTAATACTGCTGGCATGTCTATTGGTCGAGACAGGAACAGTACAGGCACCAATGATATGTTCTTCTACGATCAAGTGGCTGGAGCCACGAGGATGTATATTTCTAGCACTGGCAACGTCGGGATTGGGACGACGGCGCCTGGCGCCAAGCTTGAAGTTGCGGGTACTGCAGGCACCGATGGCATTAAATTCCCCGATGCCACGCTCCAGACTTCGGCCGCGGTCCTCACCAGGTGGACCAATACAGGAGCCTCGACCATTGGCGCGACGACCACGGCACCGACCAAGGGCACAGCCGCCACCGACCAAGTTTCCTGGAGACGAGTCGGGGATACGATGGAAATGCGGTGGCGCTATGTGCAATCCACCGCCGGGAGCGCCGGATCGGGATATTACCTTTTGACGATTCCGGGGGGCTATACAATCGATACCACGAAGCTTCCGGTACCCAATAGTGCCATTGATTACCGTGCAGGGGTCGGCACGATGAAAGCCAGTTACGGCGGTACAGGCACCTGTACCGGGCCAGTGTATGCTTATAACAGTACCCAGCTATTTGCCGAGTTGGTCTGCTATAGTGGCGGACCTGGCCAGGGGATGTGGGGATCGAGCTATTTCACGATGTCCGTCGTTGCGTCAGTGGGTTTCACTCTTGAAGCTTCTTTTCCGGTGAGTGGATGGTAATCCGCACCGTGTAACGCGTTTATAGGACGCCGGTTAAGATAGTATCGGCAGAACTGAACTAAGTGTTCTTATCCACGTTTAAGACAGCTGTCCAAGGTAAGCGGCAGTTAGTCAAAAAGTGCTACTTCGTGGGGTCGGGCACTTCTTGCAACTCATTGAATTTGAACTAAGCCCGAAGTGCTCTCCGCTTCGCTCCGTGCCCTTCGGGCGACTCCTAAACTCACACGCCCATAATTTCGCATAGCTTTGGATTCTCTTTTCTAAACACCTCGATCTCCAAGCTTGCTGCGTTGCCCACGGGCTCGATGCTTTTGAACGGCAGCCAAACAAAGGGCGAGACAAACGGTGCGCCAAGAAACACTAGTGCGCTCCGACCGTTGGTGTCGCCTTAGCAACCAATGGTGCCCTTGTGTTTACCGCGAGTGATTAAGACCGGTCCAAAATCAAGATCTTCCATAGTTGCCAATAGTTGTTCTTGTCCACGTTTAGACTTCTTGGCTTCTTGGGGTCGGGCACTTATGGCAACTCATTGACACCATCAGAACACCACAAAACCTGACTTCATAAGATCTCGCGCTTTCAATAGCTTAGCGCCAGTGCCCGACCCCCTAGCCGCCACAATTCAGCCAACACCCTTATGTTCACGCTCCGCGCGATCCAGACGCTCAACAATCCATGTCTTGATGACCGCTTGTCGATCAATGCCTATGCGACCAGACTCTGCATCAAGCGCCTTAATAACCCAAAGCGGTAGCGAGATATTGATGATCTTCATCGCACTATCCCAATCGACATGTTCGCTGATATCTTTACCCTCATCAAATTTTGCGTCGAATGCTTGAGTAGATATCCTCTTACTTTTTTTGCTTTTCATATGCAACTATCTCCTTTTTGCGTGATCGTCGACAGCTGATGATTCGGACGCTGTTGCCACGAAACGTGATAACCGCAGTCCAACTGATATTTAAAACAAGCCCAACTACAATCCATCGAGATTCTGGATCTGTCATTACCGGCACGATTATAGAGTTAGGGTCAGCCCACAATGCTTGAGCCTCTGTAAAATCAATCCCATGCTTTAACTTGTTGCTTTGGCTCTTTTGCCGATTAAATTCAAAAGACATTTTAAAAACCCTCATTAAGTATTTTTAACATACTTTACGAGTATTTTGCAGCAATTTTTCCGAGGCATAGGCGGCAACGTCGGGATAGGGACTACGGCTCCAGGTAGCACGCTGGAAGTTACTGGCAACATCATGATGTCACAAGGCTCTAACCGGACGATAAGTGTAGCAACTACTACGAGCAACATAGCTGGCAACAGCCTAACTATCCAATCGGGTACAGCTCAGCAGAGCGGTGTGTCGGGACAAAATGGCGGTTCACTGTACCTTACCGGAGGTACCGGCTACGGTATAACCGCAGCAAACAGTGGCGGCAACGTTTATGCCTATGGCGGCCCTGGCACAGGATCTGCTGCATCAAACGGCAACGTGATTCTTGCACATAACGGAACGAGTTCCGTAGGCAACGTCGGGATTGGCTCCACCGCCCCGACAGCGGCCCTGGATATTGGTAGTGGATCGATAGCAATGGGTTATGAACAAGTCGTCGCCACATGTCCATCGGCCGGCGCCTGCAGCGTCTCTTGTTCAGCTGGTAAACAAGTGCTCGGAGGAGGATGTGATTTAGCCACCAATGCGGTGTTACAAACCAAACCGAACTCGACTACCGGTTGGACGTGCACTGCCACCGGGACGACTTACATGAATGTTTGGGCAATCTGTGCACGCATGAAATGAGGGGGTATGGGGTCGGGCACTTCTTGCAACTCACTGAATTTTCTGGTGTGCCATTCGGGTCGGGCACTGCTAGCAACTTATCGACATTATTAGAGCGCCACAAAACATGCCTACAAAAGATCCCGGGCTTTCAGTAGCTTAGCGCGAGTGCCCGACCCCCTAGCCGCGCACCGCAATTAAAGGATCACCATCCCTCGTACCGATAGTCATCATCGGGAGGTGATTCGTGGGCGCAGTTGCCAACAAAGAGCACGTTGAATTGATCCTAGACAGTGGTGCCTTTCACAAGGCCGTGAGCATCATCGTTGATCGCGACGAGATACTTTGGCTAGGATTTGACCCGTTTAGCCAAATTGGCATGTTTCAAAGTAGCGATACACCGTCACTGCAAGATTTTTGCGAGAAGAACCCAGAATACCATATCGTGACCTACACGTCCGGCCATCGCTACGTGAACCGTTTTGTTCCAGATCAGAGAGTGTATATGCTAGCTACTGGAGATAAGAATCCATACTTGGTGCATAACCCGTGGATCGATCCTATGCATCATCTAATCGAGGAAGACGTCTTCAGTCAGCTTAGCTGCGAACCTAACCAGATCCGGCGACGTCGCAAGCCCAAGGCGTAACTTTTCAGCCGCGATGAATTCGTCACTAATAAAGCCCCTGTGCAATTTGGAGT